>JAZSLQ010000133.1:0-5265 GCA_045535455.1 Kiritimatiellia bacterium | reverse complement strand
CGGAGCGAGCTTGAGCTATGTCACCTCGCAGGGCGGAGCCGGCGGCGAGGGTAGGTCGAGCGACATCACTGGAGAGAGTGTTTGCTACGCAGGCGGCGGTGGAGGCGCCGGTTCAACGGCAGGCGGTGTTGGCGGACTTGGCGGCGGCGGCTCTGGTTCGGCGGGGGCTTACAGCAACGGTCTGGCTGGAGCGAACGGTCTTGGCGGCGGCGGCGGCGGGTGCGGCGGCGGGAACAACGGCTACTGGTCTGGGAAAGGCGGAAGCGGCGTCGTCATAGTCCGCCTCACGTTTGTGGGCGGCGGTGCGGCAGGGACCGACCCAAAACCGCAGGTGGACGGCGTTGAAGTCGAGCCCGGCGAGCTCGCGAATGTAGCCAGGACCGGAATGGCAATCGTAATCCCGGAGGGATCCAATGTATCCGTCGATTCCGCAACCGGCAGTGTGATGCTGGATGGCGCGGTCGTATGCACCTTTCCCTCCTATTATACGGTAACAGTGTCCGATGCCGCCTCCGGCGGCGCACAAGTTGCCCTTGCGCTCAACGAAACGGCCCAGCCTTCCATATCAAACGCAATGTTCGAAAACGGCAACTTCCGCATGACCGTTCCATATTCCATCGCAGGGTTGTATTATTCGCTCGAATACAAGCACTTGCTCAACGATCCAGGATGGACCGAGGTCGATATGTCCAGTCGGCAAGGGGGGGATGCCAACATGGTATTCAGTGTGCCGACGCAGGGCGACTCGGCATTCTACCGTGTTACCGTAAGCGACAGGTGAGAGGACCTATCTGGATCAAATGGCGTGATTGAGGAGTGAGACATGAAAATACATCTTGTGCTGGCTGCTGCATTTGCCGCTCTTTCGGCGGGCGCGGCGTTCAAAGAAGGGAAGAACGACATTCCCGCCGAGTGGAAGGGGATGAGCGTCCGCTACGAACAGAAGCTCGGCTTCTGCGAAGTCGACGTCATGGTAAACGGAAAGAAGGCCGGCACCGCGTACGCGCCGGACGGCTCGGTGGAGATCGCGCCGTTCCTCAAGTTCGGCGCGGAGAACGAGATCACGACAGTCGAGCGCAAGGCCGATGCGTACTACGGACGCGGCGACGAACCGTCTGGCGCGAGGCGCGACGGGAAGCACCGGCTTTCAGCCGCGGCGCTTGTGCCGCGCACCGCCGCGTGGATCGACGATTTCTTCGCGCGTCCGTCGTGGCGCGAAAAGAAGCTTTTCGTCGATGTCGAGATCGAGTCTCTCTCGCGCGAAGACGCAGTCGTGGAAGTCGAGCTGTCTGATGCGCAGGGTATGCCCGTTCTCAAGCGCGCGAAGAAGGCCGCGCGCCTTGAAAAGGGCTCGAACATCGTTAAGATCGAGTTGCCGTGGACGGACGACATCGTTGCGTGGGAGCCTGTCGCCGGTGCGAAGACGTACGACTGCCGCGTGAAGCTCTCGGCAGGCGGGAAGGAATGCGATTCGCGTCGGCCTCGCTCGATGATCGGCTTCCGCGAGGTGTGGCGCGAGGGTAAGGAGATCATGCTCAACGGCCACGTACAGCGCTTTCGCGGCTTTTGGAACCAGGGGCTTCCGGCGAATGCGGCGGACGTGCATCTCTACGGATACAATCTCTCCTACGAAACACACCGGCACTGGGCCTACTGGTCTGAAGACGAGAAGGATCTTGCGAAGAAGTCTTCGGCGGGAATCGCCGTTTTCACCGGCATGCCGTCGATCTACTATGTCCACGATGCGATACGCCGCGATCCAAAGTGCACGGAGCAGTTCAAGCGTTCGCTAAAGGCGTGGATGCGAACGTGGCGCAACTATCCGTGCATTGTGGCCGCCTCTACCGGCGTCAACCAGATATGCCCCGAGCGCAATATGCGCCCCGAGATCCTCGGGCAGGTGCGCGAAGAGGGCGGAGTCGTGGACAATATCGAGTTCGCCGCCGCGATTGCCCGCGAGATGAACCCCAACTGCCTGTACTTCTCCCATGCCGATGGGACAGAGGCCGACATTTCGTCCTCGAACCTCTACTTCAACTTCACCCCTCTCCAGGAGCGCGAGGAATGGCTTTCGCAGTGGGCGACGAACGGAATCCTCCCCTGGTACGCGGCGGAGTTCGGCGCTCCGTACTACGCGTGCTGGTTCCACAGCCGCGTCCCGGAGATGACGGAATGGCTCGCCGTCTACTATGGCGCGCGCGCATACGAGCTGGAGAGCGAGGAGATGCTCGTCCACACCCGCGAGTTCGCGAAGAGCTGCCTCCGCTTCACGCACGGCGGATGGGTCGAGCCGGGACGCCGCGACCTCTATCAGTTCCATCCGCTCGCAGAGGATTTCTCGCGGCTGCTCGTCAGGAGAGTCAACCGCGCGTGGCGCACGTGCGGGCAGAACGGCGGGCTTATGTATCTCCAGTCATGGCCGTGGGACAAGGCGAATACCGTGCGCGACCGCCAGTGTGTCGCCAACGGCGATTTCGTCGCGTACATCGGCGGTGGCAGCGAGCCGACAGACAAGGTCCACGCCTACTGGCCCGGCGGCGAAGTGAAAAAGAATCTTGTTTTTGTGTGGGACGGTCTCGGCGAGAACACGGCGACGGCGAAATGGCGCGTGGAAGAGATCGGCGGAGGCGTCGCCGCGTCGGGAACGGAGAAGGTGTCCTTGATGCAGGGCGACGTGAAGTTCGTTCCGGTTGCCTTCAAGACGAAGCCGGCGAACGCCGAAAAGCGGTACCGGCTTGTCGCGGAGTTTTCGCTTGCGAAAGGCGGAGAGAATCCAGCGAACGCAACCGTCAGGTCCGACACGGTCGAGTTCGAGGTATATCCGAAACGCGGCCCGCGCGAGTGGAAGGGCGAGTCGGTCGCGCTGTTCGATCCAAACGGGAAGACGGCGCCGATTCTTGACGAACTCGGCGTAAAGTATGTTCCCGTTGATTCGCTTGAAAACGTGCCGAAGAAGACGGAGCGGCTTGTCGTCGGCTGGCGCGCGCTTTCGTCTGCGCAGGGACTCGAGAAGCTTGCGTCGCGCGTCGGAGAAGGTCTCAAAATACTTGTCATGCAGCAGACGGCGGATGTATGGCAGTCGCTTGGCTTTACGGTCGAGGATTCCATGGCGCGGCAGATGTACAACGTGGCGCTCGAACATGTCGACGACAGGGATCTCGGCTACTGGGCGGGTGCGCCGGTCGAGGATGCTGCGTTCGGCAACGTGATGAAGCACGAGACGCGGCGCGGACCGCGCTGGACTCATACGCACGCTGTTTCGGCGACGCCGATCCTGATTCCGCAGAAGGCGGGGTTCCGTCCGCTCGTCCGCGGCGAATTCGATCTTTCCTACACGGCGCTTCTCGAAGAGCAGATCGAAGAGGGCTCTGTCACATTCTGCGCCTTCGACTTTGAAGACCGTGTCGCAAAGTGTCCCGCAGCGTGGCGCGTCGCATCGGCGACGCTCGACCGGTTCCTGCACGGGGAGACTTCCGCCCCGACGAAAGTCTACACGTCCGGAAAGTCGGCGGATCGGCTGGCGAAGACGATGTCAGTCACGAGTTCGCCGTACAAAGGCGGTACGCTCGACAACGCGGAGCTCCTTCTCGCCGGGCCTGATTCGGACATAGACTTCGCAAAGCTCGCGAAATCCGTCGGCTCGGGGTGTGTGTACATCTTCGGAAATCCGCGGCTTGCGGCCGAGGCCGGGATTGCAGACTCCACTGGCACAGTGTACAGGGTGCGCGATGTCAAAGGGCTCCCCGCCTCCCTTTTCGCTGGCGTCGGACCGTCGCTTATGCGCTGGCGCGACGGCGTGAACGTCACTCGCCTCAAGTCCGGCGGCGGATTTGTCGCGTGTGGCGAGGGAATATTTGCGGCGAAGGGGAGAATCGTGTTCGACGCGATCGATCCTTTCCAGGCGTGCGACCGCTATCGGTCGGCCGGAGGAAAGGCGGCCGTGCTGGATCGAGGCGGATGGGGGTCTGTCCCCAAGGGCGAAAAGGACCTGTACCTGCGCAGCGCGTCTCAGAGCGAGGACAACGACATGCGCCGTCTCGCGATTGTCTTCGGAAACTTGGGCGTTGGCGCGGACGGGAAACTCTTTGCCCGCTCGCTCTACACGAAGCCGTCGGAGCAGTACGAGCCGATTGCACAGTACAACGTGCTCGGGCCGTGGCCGAGCGAAAAGGACGACGATCACTACATGGTGGACACGATCTTCCCGGTCGACGAATCGAAGGGCGGCGATTCCGGCGCGTTCGCCGAGGAGATGGCGGTCAAGGGCGACGTCCAGCCGAACCCGCGCTTCCATCCGCTCGGACTCAAGTATCTCGACGAGACGCCCGCGGATCTTCGCTTCCTCGACTGGCGTCCCGTCGTGAAGTCGCGCGCCGACGGATATGTCGACTACGCGACGGCGCATCCGCTCATTGCCGCGCAGAGCTTCTGCACGTGCTACTGCGTAGGTTTCTTCAAGCGGCAGGCGGCGGGCGAGATAACGGTGCGCTTCGGCGTCGACTGGCGCGGCAAGATATGGGTCAACGGCAAGGCGTTCGAGCCCGTCTACGGCGGGCACAAGGACGAAGGTTCTGTCATCTACGAGCATGTTCCGGTAAAGGCCGGAGACAACTACGTCACCGTGAAGGCGGGTTGCGGCCAGTCGGTAAAGGCGTTCTGGCTGAATATCAGCCACGAGCCGCAGCCGGGAGAGGTCGTGCGCACGCGTGTTCCCGGGCTTGACGATGTCGATCTCTACGAGTCCGCGAACCCCCGCTTTGACCCCTACGAATATGTCTACTGGTGACAGATTGCGATCACGCCCAGTTTGCTGTTGACAAGCAATGCTGAGTGTGGTAAAGTTGTTGCAATAATGTTTCACCTAAACGAAAGAAAGGAAAGATAGACATGGCTAAGTGGGTTTGCCCCGTTTGCGGGTATGTGTACGAAGGCGAGAATCCTCCGGAGAAGTGCCCCCAGTGCGGCGTTCCGGGAGCGAAGTTCCTGAAACAGGGCGGCGGCCTTGAGTTCGTCGCAGAGCACCATGTCGGTGACGGCATCGTTGACGATGCCGAGGTCACGCAGGGTCTCAAGGACCATTTCAACGGCGAGTGCTGCGAAGTCGGCATGTATCTCGCTATGTCGCGTCAGGCCGATCGCGAGGGCTATCCCGAGGTCGCCGAGGCCTACAAGCGCATCGCGTTCGAGGAGGCCGAGCACGCCGCTAAGTTCGCCGAGCTTCTCGGCAAGACGATCGACATCGTGACTGACTCCACCAAGGAGAAC
>JAZSLQ010000008.1:0-18976 GCA_045535455.1 Kiritimatiellia bacterium | reverse complement strand
CCCGCTCCCTGCGCCGTCGCTCCCGTCGTCTTCGCGGCGATACGCGCCGCAATGCTTCGTCGGCGGGATACCGTCTCCTCGCCTTGCGACGTGTCTCACCGCGCATCCGACGAACCGCATCGCCGCATGTCGCTCAGTTCGGCACTCGTCCCCTCGTCCCTTGCCTCACCTTCCATAAGGCGCGTTTTTCTTCGCAGCATCTGCGGCGGCGCGACGAATGAGCCGCGCCGCCTTAACTCACCGTGACATACCCCGCCCACCGCAAATCCGCCGCGACTCTAACTGACGCCATTTACCCCTAATTCGCCCCTACCGCTCTTGCGCGGTAAATATGCCGCGATTTCGTCCGCACCATAATTTCGCCGCGCTTGATTTTTTATTTTGCGATTTGACGGCGAAAGAGGGAATGTAGCATAATTCTCGTGTCTTGCGGATGACCGCAGGGCAGTTGATCTTTTCTATACTCCCGGGTGAATGATGGCCCGGGACCGGCGGCACGCGAGATGCGGAGTTCGCCAAGGGCGGGTGGCAACATCCGTCAACGTACGCAATCTTGCGTATTTGGCTTTGATCGAAAACCGCCAATTTTCAACAAAGAAGCCGAGTATGTGGGATGCGTCACGTGTGCAAATCACGCGTGGCGTGTCTTCAATTCGTGTTTCTTTGTGGGCGCTTTGCGGTGCCTCGATCAAAACATGGATTTAAAGGCACGCCACGTTCTTTTCCCGCGTCTCTGCGCGGCGGGCTTATCCTGGTAGAGGTGCGGAATAAGGAGCATTGAAGTGAATAGTGTTTTTCGCAAAAGATTTGTAATTTGCCGTTGGCAAAGTGTGTCGAGAAGGATAGTGTCATCAATCTATTTTGTATTGATGTTTGTGTGCTTTTCGGGTTGCTCGGACAACGGTAAGAAAGTGGAGTTCAATCTTATGGCAACGGATCACAATGCCTGTCCTGTGTCAGATAATACGCTCGCGGCGTCGCTTGCTTCGCTAGAAGTAGGTGTTGCTTACGAAAATCGTTTCGGGGATATGGTAGTGTCCCAAGTGGTGAATGAAATTGGAGTTTTGGCTGAGAGTGCTATTACTTGTGGCAGGCATGTGTTTGTAAGAACAAATCGGATGTATGTCGACGGGGTGAATTTGCAGAGAGGTTTGTATGTTTGTACTGGCACTTGTCAGTATCATACTGTTGATGGAAACATGGCCACTGTATATGTGTTAGACGAGATGGGGCAAGAATTGGCTGATAAACGATTGGCAGCAATTCATGAAGAGAAGATGAAGGAAGAGGTGAAGCGGCGTCAAATTGAAGAACAACAGCGATTCGAGGAGGAGAAGCGTGCAATTGAGAAACATGCACGCCAAATGGAAAAGGAACGAGAGTTACAAAGGCTGAAGGAAGAGAACGATCGAAAGCTTGCCGCAATACGGGCAAAGACAGAAATGGAGTTGGAGAAGCGACGCCAGGAAGAAGCAAGAAAAGCAGAGGAAGAGCGAAAGAAACGTTTTCCGATCGAGCAGAAGCAAAGAGCTGAGTATGCGGAGATAAAGCTGGTGCCGATTTCTTTCCGAGCTGATTCGTATTTTGAGATGCAACAAGACCTGAAAAAATATGTCTACTCTGTCTGTGTGACGGATAAGAAGTGGTCTGAGCTGAAAAAGCTTCAAGCAGACAAGAACTGGCTTGGCATGCTTGCTGCGATTTCAGAAGGAGAAATGCCCCAATATCCAGAGGAGAAGGTGATTGACGAATTGATAGACAGATTGAGAAAGGAGACATTTCATGTTGAAATACTCTTCACACACACGATAGATTTCTCACCGGGAATAGAGGTTACTCATTGGTCGAATCTTGGATCGCGTGGCAGTCCATATTTCGAATTGTCAAAGACTGTTGTTCGGTCGACAAGGGGGATGGTAAGGTTTAACCGATCAGCGTCTTGGTCGTCCGTTGACGCCCGCCTTGTTGCTGAGTTTTGTATTGAAGGTGGAAAAGATGGTATCGTATACTGTGCTCAGTCAGCGCAGAAGGAAGATCCATATGAGGACGATGCATTGTTTTACAAACTTGACAAGCAAGCACGAGTAGCCATAGAGAAAATTGAGAATGATCAGAAGCTTGGCAGGATGAGCGTTGCCGAAGCAGATGTCGCGCGTGATAAGGTATAGGAAAAGTATGTCAATATAGTAAAGACGAAACTACGCACTTTGAAGTGTAAGATGGGGGATGCGGTGCGCCGGAAGTAAAGGCACGCAAGTGAAGGAGAAATTACGGGTAGGATCGCGCGGGACGTGCGACCCTACCATTTGCATTCCGAGGCTGTTGGTGTTCGCAGGACGACAGCCCCACCGCACATCGTGACGGCATATCATGTAGAGCTGCTGCCCTGACGACTCTACATAGAGGGCCATACGACGGCGAGACACCTCACATAGCTATAGCGAACGAATCGACTGAATCAGAAAGCGGCAGTGGCGCACGGAGATGACTTCGGGTGTCTTGCGCTTCACACGGTAGATTACGCGGTAGTCTCCGACGATGACCTGTCGGATGTCGGCGCGGCAGAGTTCGCGGAGTGTTGAGCTAGAGTCTATTAGTGTCGGATAGAAGTGTGGTCACGCCCACAAGAGGCTAAGCGAGCCGACGAGATGGCGGCGAGCGCAAGGGCTACGAAAAGAAACGCGCCATAGTGGAAGGTCGGGGCCGCCAGCCGAGCGGACCGAAGCAGGGGGAGGCGAGTTGTGCAGGACTCGCCCCCGACGGCGTATATGTATACGCCGAGTGGGGCGAAGGACGCGCAAATCGCCCGCCCTGCACAGGGAGCACGGTTGCCCCGACCGTGACCGCACGCTGGAAGGCAAACCAGCACGAGACAACACGGAACACCAAAGAAGATTCAACGGTCAGTGCAATAGCGCTGTTAGCCGGCGTCGCCTTGCGCGGCGGCGGAGTTAAATGGTATAATACGCCCCAAATTTTAGGACACGATAAGACATGGCAGAGGCTAACGAGTATCGCGAGCAACGCCTTGCGTCGATGCAGGCGCTGAAGGAAATGGGCTACGAGCCCTACGGCTGCAAGTATGACCACATCGACCTCAAGGTCGCGCGCGAAACCTTCGAAGAGGGGAAGGGCGTCCGCGTCGCAGGCCGCCTTCTCATGATCCGCCGCATGGGCAAGATGAACTTCTGCACCATGAACGACGGTACCGACCGCTTCCAGCTCATCTTCAAGCGCGACGAACTTTCCGAGACGGCGTTCGCCGCGTTCAAGCAGCTCAACCTCGGCGACATAATCGGCGCTGAGGGCGTTTTCTTCACGACGCAGAAGGGCGAGAAGTCCGTCGTCGTCAAGGAATGGACGATGCTCGCGAAGGCGCTTGAGCAACCGCCGGAGAAGTTCCACGGGCTCGCCGATCAGGAAGAGTGCTATCGCCGCCGCTATGTCGATCTCATGACGAACGACGAGTCGCGCCAGCGCTTCTTCACGCGCTCCAAGCTCATCATGGAGATCAGGAAGTACCTCTGGGACAAGGGCTTCGTCGAGGTCGAAACTCCGATTCTCCAAGACCAGGCGGGCGGCGCGGCGGCAAAGCCGTTCTTCTCGCACTTCAACGCGCTCGACAAGGACTGCGTGATGCGTATCGCGCCCGAGCTTTACCTAAAGCGTCTCCTTGTCGGCGGCATGAACAAGGTGTTCGAGCTCGGCAAGGACTTTCGCAACGAAGGCATCGACCGCACGCACAACCCCGAGTTCACCGTCTGCGAGATCTACGAGGCGTATGGCGACCGCACGTCGATGGAGGCGATCATGGAAGGGCTCCTTCCTCACCTCTGCGACAAGGTCATCGGCACTCGCAAGGTCGCGTATGGGGACAAGGGCGATGTCATCGACTTCAATCCGCCTTACCGTCGCGTCGCCTACAAGGATCTCGTCAAGGAGCTCATGGGCGACGACTGGTTTGAGCTTGATTTCGCGACGCAGCTCGAGAAGGCCAAGGCGAAGGGCCGCGAGACTGACACCAACCTCGAGCTCGACGGCGTCACGACAGAGCTGATGCTCACGCACGAGGTTTACGACAAGCTCATCGAGCGCAACCTCATGCAGCCGACTTTCGTAACGCGTATCCCGCACGAGTTCGTTCCGCTCGCCAAGGCGTGCAAGGACGATCCCTCGCTCGTGGATGTTTTCGAATTTGTCGTCGCCGGTCGCGAGCTCTGCCCGGGATACACCGAGCAGAATGACCCGCTTGAGCAGCGCAAGGCGCTCGAGAACCAGGCGGGCGAGGACACTGAGAAGATCGACGAGGACTTCATCTCTGCGCTGGAGTGCGGCATGCCCCCGACTGGCGGCCTTGGCTTCGGCGTCGATCGACTCGTGATGTTCCTCACGGGAACCGACTCGATCCGCGACGTCGTTCTCTTCCCCCAGATGAAGAAGGCGTAAGCCCCCTTGATTTTGCTTTAGTGCTTCTATTGCCGCGCCGTTGGAATTTTGATATAATTTACGGCGTGAAGAAATCTTCCTGCAAAGTCAAGTATCGCCGGATTCTCCTGAAGCTCTCCGGCGAGGTGCTCGGCAACAAGTCTACGGGCGAGTGCATCGACCCGAAGAATCTTGCTTTTATGGCCGAGCGCATCAAGAAAATCCACGCGATGGGTGTCGAAGTCGGCATCGTACTCGGCGGCGGCAACATCTTCCGCGGGCTCACTGGCGCGGGCAAGGGCGTGAACCGCGTCACGGGCGACTCGATGGGCATGCTCGCGACGATCATCAACGCGCTTGCGATGATGAACGCGCTTGAGTCGATTGGCGTGCCGACGCGCGTGATGACCGCGATTGACATGCCAAAGCTCGCCGAGCCGTTCATCCAGCGCCGCGCGCTCAGGCATTTCGAGAAGGGGCGCGTCGTGATTTTCGGCGGCGGCACCGGTAATCCCTATTTCTCGACCGACTCCGCTGCCGCGCTCAAGGCGAGCGAGATTGGCGCGGACGCGCTTCTCAAGGCGACGAAGGTGGACGGCATCTATACCGCCGACCCGAAGAAGGATCCGACCGCGAAGAAGTACGGTTCGCTCAAGTACGAGACTGCGCTCGAGAAGCGGCTGAAGGTCATGGACTCGGCGGCATTCGCGCTTTGCATGGACAACAACATCCCGATTGTCGTGTTCGACTTCTTCGACCCCAAGGCGCTCGAGGGCGTCGTGCGCGGGAAGACGATAGGCACGGTGGTGAGTTGAAAGTGTAGAGTTGAAAGTGTAAAGCTGAAAGTTTAAAGTAGAAAAGACTGGAGTAAAAAAAGATGGAAACGGTACAGGAAGTTTTGAACGACGCGACGACGAAGATCGGCAAGAGCTTCGACACGCTTAAATCGCAGTTCGCAGGTCTCAGGACTGGCAAGGCCAGCCCCGCGATGGTTGACCAGATCAAGGTTGACTACTACGGCTGCCCGACGCCGATCAAGAACCTCGGCACCATCTCGACGCCCGAGCCGCGCCAGATCAAGATCGCCCCGTTCGACCCGACGGTGCTCGATGCGATGAACAAGGCGATTCTCGCCGCCAACATCGGCGTCACGCCGCAGACCGACGGCAAGGTCCTCAGAATCACCGTTCCCGAGCTCAACGAAGAGCGCCGCAAGGAAATCGTCAAGGTCGCGAAGACCCAGGCCGAGGCCCAGAAGGTCGCGATGCGCAACGTCCGTCGCGACGCGAACGACGCCGTCAAGAAGCTCGAGAAGGACAAGAAGATTTCCGAAGACGACATGAAGCAGGGGCTCGACAAGATCCAGAAGGCGACCGACGACGGCATCGCCAAGATCGACGCCGAGCTCAAGGCCAAAGAAGCCGAAGTGATGGCAGTTTGACATTTAGGAGGTTAAAATGGCAGACGAAAACATGACGCCAGTAGCAGGTTCGGTTCCGCCGCCCGCGAATCCAATCGCGAAGCCGCGTGCGGCCACCCTCAAGCTCAAGCCAGTCATAAGGAGACCCACTGTTGGTGGTGCTGCGGGGCTCCCGAAGCCCGCCATTCCTGGGATGAAGCTTCCGACGCAGCAGCCTCCTGCCGCGCCGAGCACACCTGCGGCCGCGCCGAGCGCTGCTGAGCAGCCAGGTGCGCTGGAGCAGCTCAAGACTGTTACCCAGAAACTCAAGGGCGTCACGCAGGAGATTCCCCAGCAGGCGATTCTCCACAAGACCGGCATCATTGCCGATCAGGATCTCACCGAAGCACAGAAGCAGGCGTCAAAGTCGAGGACTGCCCGCATTTCGCTCTCCGACGCGCTTGGCGTAGCGCCGGTGCAGAATGAGGCCGCTCCTATCAAGACGATCCGCATCAAGCGTCCTGACGCGATTGCGAAGCCGGCGGCAGCTCCTGCGGCACCTGCTCCTGCAGAGGAGAGCCATGCAGCGCCCGCGACAGCTTCTGCTCCTACGATTACCCAGCGCAAGACGCTCAAGATCGCCCGTCCTGGCGCCGTCCGTCCTTCTGGCAAGTTTGGCATCAAGAAGCCCGGTGCTGCGGCTCCAGCCGCTCCTGCCGCCGATGCCGCGCCCGCTGAAGGCGGAGACGTGGCCGACATTCCAGACATCCCGGAAATGCCCGCGGCAGCCGCAGTCGCTCCTGTTGCTGCGCCGATGCCGACGAACGCCGTGCCCTCGCTTTCCAAGGGCGCGACGATTACGGGAATAATCTTCCAGATCGCCGCATGCGTCGTAATAGGCGCACTTGCGTATTTCCTCTACCTTGACGCCCAGCTGCCTCTCTTCTGCGGCGGCTGTGGCTGGGGTCAGTGAGACGCTTCACGGCGATAGCAAAGACGACGGCTCTCGAGATTCTCGCAGAGCCGTTGTCGCTTCTCGTGCTTTCTGCGTCGCTTGCGCTTGCCGTATTCGCTCCTGCGTTCCACTACCACCAGTTTGGCGAACCGTCGCGCATGGCGCGTGACGCCGGGCTTTCCGCGCTTTTCGTCGGCGGCATGCTGTTCGCAATCGTCGGCGCGGTACGGTCGGTGCGCCGCGAATTCGAGAGCGGGACGGCCGCAGTCGCGCTTTCGCATCCCGTCACGCGCGTGCAGTTTCTTGTCGCGAAGGCGTGCGGCGCATACGCCGCGTTTGTGCTTTTCTCGTTCGTGGTAGGCGCTGCCACGGCGATAATGGTGAACGGCTCACTGATTGGTGCCGCGGTTGCGCAGAAGACAGGCGACATCCCGAGGATATGGGGCGTGTCGTACGTCTGCGGAGTCGCCTGTGTCGTGCTTCCATACTTGGCAGGGGCGGTGCTCAATCGCTTTTTCAGGTTCAGGTTTGCGCTTTCCGCGTTCGTGACGGCGGTTCTAATTGCGCTTGCGTCGCTTTTCTACCGTCCGTCCGCGTCGCTTCTCCGTCTTGTGCCGGCGGTCGCGCTCCTTTTGCTGCCTGCGGCGTTCTTTTCGATGGCTGCGACATCGGCGGCGGCTTTGCTCAAGACGAACGCCGCGAGCGCCGTGTGTGCGTTGCTTGCCGCCGCCTTTCTTCCTTTTGCTGGCAACTACTGTCTTTCCAATGCGCTCGCCGGAGATGGAATCATCCCCTGGACTTATGTAGCGGTGGCGGCGATAGCGGTTTTGCCGGCGACAGTGGCGGCCGCCGTGGTCGGCATTCTCTTTCCTCAGACACAAACATAACAGGAGTTTCTAATATGAAGAATGCATTTCACGTTCGATCCGCTTTTGCCGGACTCGCAGCCCTCTCGCTCTTCGCAACGACAGCGGCGCATGCCGCTAAGACACCCGAGGAAGTGTCAAGGGCGAAGCACTATCCGGCGCGCTACTGCTCTGGCGCCGAGACGCGCGAGGAGATTGCCGCGCTCATCGAGGAGTTGTGGAGCAAGGAGTCGGCTGCCGACACGAAGATATGGCCCGAGGGCAAGGTTCCCATGAAGGCGAGCGACGCCCCGATAAAGAACTGCGAAGACGAACTTTGGCAGCGCAACCTCGTCGTAACGGACGTGAACGATCCGTATTTCAGGTTCTTCCCTGCGCCCGGCGAAGGGGCCAAGCCGGTCGTCGTTATTCTTCCTGGCGGCGGCTATATCCGGCTCGGGCTCAACAAGGAGGGCTCCGAGATTGCGGAATGGCTAAATTCGCTTGGCTTCTCCGCGGCAGTTCTTGTCTATCGCGCTCCAAACCAGCGCGATGCCGCGCTTTGTGACGTGCAGCGCACGATCGGCATCCTGCGCCGTGACGCTGCGAAATACTCTATCGACCCCAATCGCGTCGGCGTCATCGGCTTTTCCGCCGGCGCGAATCTCACGGTGCGCACGGCGACGAACTGGCGCAAGCGCCTCTACGCGCGTGTTGACGATGCCGACGACTTTTCATGCCGTCCCGATTTTCAGATGCCGATCTATCCTTGGGATCTTCGCACAAGGAAGGACCCGGGAAACCCGTGGAGAAACTGGGTTGGCATGGAAATCCGCCCTGAGTATCCTGTCGATGCGGAAACGCCGCCCGCCTTTATCGTCCAGACAATCGACGACTTCTGCGAGGTGGAGACGACGATTGCCTACGACTGGCGCTTGCAGCAGGCGGGAGTCGACTCGGTTGCGAAGATATACCCGAACGGCGGCCATGGCTACGGACTACGCAGGACAGGGAAGTCCGTCGATACATGGTCGTCCGAAGCCGCTGTCTGGCTTGGGCGGTTTGCCCGCCCTCAGAAAGTGGAGAGATAGAGGAACGCATGAGCGACGCGGTCGTCGCCGTCAGAGCAGAGAACGACGAGACGACCGTCTTTGAGCACAGGGCCAAAGCAGCATCCCTCGTACATGGCAATGCCGGTTGCCTTGCCGAAGACAAGCTCTTTGCTTATCGTGCGTTCGGGCTTTTTCTCGCAGAAGGGCGTTTCTGAAACCTTCTCCGCCTTTGTTAGATCGAGTTTGTAGATTCTTGCGCGAAATCCCGGCAGAAGCGTTTGACTAAATTCGCGCTCAAGCGCATAGACTGCGCCGCTTGGCTCGACCATCAGCCCCGACACGCCGCTTGCGAGAAAGCCCTTGTAGGACTCTCCGTTCGTAGGGTCGGTCTCGTAGGCCCACATGCCGTCGATCTTCCATAGATCGTTTGCGTCCGCGCGGCAAAAGCGGCATAGCCGGACGAGTGATCCGCTTTTGCTGTTTGCCGTCGCGCCGTCGCACGAGAGGGCTTCTTCGTTTGCTGTCCAGAGTTCAAGCCCGTCGGGAGAGATTGCGAGCGACTCGAATGCGAGGTTCGGACGGAACTTGCGGAAGACTTGAGGCACGGCGAGTTCTCCGAGACGACGGCCTGTCGCTGGGTCGAACTCTCGTATTGAGGCATCCGCCTCGTCTGCCGCCCACACTGTCTTGTGAAGAGGATCCCACGCGACCGCCTCGAGGTCTCGCGCACCTTCAAGCGTGACGCATTCCTCGAAGCGCGGTTTTTTCGGAAGCTGCGTGTCTTTGCCGAAGCGGATGAGAAGCGGATACATCTTTCCCTCGCGGTCGGCGACGGCATAGTAGAGATTGCCGCCAGCGTAAGTTATGCCGCTAAGGTATTTAGGGAAGTCGCTATTCCTGATTTCCCTGATTTCGGCAAAGGAAGGGTTCTGTTTCTCGCTTGGCATGAGGGCGCAGCCGCCAAAAGCGAAAAGCGCTGCGGCCGCGAAGATCTTGCATGTAAATCGAATCGCCATCGGCAGATATTATACCAAATGCGCGTTGCAAATTCCCCCTTGCGCGTGAGCTGCGATTTTTGATATACTATGCGCCGTTTCCACGGAATGGGGAAGTAGCTCAGTTGGTAGAGCATCACGTTCGCAACGTGGGGGTCGAGAGTTCGAATCTCTTCTTCTCCACCATCCTTCGCCGGAAGCTATGTGGGACTGTAGCTCAACTGGACAGAGCGACGGTTTCCTAAACCGTAGGTTCCGGGTTCGATTCCCGGCAGTCCCACCAAGGTTTTTCCATTTGGCTCAATGTTGGACTGCTTAAGTCCGTGCTATAAAATCACGCGAGAATTTGCTATAATTTCCGCATGAAGAAATGCACTTTCCCCGATTGGTCGTCGCTGACCCCTGAAAAGGCCGCGGCAGATTTGCCGCATCTCCTTGAAGAAGCCGAGAAGGGTGTCGCGAAGATAGAGGCGTCGTCTCCCCAGACTTTTGAAGATCTTGAATGGGCCCTTGCGGATGCGACCCGCCCGCTATGGGAACTTTGGGGCATGGTCGGCCACATGATGTCTGTCATGAACTCCGACGCCTGGCGCAAGGTTGACGAGGATTTTCGTCCGAAGATCGTGGAATTCTCGCTCAGGGTCTCGCAGTCGACTCGGCTCAACGACCTGGCGAAAGAGGTGTTGATGCGCCTCAAGTCGTGCGGCGGCGCGAGCGAGAACGCGACGCGCATACGGATTCTCGAGAAGTCGATCCAGGGTGCGGAACTCGCAGGCGTCTCGCTCGTTGGCGAGAAGAAAAAGCGCTTCAACGAAATCTCCCAGCGACTCTCGAAGCTTTCAATGGACTACTCCAACTCGGTGCTCGACGCGACGAACGCGTTCAAGTTCGAGAAGGACGGCAAGACCTACACCATCGACGACGCGAACTATCCGCAGACGATGAAGCACTGCGCCGACCGCGAGGTGCGCGAGAAGCTCTTCCGTGCCCGTTCGACGCGAGCGCCCGAGAACACTGCGAGAATCGACGAAATTCTCGCCCTCCGCTTCGAGAAGGCGAAGCTGCTCGGCTTCAAGAACCCGGCGGAACTTTCGATTGCCGTCAAGAGCGCTCCGTCCGTCGCGGCGGTGATGAAGATGATAGACGATCTCGACGCTGCGACCGAGAAGATCGCCGCCGAGGAAAAGGCCGAGCTCGAGGAGTCCGCGAAGGGCGCGGTCGAGACGCTTGAGCCGTGGGACCAGTCCTTCTACGCGACGCGTCTGCGCGAGGACAAGTATTCCTACTCCGAAGAGGAACTGAAGAAGTACTTCGAGGTCGAGGTCGTGGTGAAGGGGCTTTTCAAGATGGCGAACTTCCTCTACAACGTCGACATCCGCGAACTGAAGGGCGCGGAAAAGCCGTCGGTGTGGCATCCTGACGTGCGTTTCTTCGAGATGTCCGAGGGCGGCAAGCCAATCGCCTACTTCTATTTCGATCCGTATGTCCGAAACGGGCAGAAGCGCGGCGGAGCGTGGATGAACTCGTTCGACGACCGCTGCGACCGCAGGGGCGTCCTTCCTCTCGCGCTCGTCTGCACGAACTTCCCGCAGCCCGACGAAAACGGCAAGTCGTATCTCCCGATGCGCGAGGTCGAGACGCTGTTCCACGAGTTCGGCCACGCGACGCAGTGCATGCTTACGAAGGTAGGCGAAGAGGGCGCGGCCGGGCTCACGCTCGTCGAATGGGACGCGGTTGAAGTCGCGAGCCAGTTCAACGAAAACTGGTGCCTCGACGACCGCACGGGAATCCGCGTTCCCGCCGATCTCAAGAAGAAGGTGCTTGCCGCGAAGAACTTCCGCGCGGCGACGGTCTGCCGTGCGCAGCTCGCCCTTGCGAAGATTGACATGCTCCTCCATATCGGCGAGAACGGCGACAAGACGCCGCGCCAGGTGAAGGAGGATATCTTCCGCCACTTCGACATGCCGATGGTAAAGGAAGACCTCTTCCTCTGCGCGTTCTCGCACATCTTCGCTGGTGGCTACTCCGCCGGCTACTACGGCTACAAGTGGGCCGAGGTGATGAGCGCCGACTGCTACGGCGCGTTCGAGGAGGCGGGGCTTGCCGACGATGCGGCTGTGAAGCGCGTCGGAAAGGCGTACCGCGACACTGTTCTCGCGCTTGGCGGCAGCGAGTCCGCCTACGACGTGTTTCTGCATTTCCGCGGCCGTGCGCCGACGATTGACGCGCTCCTCAGGCAACAAGGGTTGAAGAAATGACGTACAAGGCAAAAAAGAACTTCGTCTCCATCCTGCCGTACGCGGTCTGGATGGCGATGATGCTTCTTCTCCCCTCGACGCCAGAATGCTATGCGGCGCGTACGCTTGTTACTCTTGTCATCCTCCTGCCGTGTCTCTTCTATCTCGAACACCACCACGGCGTCATCCATCGCAACTCGACGTTCATGCCGGAGTTCCTGTGGGGTGTCGGCATTGGGATAGTTGTCCTCGTGGTATGGGTTTGGCCGGAGCAGTTCGACTGGTATCGCAAGTGGTGCATCTACGGCGACGGAGGCACGGCCGCCGTAGATGAGAGCGAGGCCATCTTCAAGATAGTGCGGCTTTTGGGAAGCGCTTTCGTCATTTCCATCGCGGAGGAGCTTTTCTTCCGTCGTTGGCTGATACGCTTCGCGGGCTTCTGGCTGATGGTCGCGCTCTTCGCTGTCGAGCATGACCGCTGGCTTGTGGGCGCGATAGCTGGCATGCTCTATGGCTGGCTTGCCTTGCGCAAGGGCCTTCTTTCTGCGATGATCGCCCATGTGACTACAAATCTTGCGCTCGGGCTGTATGTGCTTGAGACGGGCAACTGGCAGTTTTGGTGAGGCATTTGGTGAAAGACGACTACGAGCTTCTTGATTCAGGCGACGGGCGAAAGCTGGAGCGCTTCGGCAAGTATGTGCTTGCGCGTCCGTGTTCGCAGGCGCTCTGGCGTCCTTCGCGACCGAAGGCGGAGTGGGATCGCGCAGACGCGTCGTTCGACCGCGAGGACGGCAACCGCTGGCATGGCCGCACCAATCTCCCGAAGGAATGGACGATTGAGACTGCGGGCATAAAGTTCAAGCTCGGCGGTACCGACTTCGGCCACCTCGGCATATTTCCAGAGCAAAGAGCGCAGTGGAAGTGGCTAAAGGACACTTTAGCCACTTCCACCGGTCGGTGTGGCGGATCTATGCATCCGCAAGATTCTTCACGTCCTATGGTTCTCAACCTCTTCGCCTACTCTGGTGGCTCCACGATGGCGTCGGCGCTCAGCGGCGCTGAAGTCTGCCATCTCGACGCGTCGAAGGGCATGGTTGAATGGGCTCGCGAGAACGCGCGTCTGAACCAGCTTGGTGACGCGCCAATCCGCTGGATCGTTGACGACGCGCACAAGTTCATGAAGCGCGAGATTCGCCGCGGTCGGCGCTACGACGCCGTGATCCTCGACCCGCCAACCTTCGGGCGTGGCGCAGGCGGCGAGATGTACAAGATAGAGCGCGACCTGAAGGAGACGCTCTCGCTTGTTCATGACCTTTTGAGCGACAAGCCGAGCTTTGTCCTTTTCTCGAGCCACACGCCTGGGCTTTCGCCGATTGTCGCCGAGAACATCCTTGGCCAGCTTTGGACGGATGCGCGGCTTGAGTCTGGCGAGATGACCCTTGACGGCGAGGGGCTAAAATGTCCAAGCGGCATCTTCTGCCGCGCAATCTGGTAGGGCCATGAAGTATCGCTATCTCTATCAGACGAAGGAAAACGAGAACAAGGAGGGCTGGATCAACGCCAAGAGCCGCGAGAATGCCTATGCCGAGCTTCGCAAGATTGGCATCAGGCCCTATCGACTGATTGGCGATGATCCTGTCAACTGGAAGCCGTATGCCGCAGGCGCGGCCATCGTTCTTCTTGCAACGGCTCTTGCCGCCGTCCTTCTTGCCTGGCGCGAAGATAGGAGGCCGCATCCGCGCGCGCAACTCGTCGGCGATCGCGCCGTCATCGACGCAGGGGTTTATTCCGGCTGGACGAATGTTCTTTCGTCGGTGCTCGACAGGCGGCTTGCGCTGTATGCGCAGCCAGGGCGGTATGTTGATTCACTGAAGCCGACCGAAGAGGAATGCGCCGCGTTCGCGGTTGAGCTCGATGAACCAGTCGGCTATGTCGCCGGCGAGCCGCCGGAACACCGCATGCTCAAGAATATCGTCGCGAAGATGCGCGAGGACATGAGGTCGTATCTTGCCGATGGTGGTGATGTCGAGGGCTATTTCGACTTTCTCGACGAACGCCAGTCGCAGGAACGCGAGTTCCGTGAAAAGGCGCTCGATACGGTCTATCGCGCCCCCGAGAGTTTGCGCGAACGCGCATGGCTTGGCGTCAATGCACGGCTGAAAGACATGGGCATAGAGCCGCTTTCAAAGCCGATTGGAATTCAGGAACTTGATTAGCGACAGCCGGAGAGGTCTTTGCCGATGTGTGGGATTCGCGCAAGGACGAGGACCGCGAGCGTCGAGATCGCGAACGTCGCAACGGCCGAGGCAACGATGCAGAGAGGCGTCGTCATTCCGGCGCGCCACGAGTCGACGACGCGCGGCAAGATAAGCATGTGGACGAGATAGACGCCGTAGCTCGCCTTTGCGCACGGCTGCACGACGCGACGATAGAATGTGCCGTTCCAGCTGAACTTGCGCAAAACGAGCACGTATGCGAGCACAGTAAGCGCGACGCCAAACGACGTGAAGCCCCAGGTTGTCTCCATGTCGATGGCGAGCTGGATATCGGTCTTGACGGGATAGCCAGTACCAAGTATCGCAAGATACTTTTCGAGCGTCGACCAGAAGCCACCTGCGACAATCGCCCATCCGGCGGCGAAAAGGAGAATGGCGTTGACGATCGTTCGCTTCCATGTCCAGAGTTTCTGGAATCGCCTTATGTAGAGCCCGATGAAGAGATAGCCGACAAAGCCGCTGACGTAGTAGAATGAATGGAAGGCGTTCCAGGGCGCTTGACCGTAGAGCTCCCACGAGAATCCGGTCTTCCTTGCGAGTACGCGGATGAACGGCAGAAGCGTTGTGAAAAGCCACAGGAGAATCCAGCCGCGCAGTTCTTTCTCCGACACCTTTTCTGCCCACGGAGAGAGAAGCGGCATGAGAAGGTAGACGCCGACGAGCATCCAGACGAACCAGAGGTGGCCGTAGTCGGTCGGGAAGTTGAAGAGGAGCTGCCGCCAGTCGCCGCCCTGCACCGCCATGTAAACGCATGTCCAGATGCCGAACGGAATGAGGACGCGCGCGAGGCGGCGTTTCAGGAAATCACCAGTCGCGCGTCGAACCGGGAAGAGGAGAAACGCGGAGGCGATGACGAAGAGCGGCACTGCGGCACGCATCGCGCTGTCGATGATAGTAACCCATACGGCGTCGAATTTCGAGGCGATTGCCGTTCCCTCTGCGTCGAGGTAGAAGGGTTCGCAGGCGTGAATCAAGAGAACCATGAAGATGGCTATTGCGCGCAACCAGTCGAGGAAGACTATCCTGTCAGCATCGGAGTTCATCGAATTTTCCTTTCTCGCGCACAGTTTACCAAATTCCCGTCGCCATGTAAAAGCGCATCCGTTCGATAGTGGGCAATATTTGGTATAATGTGCGCGTAATTTTTCTGGTGTAATAGAAAGCATGGCGTTCCCAGTTGAAGAGAAGATAGACGACATTCGCCGCGCGCTTGCGGCGAACAGGGATGTCGTGCTTACTGCGCCTCCAGGAAGCGGCAAGACTACTTGCGTGCCGCCTGCGCTTCTTGACGAGCCGTGGCTCAATGGGAAGAAAATCGTAATGCTCGAGCCGCGGCGTCTTGCCGCGCGCAACTGCGCTACCTACATCGCGCGCAAACGTGGCGAGGCGGTTGGCGGGACTATTGGCTACCAGGTTCGGCTTGAACGCAAGATTTCCGCGGCGACGCGGCTCGAGATCGTGACGGAAGGGCTGCTTACTCAGCGGCTTCTTTCCGATCCAGAGCTTTCTGATGTCGGACTCGTTATCTTTGATGAATTTCACGAACGCTCGCTTCCATGTGACACCGCGTTTGCGCTCGCTCTCGAAGTGCGGCGCGCGCTTAGGCCAGATCTCCGCATCCTTGTTATGTCTGCGACGCTTGACGCGGACGAAGTCGCCGCGCATCTCGGTGACGCCGATATCATTCGTGCCGAAGGGCGTATGTTCCCCGTTGAGACAAATTACCTTGGCGACATGTCGATGACGGCGGCGATATCTAAGGCGCTAAAGGAAACGGATGGCGATATACTTTGCTTTTTGCCGGGCGAGGGCGAGATACGGCGCGTGCAGGACACGGTAGACGTCCGCGGGCGCCTTGGGACAGGCGCCCCTACCATAGATGTTTTGCCTCTTTATGGGGCGCTTCCAAAAGAAGAACAAGACAGGGTGTTCGCGCCGAGCAACTTGCGAAAGGTGATTCTCGCGACCTCTATTGCGGAGACTTCGGTGACGATAGAGGGAATCTCGACTGTGATTGACTCGGGGCTTATGCGTGTGCCGCGCTTTCGTCCTGCATCCGGCATGTCGGGGCTTGTTACGCTTCCGCTTACGCAGGATCGTGCGGAACAGCGCAGGGGTCGCGCGGGGCGTGTGCGTGCGGGGGTTTGCTATCGCCTCTGGAGCGAGGGGGAGCAGCAGTCGCGTCCAAAGAAGATGATGCCCGAGATCCTTGATGCCGATCTTTGCTCACTTGTCCTGACGAGCGCGGCGTGGGGTGCGCTTGGGCGCGAGGATTTGCCGTGGATGACACCGCCACCTGCGTCGAATTGGGATCAGGCGGTTGGGCTTCTCAAGATGCTCGGTGCGCTTGATGGCGATGGGCGGCTTACGAAGAAGGGCGTCGCGATGGCGAAATTGCCGATGCACCCGCGGCTTGCGAACATGGTGCTTGGGGGCGGCCGTGTAGAACGTGTAGATTGTGTAGAAGGGGTTGGCGTGGCTGCGCTTTTGGCGGCGATAGTAGAAGAGGGGAACAGAAGCCGCGAGACGGACATCAGGAAGATTGCCGAGGAGATAAAAGAGACGCCGAACAGACCGTTTTCAAAGAGGGTGCTTCAGTTGGCACGGCGGTTTAGTTTTAACGCAGAGTCGCAGAGCCGCAGAGAAGCAGAGATGGTTGTATCTGGGGCTGCGCCCCAGACCCCGAAAAACTCTGCCACTCTGCGTCTCAGCGTCTCTGCGTTAAAAACATCAACCAAAGAGATCAATAATCAGGTAGCATCGGAAGGTGCGTTGCTTGCGCTTGCGTATCCTGACAGGGTTGCGAAGAACCGAGGAAATGGAACATTCCGCATGGTGTCTGGGCGCGGCGCATTTGTCGACGAGACCGATCCTCTTTCAAAGTCGCCTTATCTCGTCTGCTGCGAACTTGACGACCGTGCGGGTGATGCGAAGGTCTTTCTTGGCTGCCCCATTGACGAGGACGAGATAGAAGACCTCTTCGGTGATCGCGTCATTGAGGAGCCGTACTGCGCGTGGGACAGGCAGAATGACCGCGTGAAGAGCGTCGTTCGCCGCAAGCTTGGCGAGATGACTCTTGGGGAGAAGCCACTTTCGGCGGCTGATGCGCGCCTCTCGGTGGATGTCGACACAAGGGTATCGGAGGCGCTTCTTGACGGCATTCGCCAGAAGGGAGTCGAGAATCTGCCCTGCTGGACAAAGGAATCGCGGCAAATGCGCGCAAGAATGGCGTTTTTATCGCGTATTTTTGCAGTTTCCGCAGGGGCAACCCCCGAAAAAGCTGGTGACAAGGTCCTGGGGACAGACCCCACGAAAGCCAATAAAAATGGGGGTGAGTGGCCAAATCCGACTGATGGGGCGATTCTTGCCGCACTCCCCGGTTTTATCGGCGGGATGACGAAATGGAAGGATTTGGAGCGGCTCGACCTCTTTTCGGTCTTTGACTTTATTCTTGCGGAAGCGGGGCATGATAGGCGCGAGCTCGACCGCCTCGCGCCGACACGCATGGAGGTTCCGAGCGGGAGCCACATGTTGATCCACTACGAGGGCGATGAACCGACGTGCGAAGTGCGGCTTCAGGAATGTTTTGGGCTTATGGAGACGCCGAAGGTCGCAGGCGGGAAAGTCCCTATCGTGATGACGCTCCTTTCGCCTGCACAGCGGCCGATCCAGATAACGAAAGACCTTGCGGGATTCTGGCGAGAAGGGTACCAGCTCGTCCGCAAGGACATGCGAGGCCGCTACCCGAAGCACTATTGGCCGGAAGACCCGTTCACCGCCGTTGCAACGCGGCGCACTGTCAAACGCGGCACATCCGCCGACCAAATGCGGACTTGTTAACTGCAAAAGGAGATGCCATGATGAGGAATATGATGCTGACAATCGTTGCCATTGCTGCGTTCGTGGCTGGTTTCGCCGCAGAGGACACATGCAAGGACGGGATGTGCCCGCTTCCTGCCTCTCCTGATGAGGCCGAGTTCGCCGTGCTTTCGCCAGTTCCGGAGACTGCCGTGGAGATGGTGAAGCAGGGGCCGCGGCTAAAGTCACTTGACGGGAAGACGATTGCGCTCGTCGGCGGAAGCTTCATGGCGTCCATCACGCACAGCGAACTCAAGAGCCTCATTCTGAAGGAATTCCCGACGGCGAAGGTCTACCTGCTGAACGAAATCGGCTCGGCGGGGGTGTATCCGCGTCCAGGCGTCGTTCGCCGCGAGAAGGACGAGTTCCAGAGGAAGCTCCGGGAATTCAAGGTGGACGCGGTGATCTCCGGCAACGGAGGCTGCGGACTCTGCACGCCGAAGGAGACGGGCTCGTGCATCGCGGCGGAAGTCCTCGGAATCCCGTCCGTCATGGTGGCGGGCCCGGGCTTCGTCAAGCAGGCGAAGTCGACTGCGCGCGCGTGCGGCGTTCGCGCGCTGCGCGTTGCCGAGTACCCCGGCTCGTTTGCGTCCCATACGCGCGAGGAGCTCGTCGCGAACACGCGCAAGGTCCTCTGGCCCGCCGTCAAGAAGGCGCTCGTCGATCCGATAACAGATGCCGAGCTTGCCTCCGGCGAGGCGCCCGCTGCGCCGAACGGCGTCGTGCTGACGGGAACATACGCCGAGATCCAGCGCGCGTTCCTCGACTCTGGCTGGACGGACGGACTTCCCGTCGCGCCTCCGACCGAGGACGCGGTCGCGGAGATCCTTCGCTTTACAGACCTTGCGCCTGACAGCGAGATCGGTGTCATTCCGCCGGCGCAGCGCGCGGTTACGGTGCGGCATGTCGCGGTCAACGGCGTGATGGCGGGGTG
>JAZSLQ010000079.1:0-5280 GCA_045535455.1 Kiritimatiellia bacterium | reverse complement strand
GTCTCCGCGAGGAGCGGCCTGTACCCCCATTGCCGCTCCCATATCGCCGGAAGCTCGCGTATCGCAAGCCCCAGGATGTGCGAGGCGAGGTTCGGGCGCGACCCCTTCGGCACAAGCTCCGTGTACCTCCGGTTGTTCACCACGAGCTTCAGCCTCGCGGCCCGCATCGCGGGGTTCCAGCCGATGCGCTCGTCACGCGCCTTGAGCCGGTAGCACGACGCCGCCCACGTCATCAGGGCGACGGGCCGCCCGTTTTCCTCGAACACCAGCCGCACGAGATCACCCGCCCCGTGGGACTCGCCCATGTAGTGGTACTCCCCCTCCAGCTTGCGAAACCACTCGGTCTCGCCTATCATGCACTGACGCACAGTTATGTTCATCTACGCTCCCTGCCCGCCTTATGGCGCGGCAAGTGTAGTATCTCATAAACACGCCGAAATGTCAAGCGGGGGCGGAATCGCAATCAGGGCTTAGTCCTCGGCAGACTATCTAAAGACGCCGTGGACCTGATTGCCACAGTAAATTGCCACAGTAGGTTTTCCTTGTCATAGCGGCGCGACCCTTTCGATTCGCCGCTTGCCGTCCTTCGTCAAGGCGTATTTCTGCTGCGGCGAGTTTGGGTGCACGGGGTCGCTGCGCTCAATCAACCCCGCCTCCATCAGCGGACGGAGATACGCCTTCGTGAAGTACTCCCGGCTCGCGACGCCAAGCGTCGTGCGCAGATATGCCGGCGACTTCGGCTCCCACTGAAGAAGCTGCATAAGCCTGACCGCGCGGACGTTGTCGCCCTTCGCAACGACCTGCGGGATATACCCCGGCGTCTCAATCCCAGCCGCAAATGTCTTGCCGCGCCGGTTCGGACGCTTGTTCGCCCGCGCCAGCTCGACATCCTCCGAATCCTTCCACTCGCGCTCCTTCAGCATCTGGCGAATCGAAATGTCGTGGAGCTCCTTCAGCTCCGGCCAGGGCCTCCCCTTCCCGCCATAGACGAAGTCGTAGCCGGAACGCGCCGTCTCGTCGCCCTTGCAGGCCGCCGCATAGCTGCACCATTCATACCCGTCCGGCCAGTCCACAATCCCGGCGTTGACGGGGTTGGCGTCCACGTAACCGCTTTCCGCCAGCATCATCCCGCACTCTGCGGGGTCCTTCACGCGCACACGGTAGCGCGACTCCCACATCGTGCCATGGTGGTCGCGCCGTCCGTTGAAGGACATCGTGTAGCGCTGCTTGAGCGTCTTCATGAACTCGCTCGCGTTCCACATCCGACGCAGGAACGAAGCGCGGTAGCGGCGGAACGACGGAGAATCCGGGCGCTTCGCGAGCTCGTTCCACTTCTTCATCACACGCTCGAAGCGGACGTCGGAGTACAGCGCGGAGATGCGCCGGACGATCTCCGCGTCGCTCAGCGGTTCCGGTCGGCCGATGTAGACGAAGACATGGAAGTGGTTCGACATGACGCTGTATGCCAGGAGCTTCACGCCTGAAAACTCGGCTACGCGCCTGACAAAGTCGACAAGCCGCGTGCGTTCATCCTCGTCAAGGAAGTACGCGCGGTGGGCGACACGACTGATCAGGTGATAGCACCGATTTGGAAGATTTATCCTGCAGCGTCTCATGCCGAAAAGTATATCATAAACTCCCGCTAGTGTGGTAATTTACTGTGGTAACCATGTCTGACCCTGTAGCCCTCGATGGAACCGATGCAGACCGTGTCGAGAACCGCGTCGCGCGACGGGGCGGACAGGGTTTCGCGCAGGATCGGCAATGCATCGGCAAAGCCACGCTCCCCGGCGAGCTGAATTGCGGCGATTCGCGCGGTGTGGTTGGCTTCCGGCTTGCACAGGGCAAGCGCAAGCCGCTTCAGCTCCGTCTCCTGCGCAGGCGTCGCGCGACTGTCCTCGGCGAGCGAGTAGAGTGCTGTTCCGGCGTAGGGCTGCTTCGTCCTCTTCGCCGCCTTTGCGAGCACGGCGCGGACGCGCAGCCGTCCCTTTTCATCAAGTTCGTCGAGCATCGCGCCGAGATGCTGTATGCAGTAGTCGAGGACGGCGGGAGGATGTGGGTGAGTGGGTGAGTGGGGAGTGGAGGAGTTGTGAGTTGAGATGCCGCGTCCTTCAAACATCATAATCAAGGTTTCCGCAAGTCCTTCCACAGGCGGGTCCTGGTTGCGAAGGAGGTTCATCACGTCGTTCTTGAGCGCCGCGACGCGCTCGACCCGCATCGCGCTGTCCAACGAGCGCAAATACGCCGCGAGCGCGGCGACATCCTTTTCAGGCAAGTCCCGCCTCCGCGCAATCGACCTGAGCGCGTCATTCCGCGCCTCGTAGCGGTCGGCAGTCGCGTAATCCGCCCCGCAGACGATTGCGACGGCAGCGGACGCTTCGATGACTTCATGATCCGTCGGCTCTGGCTTCCGCTCCACCGCCTTGACGCGCACTTCTGCGGGCGACGCCGCGACTGGCACATCCGGCGGAGGCAAAGGCTGGCGGCGGTTGCGTGATGCAACAACAGCGCCAACCGCCGCCGCAATCAGAAGAGCCGACCCAGAGAAGATTACTATCATTCGTTTTATCATTGTACAATTCGATTCCCCCACATCGTTTGCATTGCGGCTCTTATCTTTGTCGGACAAGACTCCCGCACATCGGTAACTCTTTGCACGGCTTGCCGCCCTATTCACATGTCGACTTCTTCACGATACAGCTCTTTCCGCTATTAGTTCTGCCGAGCTTCGCTTGGCGCACCTGTATCAATAAGCTTTGACCCGAATGCCGCTAACTTAAGGCGATAAGTGATCAAAAAGCTGCAAAAGAGCCACAATAGAAGGAAACACATCGATAAGTGTTTAGTATCGGCAGAAAAGCAAACTTTACCCTCATTTTGTAATGTTTGATTCTTGAACGCTTATATTTCATGGCATGTCGGTAAAAAGCTACTGTTTTTGCTTAAGTTAGCGGCATTCAGCTTTGACCCTTTGATTTCTATTCATCTTGCATCACACAATCTCTACAATGCCATCTCCAATGGTCAAGCATATACAGAAGGGTCTACTCTTTCAGGCTAGACTCAGAATAGTTCCCTCGGTCCGTTTGTACCAAAGACAACCAACTTGCCCCCTTTAATGCCAATTGAACAACCATCAAACTTTTCAGTCCCATTAGATAGCGGCTCGGAGGCATCTGTTTCAGGATACGCATAATAATACGGTTTGTCGTTTACGCCCTTCCAGAACTTAAACAGATGCCTCCCCTTATACGCACCACACGCCGAGATGCCCATAGCTCCCTCGCTGTTCGGGACCGGCTTCAGCCCAATTGCAAAGGCATATGACTTACCCGTCCTCATCGATTGCGCAATGAAAAATGAGCTGCGCGGATTAGTGCCAACAGGGAACTTATATTCCCATTTTTCTGGCAAAGTTCCTCTTAAAGCATCCCATCGATAATATATTCCATCTATATCGCTTTTTAAAAGAAACACACCTTCGCCACCCTGGATAAGCCCTCGAAAACCAGATGGGACACTAACAATCCTGTCTGTCATTGAATCCCACATCTCATCAAACCCAACAATCGAATCTTTAACGATTGGAGCAAATCGCAATGGACTCGCATAAGCAGCAACATTCATTCTATACCCATCATCCAGACCAAATGCCCTACAGACAATTCGTCCATCTGCTGATGCGCAGCCTAGCTTCAAGTATTCCTGCTCCCCAGTTTTCAAACTGCGACATTCAAGCAAGAACCAATCACCTAACTTGTAGACCCACTCCACCTCAACCCCCGATTGCCGAAAGCATTCGCACAAATTACGACAATCAGCGTCATGCTTTGCCAACCCACGAGCACTGTAACACGAAGCGGAATTTGCCGCGTACTTCCCCCATGCGTTTCGAAGGGCAGAATGCAAGGCTTCCACTTTCCTCTCTGGTATAGACTCCACCTCTCCCTCACTCTTACATCCAATAATTGCACTGATTGCCAGAGCAAATAGCGTATTAATAAGTAACTTTTTCATACGAGACTCCCCCTTCTATTGACAACTTTATGTTTGTAATTTTATTCAATGAAAAGCCCGCTCCACAATGCCATTTCTTGTCAGAAAATAAAAACGAGCATTCAAAATTGGCCCCACCTGCGTCAAATTTAAAAGACAAAAAACCATCATATGACTCACCAGAAGGGGGACACTCGTCCAAATCAATACGAACTTCTGGTGGATTTGGACTTGGCAACTCTATGATTGGCGCAACACCTACATACGGACCAGCAGATATTGACCCAATCAATTTTCGATATTCCTTACGCTTATTCTCTGTCTTATCGCAACACGATCCAAACTCCCACGATATGTTGGCAGTCAACGAAATACCCCATCCTCCGCCAACAGGAAAATTCCTTGTCCCAGACACTCCAATTATTACAGACAAATCAGGCATTGCACCTTCTGTCTCCTGCCGCTCTCTTTCAAGCCTTTGGCGCTCCGCTTCCGCCCCCCATCCACCAGGGGGCGCAGGCCACATCCCTCCAATCATCCCTCCTAAATCATCATCTATGCCGCCGAGTCCAAGGAAATCCGACTTGGCACTGTTTCTACAAAAAGCATAAATGTTCCACCCTCCGATTTCACCTATCAGATCTCTTTGTAGCCACCTTCCCATCACAGGCTCGTAGTGGCGGTAGTTGTAGTACACTGTCGCCGTATCATCCTCGGCGTACTCGCTGGAGAAGCGCCAGGGATTGGACGCGGCGGAAGTGCCGCGCTGGGCGATAACGGCACCGAACGGCGCGTACTCGTAGTGAGCCTCGATGTCACCATTCTCTGCGATGACCTCGCTCACGTTCTTATTTCCATCATGAGTGTAATAAGAAGTTGAAAAGTTGAAAGGTTGAATAGTTGAAGAGTTCCAAACGAGCGGACGAGTTGCAATCTTTTCAGTTGGATCCCAGATGAATGTTTGAAGTTTGATGTTTGAAGTTTGATGTTCAAAGTTGGCTATTTGCAAGTAGCCGTTGTAAACGAACCGCTGGTCGTTCTTAGTCAAGCGGCGGCCCATGCGGTCGTAGGACATCGAGATGAGTGGAGGAGTGGAGGAGTTAGGAGTGGAGGAGTTGATTAGCGTCCACAGGACCGGGCGGATTTCGCCGTTGTACTGAACCTGCCAGATGCCAGTGGATGTTTGAATCAGCGTCTGGTTTCCGTCGTCGTCAAATTGTGGTATAAAGTCATCAACAGCGGTGTACTGGTTGAGCTGATTTGCCGCGTAAACGGAATTCGTGC
>JAZSLQ010000249.1:0-5965 GCA_045535455.1 Kiritimatiellia bacterium | reverse complement strand
GACGGGGCTTCCGCTGTTCGCGGCATCGGAGTCGGGGCCGCTCGGGGAATAGGCGACGGTGTCCGGAACGCTGTCGTACACACCGACGCGGCCGCCAAGCCTGCAGGGCTTGTAGTCGCAGGCGGCTACGGAGTTCGTCGTCAGGGTAAAGCTGTAGAGTCGCGCGCCCGTCGCAATCTTTTCCGCAGGGATCGACGCAGCCGAGTTCTGCACGAAATGATGCGCGAAGACGAGAAGGCTCGCGGCGGAGGTGGCGGTGCAGGTCGTGTTGTAGGTTGCGTTGGCGATTGCGACGCGCTTCGCAAGGTTCGTGATGGTCACGTGGTGTTTCTCCGCTGCGCTCAGCGAAATCCTGACGCGGTCTGTCGTGAAAGTCCCGGCCGCCTTGAAGTCGCCTCTGCCGTCCTTGCAGGCGGTTGCGAAGTTGCCGCTGCCGTTGACGTAGCAGTCGAAGGACAGCCCCGCCGAATTGTCTTCGCTGTTGTTGTATTTATCCGAACTTACGCCGAAGAAGCGCTGCTGCCGCGTGGCATTGGAATCGAGCTTCGTGTCCATCACGACGACCGAGGTCGCGTTCGGGCAGATGCCGGTGTCGATGTACTGCGTTCCGCTCTGGCGCAGATACTCGAGCTGCGTGTCGTAGGGCGCCGCCGAGGTCGTGAGGAACACGCGGCAGACCGTGTAGCCCGCGCCGGTCAGAAGCGGCGAGACGGGGATCGTCGCGGAAGTCGCGTCGGCGGATACGTTGCAGCCGCGCTGGAGCGCGGCCCAGCTCGCGAGCGAGGCCCCCTTGTCCTCCGTGTCGTAGGCGATGTAGAGCGCATGGCTGTCGCCGGGCTCGCCGGCCTCGAACGTCACGTTGAGCGACATCTCGCCGTCCGACATGACGCGCTCCACGCCCGTGATTGGACGCGCCTCGCCCGTGCAGTTGCCGTCGCCAGCGGCAAGTTCCGGCAGAAGCTCGAAGAGCACGAGCGGATCGTCCGTGGCGAACTTGTCGAAGCCGAGCTTCCATATCGATCGCAGGACAGCCTCGTTGCCGCCCTCGGTCATGGTGAACGCCTGCGCAGTTATGCCGTTCGCGTGAAGCCGCGTGATGGCGCTGCGGATGCAGTCGGACGACGGACAGAACGAATCGGACTTCGACAAGTCCGTGCGGATGTGGATCTGTACCTGGCTGACTCCCGTCCATCCGTTCGCCTCCATCTGGTCGAGGGTGTCTTCAAGGTGCTTGTTCGCCTTGGCGACGGACGACGCCGAGTTGTCCTTCGGCCACGAGCCGATCCACACCATCCCAAGCCCGCCCGGCACGTAGTTCTGCCACTGCGCCACCAGGTCGGGATTCGACGACGTGTAGTATATCTGCTTTTCAACCCCGTGCTTCCGGGCGAGTTCCGCCACGAGTTCCGGCGGCGCGCCCTTTTCGTCGAGGTAGAGAAGCCTGTCGGGACGCCCCGCCATCACGGCGAACATGGAGTCGATCGTCGGGATGCGGAAGGTCGAGTACGACGGATCGAGATACGAGCCGATGTCCACGTCACGGATCTGCGCCCATTCAAGGGTGCTTATCTTCGCCGTGGCAAGTCCGTTGGGAACGTGGTGCCCGGTGCGATTGAGCGTCTCGTCGTGGAGGGCGATTGCGACGCCGTCTTTGGTGAGCCGTGCATCGGCCTCCGGCGAGACGCCGTTTCCCCAGCACCAGAGGAACGACTCCAGCGAATTGTCGGGCATCGTGTCGCGTCCGCCGCCGCGGTGCACCTGGCACCTGAACAGCTCCGAACCCTGCGGAGCGACCGCCGCACCTGCCGCAACGCCTGCGGTCGCGGAAAGGGCAAACGCCAATCCCGCGACTGCGGCAATTGCAATATGCGGTTTCATGGCCTTCAGCTCATCTGAAGATGATCATCAGGCCACCATGTTGAACCGTACCATACACGATGCCGTCGCGTATGCTCGCCCTGCCCACAAGGCCTCGCGGCAGGGCAGATCCGTTGAGAGTGACGCGCCAGTTCGCACCCGCGAGCGCATCTGCGGTCACTACCGGCACGCGCACGCTCCTCAGATCCGCGAGATCGCCCGTGTAGGGCACATCAAGCGTCACCACGCCGTCCGCCGGCAGTTCCGCCGCCGTCAGCGTGAGCGGGCGCGTCTGACCCGGCGCTGCCGTGAAACCGCCGCCCGCCTCGATCGTGGCGCACGCTACAGTGCCCGTGCCGCCCAAATAAGCCCCGGCCTGCACGATGACGTTCGTGGAGTTGAACAAAGCCGCATCAACGAGCAGCGTGCCGCCGTTCACGCGCGTCGCCTCTGAGTAATACTTGTCCGCCGCCGTGCAGCAGTTCAGGCGTAGCGTGCCCGGACCGGTTTTCAGCAGACCCGTACGGAAGTAGGTGTTGGCGTAAAGGCTGTTTTTCGTATTTCCGGTCCAACGCGCCGCAGGCTTGAGGACCACGCCAATCGTCACGTCCGGCTCCGCGTTCCGCGTGATGTCCGCAACATGGAACTCCGTCTTGCCGTGCTGGTAGATCTTCTCCCCGTCGATTTCCTGATAGGAGTCGTTCTGCCAGCCGAGCGAGAAGTAGCAGGTGCCGCCGACATTCTGTAGGTCGTAGGGGCGTGTGCCGTCGAAACGGACACGCTGTGCGAACACGAAAGTCCCGTAGGGCCCGATTTGCTCAGTGTCGTAGCCCGCTCCAGTGTTGGCGCCGTTGTAGTCGAGCGTGGCGTCGTACAGATCGAGAAACGGCATGGCGTTGACCTTTCCGCTCGTCTGCCGTATCGTTCCGTTGGTGACGGCGAGCGTGAAGTTGTTGACCGCGTTCGCCTGTCCGAACTGGTCGTTTTGGGTGATCCAGAGTGTTCCGCCGTTGACGACGACGCTGAGATCCGAGCTGGAAAGGTTTCCAATCGTCGATTTCTCCGGGCACTCGAAATTAGATTCGGTATTTGACACTGCGGTGGCCAGTTTGACGGTTCCCTCGACGATTTCGATGCGCCCCGTCGTGGTGCTGGAGGCGTTTGCCAATTCGAGCATTCCTGGTCCCGTCTTGCGCATGTTGAAGGCGACGGCGCTATGCTTAGTGCCCCAATTTGGCGCATCGGCAATGCGCGCGTTGAACTTGAGGTCGGTCGTATCGTCGGCGGAGCCTTTCCCGCTGATCTCCGCGACGTAGCAGTCGGAAGCCGAACCGTCGCGCTTCGCAAAGAAAAGAGTCGCGTTGTCGGTGTTGGCGAAGGTGAGCGTGTTGGTGCCGATGACGGTGAGACCGCCGCCAAAGCCGAGTGTCGGCCACGCACCGGTGACGCCCGAGTAGGAAACCGTGGCGTTCTCCAGGATGAGCGGACCGAATCCGTTGGTCTTGTTCGCCGTCTGTTTCAGCGTCCCTCCGTTGACGTGTACCGTGACATTATTCTCGGCGTAGAACTGCCCCATCGTATCACTGGACCCGAGATGCAGCGTCGCGCCGGGATGGACGGTAAACGTGTGTGGGTAGCGTTGCGCACCGAACACGCTACTTCTGTCGGCGGCGTCGGTCGCATTTCCGGTATTCATAAAGAGCGTCCCCTCCACAACGTCCACGTCGCCAGTATAGGTGGAGTTGTATGCATGCGCCGTGCCATCGCCGAGTTCGAGAGTACCTGCGCCCGTCTTGCGGAAACCGGAAGCAATGCCAGGATCGGTCGCGTTGCCGGACGACCAGATGATCGGCACGCGAATGATGACGTCGGAGTTGTCGTTCCCCGTCATGTCAGGTACATCGATCACGCCCTGCCTCTGCGCCCCGAACTTGCCGATCGACATTCCCGAACTGTTGTTGATTCCTGAACCGGAAGCGGCGAATATGACTTGCCGATCTCCGGAAAAGTAGAGGTTGGCCATGCTGAACGAGCCCCAGAAGGTTTTTGAGTCCTGGGCGCCGACGGTTCCGACAATGAGCGTTTTTCCACTTACATAGTTGTTGAGGCCGCCGTGGAAATTCACGGTCGAGTTGTGGAGATAGACATCACCCGCGTTGAAACAGAAGTCCTTCTTAAGCTCCAGCGTGGAGTTGTAGCACTTGAGAGCGGCCTTGATCGGCGTCAAACTGCGCCCGCCGCCGCCGAAGGCGTTCTTGCCTTGAATGTTGAGCGTGGCGTTGGAGACTACGACGGAGCGCGACACGCGCGGGTTGCCGAGCGACCCGGTGACGACGTCGCTGCTGTCATTATCGGTCGGAAGAACGATTTCGCCGCCCGCGAGCAGCACATCGCCCGTGAAGGTATGGTTGATACCGGAGATCGTGAGTTTGCCCTCCTGGTACTTGCTGAAGGAACCGGTCCCGGCGATGACGCCCGCCCCGGCAAGCGTGTAGTCCGTCGCATTGTCGAAGAGGATGGAGCTCGGCGTAACCGTCGTGCCGCTGGGTATGGTCACGGTATAGGCGGAGGCGTTGTCGTTGAAGACGGCGTCGTTGCCGTTCTGCCAGGCCTGCGACGCCACGCCGTCAATCGTCCAGTTGGCGTCGGCAACGTTCCAGTTGCCGCTGGCCGTCCCCTTCCAGATCGCGCCCGTCACGGAATCGTCGTAAACGGAGAGATCGACCACAGAAGGCGCTACGGAGAGCTGTGCCTCGCCGGCGAGCAACGAACAAGCGATCGGGCCGCCGCCCGCCTCGAAGTCCGTGGCGACGGCAGAATAGCGGATGGTGCCCGTGACCGTATCGTAAACGCCTGCGCGTCCGCCCAGCGTACAAGGCAGGTAATTGCAAGCGGTCATCGCATTGGTCGTGAGGCTGAAACCGTAGAGGTAGGCGCCTTCCGCAATGTTCCTGACTGTCGCTCCAGTGCTTTCTACATAATGCTGAGCGAAGACAAGAAGAGTCGCAGCAGAGGTCTTGGTGCAGGTTGTTGACCATTTTTTGTCGATGATCTGCGCACTTGTCGCAAGGTTTGTGATGACGATGCGATGTTTCTCCGCCGCACTCAGCGAAATACGAACGCGACTCGTAGTGAAATTTTTATCAGTTGACTTGAAGTCGCCTACGCCATCCTTGCAGGCGGAGGCGAAGTAACCTTTGCCGTTGATGTAAACATCGAAGGAAAATTTCGCGTGGTCGCCGCTGCTATCGTCTGAGTTTACACAGAAAAAGCGTTGTTGAACGGTACTGGAATCGTATTTCGTGTCCATCACGGCGACTGAGGTGCTGTCTGGATAGATTCCGGTGTCGATGTACTGCGTGCCGGTCTGGCGCAGCGACTCGATTAGCGTGTCGTAGGGCGCCGCCGAGGTGGTGAGGAACACGCGGCAGTACGTATAGCCCGCGCCGGTCAAAAGCGGCGAGACGGGGATCGTCGCGGAGGTCGCGTCGGCCGCCACGTTGCAGCCGCGCTGAAGCGCGGCCCAATTCGAAATGTCGGCGCCCTTGTCCTCCGTGTCGTAGGCGATGTAGAGCGCGTGTTCGTCGCCGGGTTCGCCGGCCTCGAACGTGACGGCGAGGGACGACACGCCGTCACGTGGCGTGAGATGCCGGACGCCCGTGATCGAACGCGCCTCGGCCGTCGTTGCCGCGCCCATCACGACCACCGCAATGGCCAGCGCTGCGGCGGCGAACGTGTGCCTCATACCGTTTTTCCTGTCGATTCTGCTCATTTTGTTCCTCCTTGCTTGGCTCCGTGGGGACACTCATCCCAAAGAGACGCACAAATTATACCCGAAATCGTCATCCGAATGGTGCAGAATTTATTGTAATTTTTCATTCGGACTTGCGTTTTTTCAGACACCGAACCCGAAAACACCGCCCTACGGCATGGGTATAATCCGCCACCGCCCGAGCCGTAATCTCACGCAGAAGCGCAGAGAAAAAAGACAGCCCGAACCGTGACATTACGGCGCGGGCTGCGATATTACGCTGCGAAACGAGGTGGGGTTACTTTAGATTTCGCTTTTGTTTTTAGCCGTGTAGAACATGTAGATATAATGAGAACA
>JAZSLQ010000239.1:0-13226 GCA_045535455.1 Kiritimatiellia bacterium | reverse complement strand
GTGACCCAGGGAGTTGAATACAAATTTTGTCTTCCTAAGCCCGCTTGGCCTCCGACTTTGTTGGCCGACGAGCCTATGATGCCGATGCGGTTCGGATTGAGTCTTTTTTTTGCCGCCTTGGAGCGGACAATCCTGATGCAGCGCTGAAGGTCCTGCCACGCGGTCGTGTGCTTCGCGAGCGGTGCCGCCGGACGAGGAGTCCTATACTTCATCGTGACGACGGCCATGCCTTTCTCGTTGAGGAAGCGACGCGCCGGCGCGACCTCGAAACCGTCAGGGCCGTTGCCCTGATACGAGCCGCCGGAGTAGATAATCTGTATTGCCTTTGTCGTGAGGTTCGAGGGGATGTACCACTCGAGATAAGGAACATTCTGCTTCTTCTGGAAGTCAGGCGTCTTCCCCTTGGGCCACAGTTCCTCCTTCGTGTAGAGCGCAGGATCGTGGAAGTCCTTTGCAAACCTCCCCATCAGATCTTCCTCGGGCGGGAGTTGCCCAAGGAAGCCCATCTGCGCGAGGAATTCCATAGCGCGGTCGAACCAGTTGTCGTAGGCGGCCGCCTTGTCGCCCTTCCCGTCAGAGCCCCAAAAACCGTGGTTGCGGTCAGCGAAGAGGTGGAGTTCGGCAGGAACCTTCCTCTTCCTCAGTTCGCGGTAGACGAGCGTCGACGCCATCGGCGAATAAGGATCGGCACTTCCATGGAACATGCACATAGGCGCCGTCTTCTCGTCGAATTTGAAAACCGAGTCGAGCTTGGCGTCAATTGCCTGCCCATTGCGCGTATTGGGCGTGCCGATGCCGTCCGTCACCGCGTATGCGATTGCACCGGTGATGGCCCAGTTGATGTGGCAGGGAACATCGTCAAGCTCGTCAACCTTCTCGTAGGCGGGCGTAAGCGCGCTCGTCGCGAGAAGCGTGGCGAGGTGTGAACCTGCCGACATCGAAATCGTGCCTATCTTCTCGGGGTCATACCCGCGCTTCGCGGCCTCGGAGCGGACGAGTCGCACGGCGCGCTGGCCGTCCTCCCACGCACTCTGGTGGATCGGGAGGTTGTTCGGACGCGGCGTCCTATAGACAAAGTTGACGCACTGGAAGCCCTGCTTCGTGAACTTCTTCGCCCACGACTGCACGAGCCCGACGTCGCAACAGCTGCCATAGCCGCCACCGGAAATAAGTATCATGCAGCAGCCATTCGGCTTCTCGGGGGCGGGGCACCAATCGAGATAAGGGTCCTTTCCCTTCTCGTTCTCGTTCGTCATCGCGGCGATCTGGTGGGCTTGCGCGTCGGGCATCTTGCCTTCTGGCCAGACTTTCTCGCGCTCCGCGAGCGCAACGAACGCCACAGCACAGAACGCACCAAGCAACATTGTTTTTTTCATCGGGCTTTTACCTTTCTGCTTTTAACAATTTTCATGTTTTACTATTATTTAAAGCATCTAATTCTCTCTGCGCACTTTGCGTCTCTGCGCCTCTGCGTTAAAATCTGAGCTGCCATATTTATGTTCACCTTGTCATCGACTTGCGAGCGCGAGGCGGACAAGCGTTTCGACATCCTTGACGGACGGATTGTCGGCCAGCACCTTCGAAACCATCTTGTTCGCAGTCTCATCGTTGAAGCCGAGAGCCGTCAACGCGAGAATCGCGTCGTGGAGGATCGGCGTCTTCGCGTCATTTCCGCCGCGGCGCGACGTGGCGGCAAGCGCCTCGATCGCGTTGACCTTGTCCTTCAGCTCGACGCAGATCTTCTCGGCGGTCTTCTTGCCAACGCCCTTGATCGAAGATATCCGTTTGGCATTGCCTGACGCAATCGCAAGCGAAAGCTCGCCAATCGACGATCCCGAGAGAATCGCGAGCGCGATCTTGGGCCCGACGCCGCTCACCTGGGTGAGCTTCAAAAACATCTCGCGCTCTTCCTTCGTCGCGAACCCGAAAAGCGCCTCGTCGTCTTCGCGGACGCAATGCCACGCAAGGAGCTTCGCCTCGCCGCCCTCCTTGGGAAGCCGGTCAAACGTGGAGACGGGTATCAGAAGCTCGTAGCCAATCCCACCCGCCTCTATGACGACGCGATCCGGGCCCTTCTCGGCCAACGTGCCTCTGACATACGCTATCATGCAAACAACTTCGCGAGCTTCTCGAGCTGCGCGACCTTCTCCTTGTTCTCGGCGAGCTTGCGCCTCGCCTCGGCAACGACCGCCTCGGGCGCGTGCGCGACAAAGTTCTCGTTCGCGAGCTTCGCCTCGGCGGACTTGATGAACCCGCCGATCTTCGCGAGCTCACCCGCAATGCGATTCGCCTCGGCCGCCTTGTCCACAAGGCCTTCGAGCGAGAGGTACACAGTGCCGAACTTCGTGATCTTCGACGGCATCGCAAGATCGCTGCCGGCCGGAACAAACTCGACCGACTCGGCGCGCATCGCCTTAGCAAGAACCTTTATTTCTTCCTCGGGCAGGGGTTCGGGGGTGCCTGAACCCCCGTCCGTTCCACGCGCAATCGTCACCTTCACGAACGTTGCGGGCGGGACCTTGTACTCGGCCCGCAGTGCGCGAATCGCGGTGATCGCCTCGCGCTTCGCGTTCACGAACTGGTAGTTCTCCTCGGTCACGCCCCAAGCCGACTTCTCGGCGTCGGAGTACCCCTCGGGGAACTTCTGAAGCATGATTGTCTCGCCATCCTTGAGGAATCCGAGCTGGTGCGCGACTTCTTCGGTGACGAACGGCATGTAGGGATGGAGAAGCCGCAGCGCCTTCCAGAAGACATCGCGGAGTATCGCGACCGACACTTGCTTATTGGGCGAATCCTTGACGTACTCAACATAGCCGTCGCAGATCTGCGTCCAGAAGAAGTCGTAGACGGCGAGAGCACCGTCCTGGATGCGGTAGGACTCGAGAATCTCGTTGACCTTGCGGCAGGCGAGATCGGCGGCAAAGAGAATGTGCCTGTCGTCGGCAGAGAGAGAGATATCCTCTGGGCGCGAGACGCTGGACATGAGACGCGAGAAGGCATCTCGTCTCCCGTCTGACGTCTCATGCCCCAATGCCGTCTCCTGCATCTCCAGAAACTTCGCCGCGTTCCAGATCTTCGTCGTGAAGTTGCGGCCGATCTCGAACTTCTCCTTGCTCACCTTCGAGTCGCATTCGAGCGAAGTGATGAGCGCGATCGAGAAGCGAAGCGCATCGGCGGAATACTGGTCGATCAGTTCGAGCGGGTCGAGGGAATTGCCCTTCGACTTCGACATCTTCGAGCCGTCCGCCGCGCGGACGATGCCGTGAATGACGATGTTCTTGAACGGCGGCTTCTTCATGAAGTGAATGCCCGCCATCATCATGCGCGCAACCCAGAAGAAGATGATGTCCTGCGCCGTCACGAGATCCGTCGTCGGATAGTAGTAGTCGAGGTCCTTAGTCTTCTCCGGCCAGCCCAAGGTCGAGAACGGCCAGAGCCACGACGAGAACCACGTGTCGAGCACGTCGGGGTCCTGCTCGAGGTCGGCGAGCGTAAGCGCCGCATTGCCGGTCTTCGCCTTCGCCTGCGCGAGCGCCTCCTCGGCCGTCTCGGCAACGAAGATCAACTCTTCACTCTTAACTTTCAACTCTTCACTGATTCCTGCGTTCACGCGCAGCGTGTACGCAGGAATCCTGTGCCCCCACCAGAGCTGGCGCGAGATGCACCAGTCCTGGATGTTCTCCATCCAGTTGAAATAGATCTTCGACCAACGGTCAGGGACAAACTTTACCTCGCCCGACTTTACGGCCGCTATCGCGGGCTCCGCGAGCGGCTTCATCTTGACGAACCACTGCTTCGAAAGGCGAGACTCCACCGTCTCGTGGCAGCGGTAGCAATGGCCGACCTGGTTGTCGAGATCCTCGATGTGGTCGAGGAAACCGCCCTCCTCGAGATCGGCGACAATCGCCTTGCGGCACTCGAAGCGATCCATGCCGCAGTACTTCGCGCCGGCGAGCTCGTTCATGTGGGCGTCGTCGGTCATGATGTTGATCTCTTCGAGACCGTGGCGCTTGCCGACGAGGAAGTCGTTGGGGTCGTGCGCCGGCGTGATCTTCACGATGCCGGTGCCGAATTCGCGATCGACATAGTCGTCGCTGATGACGGGGATCTCGCGCCCCGTGAGCGGCAGCACGACTGTCTTGCCAACGAGGTGCGCATAGCGGTCGTCCTTCGGGTTCACCGCCACCGCCGTGTCGCCGGGAAGAGTCTCGGGTCGCGTCGTCGCGACCATCACATAGTCCTTGTAGGGCTCGCCCTTCACGCCCTTCGCGCTGCCGACGACGGGATAGCGAACGTACCAGAAATGGCCGTGGTTGGGCTCGTGCTCAACCTCGTCGTTCGCAAGCGCCGTGCCGCACCGCGGGCACCAGTTGACGATATAGTTGCCCTTGTAGACAAGACCCTCGTCATAAAGTTGTGTAAAGACCTTTGCGACGGCCTTGGAGCAACCCTCGTCGAAAGTGAAGCGCTCCCTGAGCCAGTCGGTCGAGTTGCCGAGCATGCGCTGCTGGTGGACAATCGTCCCGCCATACTGCTTCTTCCACTCCCAGACGCGCTCGAGAAACGCCTCGCGCCCGAGATCCTGACGGCGCTTCCCTTCCTTCTTGAGCGCCTTCTCTACGACATTTTGCGTCGCGATGCCAGCATGGTCGGTGCCGGGGAGCCACAGCGTGTTCTTGCCCTGCATGCGGCGCCAGCGCACCAGGATGTCCTGGATTGTCTGGTTGAGCGCATGGCCCATGTGCAGAATGCCAGTGACATTCGGCGGCGGGATTACGACTGAATACGGTTCGCGCCCGTCGGGCTCCTGGTGAAAATATCCGTTCTTCTCCCAGATTGGGTACCATTTGGCCTCTGCGGCCTTCGCATCGTAGTTCTTATCCATCTTGTCTTCCGTTGCTTTTTGGAATGAATATTATACCATATTCGCCTTGCGAATACACGCAAGCCAAGATGTCAGAGAATCTGTCGTGTCCAGCTATCGCCACATGCTATGCGACGATAGCCGCAAATCGCCTACTCGGTCGCTTCCTTCTTGACGAGCGGACGGTCGAGCATTTGCTCGTAGAGCTTGATGTACTCCTTTGCGCACGCCTCGTGGTTGAAGCGGCGGCGAGACTCGGCCATGATGCGGGATATTTCCCTCGCGCGAAGTTCAGCGCTTTGGTGGAAGAAGTCCATCGCCTGGTCCATCGCCCAGAAAAGCCCGCCCGAGTCGTAGGTGTCGAAGACAAAGCCGTTGCCGGTCGAGGACGCGACATTGAGCGTCTCCACCGTGTCGTGAAGACCGCCGGTGTTGTGCGCGATTGCGAGCGAGCCGTAGATCGGCGCCTGCATCTGCGGAAGTCCGCACGGCTCGAAGAGCGACGGCATGAGAGTGAAGTCGGACGCGGCAAAGCCGAGCGCCGAAAGACGCGCGTCGAAATTGTGGACGGCGAGGCGAGAATGGATGCCGTGGAAGTTCTGGATGTCCCAGAACGGCTGCTGGTACGGGCCGTTGGCGATGATCGCGAACTGCGCGTCCGGGTGCTTCTCGAGGAAACGATACGTGATGTCGGTGAGAAGCTGCGGCCCCTTCTGGACGGGATCGAGGCGACTCGGCCAGAAGAAGAGCGCCTTGTCCGCGTCCTCCTCGAGCCCGAGGGCATGCTGGAGCGCGAGCTTGTTCTTGCGCTTCATCTCCGCATGGTTCGCAGGACCGTACCTGAACGGAATCTTCGCGTCGGTCTCTGGATTGTCGGCAGAGTCGGGCGCGTTCAAGATGCCAGCCGCGCAACCGGCGTTGTACTTGTTCCTGATTTCGTTTCTGATGGAATCAGGAATGAACGAGTGCCAGCCGTTGACGATCTCCTTCAGGAACGTGGGCGACACCGTGTTGATGAAGTGCGCGGCAAAGCAACCCGACGCCTGGAGGTCGATCATGTTCTGGTTGCGGCTCTCCTCGTAGTTGTAGGGAGGATAGCCGTAGTAGAGATTCATCCAGAACTCGGCCGCGTCGATGCCGGCGTCCTCGATCTGTGCAAGCGTCAGCTTCTGCGTGTGGATGTTGTGAACGGTGAAGAGGCAGGGAATTCCCTCGCGTCGCGCCGCTGCTGGAATGAGCCCCGTCATCCAGTCGTTGCAGTGGATGAGGTCGGGCTGCACGCGCGGGATGATGTTGTTTATCACTTCGCGCTGGAACGCGAGCGCAAGCTTGATGTTGCCGTCGCCGCGCGAGTAGACGGTGTCGCGGTAGTAGAAGCAGCGATCCTCGGCGAGGTGGATTCGCTCGTCGGGGAGGTGGCTCTTGTACTTCCTCAGCTCATCCGCGACGAGTTGCGCCGTCTCGACGTGGAACATGCGCCTGTAATGCGGTAGCGCGACATGGACGTCTGCGCCAAGCTGGTGCAGCGCCTGGACGAGTGACGCCGACACGTCCGCCATGCCACCGGCCTTCGCGGACATCTTGCCCGCGAGGTTGCCCATTCCCTCCGGAAGATAAGTGATCTCCGGAGTGACAATCAAGATTCTTGGATTTTTCATCTGCTCCTTGCCATGCTGTATTGGTATATTCCCGTCTTTCTGCGGACATTATACCAAAAGCAGGCAAAAAGTGGAACAGGTAAAAAATGAAAAACCGCCCTCAGGCGGAGAGGTGGCTGCGGCGCCACGCCCCGCCGTGGAAACGAAGCGCGAGAATCGTGGCGAGCACGGCGAAAAACGCGGGCATTGTCCACCAAAGCGCTATGAGCGACTTGTGGCACATGGCGATGGCAATCACCGCAGGCATCCATAGGCAGATGTCGCAACCGAGCTTCGCGCACATGACGAACTTCACGTCGCCGACGCCGCGCAACGCCCCCTCGAACACCAACCCCACGCCCTCTCCAATCTCGCGCAAGAGCATTATGAAGAACAGCGTGCGCACTGAAGCGCACCATGCGTCCATTGAAAACGCAGCGTCCGTAGGATAGAAAAGCGACGCTATGGGACCTGCAAACGGAAGAAGCACGGAATATACCGCAGTCAATATCACGATGCAGAGAAAGAGCCCCGTGCGGACTGTGCGTCTGACGGCCGCAGCATCGTCCGCTCCGTGATTGCGCCCTCCCACGATGCTCATGCCGTCTGAAACGGCGCACATCGTGCAGTAGAATACGTTGTTGACGGCAAACACCACGTTCGCAGACCCCGCGCCAAGCGCATCGTATCGTCCAAGGACGAGCGTAAATACAGTAAACGCGACGCAGGCGGCAAACGACGTCACACCGTTGAAAGAGCCAGTGCGAAGAATCTTGCCCATCAGCGGAAGATCGGCCTTAAGCGCACCATCGCGCCAATGTGCGCGAACGAGCGCATCGCGGCAGACAGCCGCGCCTTGAAGCACCGTCACCGACGCGAGTGAAATGACACCCGCGATCGCGGCGCCCGCGTTGCCCATCGCAGGGATCGGACCCCAGCCGCCAATAAACACTGGGTTCACGGCGATATTTACGAGAACGCCAACTATTCCGCAGGCCGAAACCCAGCCCGTGCGCCCTTGCCCGGTGAGGAGCCCGCCAAGGACACCGTTCAGTATCATGAAAAAGCCGCCTGGGACATAGATTGCGATGTACGCCTTCTCGCCAGCCGCGACATCAGGAGCGTGCGCGGCAAAATCGACAAGCGCGAACGCGGCAAACACGAGCGCCACCAGAACCGGAATCGAGAAGATGGAAAGCCACACTCCCTGTGCAAACGCACGCACCGCATCGCGCCCCTTTCCCGCGCCGTGCAGCTGCGCGACATAGACCGACGTGTAGCCGACAGTCGCGGAGATGAGGCAGACGAACATGACGGAGACCATTGTAGCCGAAAGCGACGCCTGAAGCGGGGCACAGCCACGCTGGGAAAGGAGAAAGCGGTCCCAAATGCTGTTCGCCGCGTAGACAAGCTGCATAAGGGCAAGCGGCAGAACGACCTTAAGCGTCTCCTCGAAGCCACCTCTCACCTTGATCTCGCATTTGCCGAACATGGCGATATTATATCATTTACTGAACGGCGGAAAGGACAAGACAATCGATGTCGGGCAGCAAAGACTAGTACAAGAACCCGAAGAGCCACAAGGGGATTCTGCATCCCCGCCCGACTTCGATGCCGTCCAATGCGAGATAGCTGTCCGGCAAGTCCTTGATCTGCTCGAACGTTTTTCTTTCCCCTCCTATTTCGAAAAGATGTCGTCCGTCGACAATGCTGTCACCGCGCGAAGGGAAGGCTGTCGTATTGCGAACCGAAAGCTGGTTGTTGAAAAACACTTCGCGGAGCGTTCCCTTGTCTGGATCGGGCGTAAGCGCGCACATCAAGTTTGTGTTAATGTGTAGTTTACAAACCACGTAATTTCGCAATTATCGTGGTTTTAAAACAACGATATTGTATCATATCACGCACAAGGGTGCAAGAGCACGTCTCAGGAGAAAAACGCGGCGGCGCTGGACAAAGGCCAACGCCGCCTTAAATAACACAATATCCGCAGGGAAACCCTCGGCGTCGAAACCGCCTTATCGGATTATGATAATCGTACCACTGCTACTCTTTGTCAGCTGGAGTTCGTAGTAGGTTACGCCGTCCTCTTCCACCTCAACATTGTATTTTGCCTTGTAGCCGGAAGTTACGCTGTCAAATGTGCCTGTAATGGGATCGACTGTACGCATGACCGTCCAAGTCCCCTGCTTGACCTTGCCCGCCTCGGCGACATCGAGGGTGCCGCCCTCGATGGTGACCTTGGTCCGGTATTGCGGCCAGCACGGGCTTTTCGATGTCCGCGTTGCCGACGACCACAATGTTGCAGGACCAGCGCACATTGCTATTGTTGATGCCGTCGACGTACATGATGGGCTCCGGCGAGACGAGCGTGCCGTTCTCGATGGTGCTTGCGCTCCACCGGGCGCTTCCGCGGATCACGCCGGACTTGACGGTGAGCGTATGTCCGTTGAGATCGATCGTGCCGCCCGAGACGCAGATCGCGTTGACCGTCAGGTCGGAAACAAGCGTTGTGTCTGCGGATACGAGGACCGTGTCGTTCTCGCCGGGCGCGGCTTCCGCCGCCGTGCCGTCGACCAGCCAACTCCCGGCCTCGGACATGTTGCCAGACGCAATGTTTGTATTCCATACGTATGTTTCCGCCAACGAGGGCGCGGCGAGGAGAAGCGCGGCAAGGGCGCAGAGCGAGGATTTCATGATAGTCTCCATGGCTGTATTCATGAGTGTTTTCATTTTGATACTCTCGGTGTAGTTTTTCCCTTCACCACAAATTGTATCAAATTCCAGCATTTTTGCTTTTGATTTCATCCACAAGTTATTGCCATTTTGCAGACAGGCGACAAACACAGTTTCCACGTCCGACAGCCATGTGGATCATCATCACCATTCAAAACCGCAGGATGTCCCCGTCGTCGTCGCTGAATGCACTTGATGCCTCAAGCTGACGTCTTGCCGTATCGAAACTGTCGCAGGAGAGGCGGCGGCTGAAATCGCGCAGACGGTTCATGGCGGCAATCAGCACGTCGGGATCTCCATTTCTCGACAGCCGCCTCAGCGCACCGATGTAGTCCTGTCGGAACACCGTCGGCACGATAACCTTTGCTTGTCCCGCCGAGACAAGCTCCGCATTCATCACAAGCCGTGAAATTCGTCCGTTGCCATCCTCGAATGGATGCACCTCGCTCGTCATGAACAGCATGAAAAGCGCACGGGCAAAAGGATGACGGAGGGCTCGCGCCATGTCAAACCCCATTTTCAATGTGCCGCGAACACAGTCCACCGAAACAAAGTGCGTTTCGCCAGCCCTGTTGTCGTGCGTTTTGAACATCCCCGGACGGCTCGCGGGACGACCGGACATTACGACACGATGGCGCTCACGTAGAAGTTCCAAGAAACCTTCCGCGTCTTTCGCCGTGCGGGACATCTCGGCGCGGTTTGACGCGATGGCGAAAGTGCCAAGTATGTCATGGCTGTCCGCATCACGCGAAGGGATGCTTACTCCGGTCTCGACAATCCGCCTTGCCTCATCCAACTCAAACACTGTGCCCTCTATGTAGTTCGAGAAATAGCTCTCAAAGAAGGCAAACGTCGAAAACGAGGTCTGCAACACATTCGGATCGGGGAAGTCGGGGAATGCAGTCGAGTTTAGTTTCGCAAGAAGCGCTCCGAAAAGCTCAATCCGAGCGCTGTCGAACGGCTCCCCTGCGGCTCGTGCCAGCGCAACCTTGGACGTAAGCACATCCGCAGGACGAGTGGACAGGAGTGCGCCTATCATTCTGTCAAGGCGGTCAAATTCCCGCCGATGTCCTGTCTGCGACGCTACAACCCTTGCATCGTCCCGCAGTTTATTGAGCGCCGTCTCGCCCCCTGCCGCAAACTCGGCCTCAAGCCGCGACTCCAGCGACTCCGCGTCCTGACACTTGGCGACACCACCTTGAGTCTTGTCTGGCTCAAGATTCTCAAGCATGGCGCGAGCAAGCGACGAGACGCCGAGATTTCCGAGAAACGGATAATCAGACTCCAACGACGCCGGCGTGGAAAGGAAATGAACCGTCACTCCGGGAAGACAAATCTTGCGTGTGTACTTGTAGGCGAGAAACACATGTCCATTGTGCGGGGCGTACTCGAATGCCGTCCTATGGCTCAGCCGAGCCCCAGGCCATAGATTGCCCGCTATCGTCCACAGATTGCGACGTATGATATTTTCGGCGGAATCCGTGAGGTTTGTCGTATAGATACGGGGTGCAAGGCGTTTTACCCGACCTTCATGCTTCAAACGCAGCAACAATTTTGCCACATCGGAACGCGATGATCCGATTATGACTTCATTAAGCGATTGAAGATTTTTTTCCAACATGGCTGCCTCTCCGCTCTTTTCTGGAAATATTTTTCCAACATTATACCACATTTCGGTGGTAACATTCAATCTTCAGCCCTATATTATGATGATTGCCACGCAAGTCGGCAACCATTACAATCTATTACAGGGATAAGGGCAGCTACACGTTTCTAAGTTCAATCCAAAGGTGTGCCGACGGCGATTGGCGCGGACGAAGCGATGACAACAACGAATCCAATAATGGCCTCTTTGTCGGGGTCGCTCTCGCTGCCCTTCGAGACAACATCAACGCGGAGTCGGCAAATCGTCTCGCGCTCGCGGTTGCGCGCTTCATAGACAAGGAAGCGCCCAGTCGCAGTCGTTGTCGGAACTGTCAGCACCTGATCTAGCCCGATGCCGAACTTGTCGGACTTGATAATCGAGGCGACGCCAAGTCCGTGTGACGCAGTCTGCGACGTATCGCCACCTAAGACGTCAATCGCCATGTTCGTGACCGAGCCGTTTACAATCGGGCGAATTCCCGTGTCGACCATGCCGACCTTGACGCCCTTCCCGGTGATGCCAGCGTTGAGGAGGTTCGTGACGCCGAGCTCGCCCATATACCACGCCGAGGCGTCGTAGGTCATCGCCATCGCTACGGGCATGCCAAAACACATGGTTGCAAGCGATGCAACCATGAAAATTCGCTTCATTTTACTCCGCCTCTTCCAAACGGAAGTTGCGGAAGGCAAGACCCGAGTGCTCTGCCGGCATCATCTGGAACTGCACGGCGATCGAGATGATCTTGCGGAAATGCTCCGGGACAGTCCCCTTGTCGATGCCGATCCAGACCGTCTCCCAAGTCTCGGGGTCGTTGTCGGCGCGATAGGCCCAGCCGCCGCGCTTGTACATCGGAACGCGCCACCCGCCGAAGGCGAGCTTGCCGTTCTCGTCGCGCCCGTTGAGCTTAAGCTGCGGCGTCGCGTGGTCATGGTAGTTTCCGTCCGCGTCCGGGAGGCGGTTCATCTCGAAATAGAGGCGGCAGTACTTGCCGGGCTCGACAGGGATGCCCTCGGCAAGATCGGCGTTCCCGCAGCACCAGCTCCCGGCCGTTTCGTCAAGCGCCACGTTCCAAGTCCTTGTCGCCTCGTCGTAGCTCGCATGGACGCCCTTTCCGCCGCCCGTGCGACCGAACTTCGGGAACTCCACGACCTTTGGCTCCGGTTTCTGCACGGTAATCGCCGCAACGTAAGACGTCGTGCCGCGCCGCGGCGCAATCTCGACGGACGCGATCTTCTTCTCGGGCTTCGGGTTCGGCCACTGACGGATCATGTACTTGTGTCCTTCGCCGTCCTTCCAGCCGACAACTTCCTGCCCGCTCTTCGCGTCCACTTCTACGGATGTCTTGTCATCGTAGACAACGCGGTAGACGGGCGCGGCAGTATGTGCGAAGTAGAGGAATGCCGCGCGCGAATCGACTGCAATCCCCTTCACGGGCTTCTCGACCTTGATCACGTCCTTAAACTGATTCTGGTCGAAACGGATGAAGTCGAAGCGCATGCCACGCCAGTCGGTCACGCCCCACGGAATCTTGAAGTCCGGATTCTGGACGTTGGCGAATTCGTTGAGCCGCACGAAGACCATGCGGTTTGGATCGACGTCGAAAACGGGCTGGCGAGCCGCGCGCTCCGCTTTCTCGCGGGCGATTTCCGCCTTGCCGAGTTCAAGCGACTTCTCGGCAGTAAGCCCCTGATCCCACACGGCATCCGACGAGCGCGGATATTTCGCAAGGACATCGGAAACATCGCCGTACACGTAGAAATGCGAGCCGCCCGAAAGAACGAGCGTGTAGTAGCCGTCCGCATCGGGCTTGAGCGGCTGGCGATGGGAGACGAGATTGCGGGCACGCGGATCCGCGCCAGTGACCGTCTTGTCGTCGGGGCGCGTGAAGAGGCGCACAAGCGTCGGCTTCTTTGCGCCACCAGGAAGAGGCGCTGGCTTAAAGCGCACGACCGGCAGCGTCGGCGCACGCGAAGTGATCATGTACGCGTCAAGTTTGCCGCGGCGGGCTGGCGTCACCTCAATCGAGGCCGCGGCGCTTCCGTCATCCTTGATCGCGTCCAGCATCTCGCAGCACGGCTTCACGCCCTTCTTCGCGGCAGCCGCGAGAACGGTGGAAACCATTTCGGACGTCGGGACCTTCTCCTTGAACTCGACGAGTGAACCGCCCTTCGCGTCCCATTCGTCGATGCGGCTGCGCGTGACGGGATCCATCGCCGCAATTCCGGCAAACGTCAGCACGTCGTAGCGATTGAGTCGATTTTCCCCGTTCCCCATTCCCCGTTCCCCAATCTGCGGCTCGAAGATGACGTCGATCGGGAGATGCGCGTATTCAAGCGCCTGGACGAGT
>JAZSLQ010000132.1:0-11669 GCA_045535455.1 Kiritimatiellia bacterium | reverse complement strand
AGGACTCCGAGAAGAAGCCTTCGAAAGGTGACGTCGCCGAGTTCAAGGCGGCATTTGACGCGCTTGATGCGGACGACAAGCTTCAGCAAGTCACCCGCGCGAACATTCTCCTGCTTGATTCATCTGTCGAATGCCTTAAGGCAATATTGTTTGACGTAAACGAGCCAGAAGAAGTTCTTTCTTCCGTGTTCCACGATATATGCAACAGGGACGAGTCCATAAAGCTGCCTATTTTCAAAGCAATCGCCAATCTCAAGGCGCACCCCATGGCGGAAGACGCGAAGGAAATCCTCTCCGTCTACGAATAGTTTCGACCACGGCGCTTGCGACTGAGCGTGGCATGGCGGGTGTCTGCTACTTCGACCTCTCGCGCTACAACATAGTGCAGGAGTTCTACCGTACGCATCTGAGCTACCTTAGGAACATCAATGGGAAGCGACATGTCCTTGCCGCTCGCATTGGACGCCTTGTGCTCACGCACGACTACGACTTCGAGGGAATGCCTGATCTATCCGAGTGGTATGGTACCGATCTGCGCAGGTTCATGTTGACGCACATGGGCTATAGGTTTGTGGTGAGAAGCGTAAAGTTCGGCGCAGGTTCCGTAAGCGTCGATATAGAGAACACGGGTTTTGGCCATCTTCTTTGCAGATGTCGTGCCGAGCTCGTTTCGGGGAATTCTGTCGTGCCCGTTGACCTGGATCTGCGCAAGCTCGCTCCCTGTACTCGCAAGGTCTATACCCTGCCTCTACCTGTCAAGTCCGTTGCGGATGTGCCGCTGTTGCTCAAGGTTTGCCTTGACACCCCCGCAGCTCAGCCGATCCTCTTTGCAAACGACGCAATGCGCGAAGGCGACGCCCTGCGTTTGCGGTAGGATAATTACTTTGCAAAATTGCGGCAGAAGTCGGGGCGTGGCGGTGAGTTCCGTAAAATGGTATAATTGACGGCAAAGATATGTAAAGGCATGAACAAGCGAGTATGAGGCAAGGTCATGGGAAACGAAAATACTGCTAATAGTCAACGACTCTTTTCGCTCGATGCGCTGCGCGGGCTCGACATGATTCTGCTGACGGTCGTAGCACCTCTCGTGAATGCGGCGCAGAGGGGGTGGAAATGCTTTCCCGACTCGTTCATGCATCAGTTCAACCACTACTGGTGCGGCTTCACGCTGTTCGACATCATAATGCCGCTTTTCATCTTCATGTGCGGCGCTGCCATTCCGCTCGCGCTCGAGAAGCGGCTTGTCGCGGGCGGTGGGTTTTGGCGGCATGTACTTGGACGCGTGGTGCTCCTGTGGGTGGCGGGCGGTCTCGTGCAGGGCGACTGGATCACGCTCGACCCGCTGTCAGTCTCGCCTTTCTCTAACACCCTCCAGTCGATTGCCGTCGGCTATCTCGTGGTCGCGGCAGTTTTGTATACGCGAAAGAACGTCTTGGCAATCGCCGTGCCGGTTGCCTGCGCGATCGTCTATACGGTGGCGCTTGCGGTGTACGGCGACTACGACAAGTTCAGCAACCTTGCGTACAAGATCGACATCTCCATCCTCGGCGCCATCCTGCCCGCTGGGAACCGCTGGTTGGAGAATCCGAGCTACTACACGTGGTTTTTCACTTCGCTGATGTTTGTGGTCATGGCGTTTGCCGGATACCATGCGACTCGTATTCTGCAGCGCGTCGAAGGCGGCTGGCGCAAGGCGGGCGTGTTGGCGTTATACGGCGCTGGGTTCCTCGTTGTCGGCGCGGTGTCGCTCGTGTGGATTCCGTGCATTAAGCCGATCTACACGCTTTCGTTCACTTCGCTTGCGATGGGCGTGTGTGTCCTGCTGCTTGCTGTGCTCTATGTCGTCAACGATGTCCTCGGTTATAGGAGGGGCTGGGAGCCGGTTCTCTTCTTCGGGCGCATGGCGCTTGCCGCCTACTTCATCTCGCACTTCTTCAGGCCTGTTCTCAGGCCCACGGCAGAGCTCTTCGGAAACGGCTTTTGCCGCTATCTCCCGGATTCGGCACGCCCGTTCGTGATACAGGTGTTCATCACGGTCTGCCTCGTTGCTGCCATGTTTTGTTGGCGCCGCATCAAGCTTAAACGATAAGGTCGGGATGCTTAACGGCGATACCTCAAATGGCTGTGTCTTTTCTGACGGCGCGGCGTATTTATGGTAAAATATTAAGCAACGTCTTTCATGTCATAATCTACGAGGAGAATTAAATGAGCTACAGCTGGAAATGGTTCAGGGCCGGAAGGATGCAGCAGGTCTCGCTTACGTGCGGTGCCGATGTCGCCGCTCTTGCGGAACTCGACCGCAAGCAGTGGATTGCGCTTTCGATGCCGACGACTGGCGTCAGGTTCGACCTTCGCATGCTCGAGCTGATGGACACCGACCACGACGGACGCATCCGTACACCCGAGGTCCTCGCGGCGATCGGATTCCTCAAGGCGAAGAACGTCGACTTCGATTCCCTCTTCACCTCCGGAGAGGCCGAGGAGAAGGCGCTCGCGGACGTAACGGCGAAGCAGGCCGACCTTGCGGCGCTTGAGCCGTCCGACGACGACAAGAAGGCGCTCGCCGACTGGGAGGCCAAGGGCAAGGCGCCCGAGGTCGCTGTCGTCGGCGACGCGACGGCCGATGCGGACACGGCGCTCGCTGCCGTTGAACAGGTGATCGATGCGTTCTTCCTCCCACCTGAAGACATGCCGCTCGTCACCGAAGATCCTGACAAGGTGTTGCCGCTCAAGGACCATCTCAACCCGAAACACCTCGAGGCGATCCTCGCGTTCGCCGAGAAGTGCGTAAAGCCCGTGCTTGGCGAGAAGGATTCCCTCACGCGCATGGAGTGGAAGAAGGTGAAGGGCGCATTTGCCGCCTACCGCGCGTGGGTCGCCGCGAAGCCGGTGATGAACGCGGGCAAGAAGGGCGAGCTCGACGACGAGGAGCGCGTCCTGCGCTACAAGCTTCACCTCGTCGAGTTCCTTGAGAACTACGTCAACATGAAGCGGCTCTACGACCCCAATGACCTCGCTGTCTTCCAGACTGGCGTCCTCAGGATCGATGCAAAGGAAATGAACCTCTGCTTCCACGTCGAGAGCGAGGCCGCGCATTCCGCGCTTGCCGAGCGCTCGAAGTGCTGCGTAATCTACCTGAAGCTCTCGCGTCCGTCCGAAGGCGCGACGCGGCAGATCTGCGCTGTCGTCACGGCTGGCGCGGTCGCACAGCTCTACGCCGGCAGGAACGGCGTCTTCTATGATCGCGACGGCAAGGACTGGGAGGCCGTCGTCACCAAGGTCGTCGAAGCTCAGGTCTCGTTGCGCGAGGCGTTCTGGGCTCCCTGGCGCAAGCTTGGCGAGGCCGTTACGACCACGGTCAAGAAGTTCCTTGGCGACAAGCAGGCCGCCGCGCAGAAGAATGTCGAGCAAGGCGCGCAGTCCGCGCAGGCGGGCGGTGCGGCGATGGCAAGTTCCGTGGCGGCGATCGGCATTGGCGTAGCCATGGTCGGCACTGCCGCGGCGGCGCTTATGGCGACGATTTCGAAGATGACGGCCCCCGAGATCGCGGTTTCCATTGTGGCGCTTATCCTCGTCGTTTCGCTCCCGAGCGTGATCCTCACGTGGTTCAAGCTCCGCCAGCGTGACCTTGGCGCGATACTCAACGCGAGCGGCTGGGCGATCAACCGCCCGATGCGCTTCTCGATCAAGCGTGCACGCGGCTTCACGATCTGCGCTCCGTGCCGTATTTGTCGCTTCCTCTGCTGGCTCTTTGCGATCTTTGTGATTGTCGCGGTTGCGCTCTATTTCGCCTGCCCCTGCACGAAGAAATGCAAGGCGGGAGCCGAGAATCCCGCTCCGGCGCCTGCTGCAGAGCAATCGGCTCCGACCCCGGCACCGGCTAACTGAAGAGGAGAAAGGAACACTTAAATGGGCGGACTTTGCGGCGTAGTTTCGAAGGAGGATGCGGTAAGCGACATCTTCTTCGGCACGGACTACCATTCACACCTCGGCACCCATCGTGGCGGCATGGCCGTCCTGGGGCCCGGCGGATTCCAGCGGTCGATACACAATATCCAGAACGCGCCGTTCCGCTCGAAGTTTGAGCATGACGTCACGCACTTTGCGGGCAACGTCGGCATCGGTGTCATCTCCGATACCGACCCGCAGCCGCTCGTGATGCATTCAAAGCTCGGCGCTTTCGCGATTGTGACCGTCGGCCTCATAACGAACATCGACGAGCTGAAGAAAGAGCTGTTCGAGCACAATGCCCAGCTTCAGTATTCCACGACAAGCGGAATGGTCGGCCCGACGGAGGTCGTCTCCGCGCTCATCGCGACGCAGTCTTCTCTTGTCGAGGGCGTTCGCTATGTGCAGGAGAAGGTGAAGGGCAGTTGCACGCTTCTGCTCCTTTCCGAGAATGGCACGCTCTACGCCGCTCGCGACCGCTACGGCCGCACGCCAATCGTGCTTGGCCGCAAGGAAACGGGGTACATCGCGCTCCAGGAGAGCTGCGCGCTGCCCAACCTCGGCTACGAATACGTCAGAGACCTCGGGCCCGGCGAGATGGTGGAGATGACGCCAGATGGCATGACGACTGTCATAGAGCCCGGCGAGAAGATGGCGATCTGCTCGTTTCTCTGGGTGTACTATGGATTCCCCGCCTCGTCCTACGAGGGGCGCAACGTCGAGATGGCCCGCTATCGCTGCGGCTCCGCGCTCGCGAAGCGCTATCCGACGCCGGTCGATGCCGCTTGCGGGATCCCCGACTCCGGCACTTCGCACGCGCTCGGCTACGCGCACGAGGCGGGCATCAAGTTCGCCCGTCCGTTCGTGAAGTATACGCCGACTTGGGCGAGGTCGTTCATGCCGCAGGACCAGCGCCAGCGCGAGAAGGTGGCGTCGATGAAGCTCATCACGATACCAGGGCTCATCAAGGACCGCCGCCTCGTTTTCTGCGACGACTCGATCGTGCGCGGAACGCAGCTCGGCAAGCAGGCCGACCGTCTCTACAAGGAGGGGTGCAAGGAAGTGAACGTCCGCATTGCGTGCCCGCCGCTCCTCTACCCCTGCCGATTCATCAACTTCTCGCGCTCGAAGAACGAATACGACCTTATCACTCGCCGCTACGTTCGCGGGCACGAGGGGGAGAACGCCGACATCGCGAAGTACGTCGATCCGAACGGCGAGCCCTATAAGGGCATGGTCGAGTTCATCCGTGAGAAGCTGAACCTTACCTCTCTTGCATTCCAGACTGTCGACGATCTCGTCGCCGCAATCGGGCTTCCGCGTGACCGCCTCTGCACCTACTGCTGGACGGGCGAGGACGTCTCGATGCCGGGCTCCTGCGCACACGGCTGCTCGTCCTGTCCGCACGCCTGCTCCGCGAACCCGAAGAAGTGACGGACGCCGGCATGGCAAAGCGCGTCACATTGTTCGCGGGACACTACGGCAGCGGCAAGACAAATGTTGCGCTCAACTTTGCGCGTATTCTGAAGCGCACCGTGCCGCGCGTCGCCGTTGCAGACCTCGACATAGTTAATCCCTATTTCCGCACGAAGGACTCGGCTGCCGATCTTGCGGCCGAGGGGATTGAACTTGTTGTCAGCGACTACGCGAACTCGAACGTCGACTTTCCCGCAATGCCAAAGGAGGCGTACGCTCTTTTCGCAGACCGCGGCGCGAGCGTCGTCGTCGATGTCGGTGGCGATGACCGTGGGGCGCTTGCGCTTGGCCGGTATGTCGACGACATCCGTGCAGAGAACGACTACGACATGCTCGCCGTCATAAACGCGTCCCGCCCGCTGACGTCCACACCGGACGACACGCTTGACATCCTGCGCGAGATAGAGGAGGCGTGTCGTTTGCCTTTCACCGGGCTGGTCAACAACACGAATCTCGGGCCGCAGACTACTGCGGAGACTGTCCTTTCGTCAATGCCGTATGCAGACGCAATAGCGAGCGCCCTCGGCTTGCCCGTGAAGTTTACCTGCTGCCCAGCGTCGCTTGAACCAGAGCTGCGCGGCAAGGTGCCTGAGCTTTTCCCTCTTGATATCCAGAAAATCTACTACCAGCTCGACGCGAATACATAGAAAAGTAGAAAATGATTCAGCGGTTGAAGATGGCGAAGATAAGTGCGCCGAGATTGTAGACGCCATTGGAACCGGCCGCAGCGCAGGACCGTGCCACGCCGCACAACACCGGTTCGTCGCTTATGTCATCCATTATGTTAAGCCTGCATGTATGCCGTGCCTGAGACGGTGCAGGCCGCCATCTTGAGCGTTTTCTTTCTACCGCCGCTGGTCGCGGCGTTTCCCGCGATGTCCGCCGATTCGTAGCGGACATTGCAGATTGCGTTGTACCCCGCAAGGCGGGCCTGGTCGATCATCCGCAGCGTCGCCTCACGGCGTGCGCGGTCGAAGAGGCGCGTAAAGGTCTTCGACTCTCCGCCGAAGAACGCGATGAAGCCGAACAGCCAGTTCTTGAAGTAGTCGCTGGAGATAACTGCTTCGCCCGTTACAAGCATCGGCTGACGGGACGACGATGCGGCTCCGGCCGGCGGCTTCTTGAGTGAAGTGACGAGGAAGCCGTCCAGCATGCGCTCGCGGTTGGCGAGCATCTTGAGATGACGCCTCTCGATCGCGCCCCCTATCAGCCATTGCACCGCAAGAAGCACAAGCGGCAGGCCGATGTAGAACGCGAGCACGAAGAGACCGTCGTTGTTGGAGGAAGTCTCCATAAAGGGGACTCCCCCGTCAGTTTGCCTGGCGGACGAGTACCGCCGTGCCGTAGGACATCATTTCCGACGCTCCGGACGTAATCGCGCTCGTCGAGAACCGGACGTTGACGATTGCGTTCGCGCCAAGCTGCTCGGCCTGGAACATCATCCGCGAAGTCGCCTCGCGGCGCGATTCAGTCAGCAGCTCCGTGTAGCCCTTGAGCTCGCCGCCGACGAGGTTCTTGAACCCTGCGGCGATGTCGCGGCCGACATGCTTTGCGCGGACGGTGTTGCCCTGCACGAGACCCTTGATCTCGACGATTTCAAATCCTGGTATTGTTTCCGTGTTTACGACTATCACAGCATTCTCTCCTTTGTCTTGTCGACGGCCTGCCGCTTCCCTGCGTGCCGTTTTCCATAGTTTACCAAAACATCTTCTTCACTTGCAAGAGAAGTAGCCGCCAGTGTCAACGCGGATGGCTATTTTTCGATTATGCCGCCGCAGAGGATGGTGCCGTCTTCGCCGTATAGGACGGCGGACTGCCCGGGCGCGACGCCGAAGAGGTCGCACGAGGCGCGTAGGACGCCGTTTTCGAGCGTGACAGGGCCGATTGGTTTCCCGGTCGAGCGGATCTTTACGAAGCCAGTAACCGGCTCGGCCGTCTCAGCGATTCCCTGCCAGTTGAGGTCGCGGACGATGAGCGAACTTGCCACGGCATCCTCGCGTCGGCCGACTATAACCTCGTTCCTGCATGCGTCGATGCGCACGACGTAGAAGGGCGTTCCTCCGCCAATGCCGAGCCCCTGACGCTGGCCCACGGTGTAGTGCCAGTAGCCGCGATGCCGACCAAGCTTCTTGCCGTCTGTCGTAACGATGTCGCCCGGTTTATCCTCGGTGTCGAGAAGCTCGTTGCTGTCGCCTGAGTAGAAGTCCTGCGAGTCTGCCTTGTCCGCCATCGGGAGCCCCGCTTCGCGCGCGATGTCGCGCACTTCGCCCTTGGAGAGCGCGCCGAGCGGAAACATCGCCCGCGCGATTTGCTCTTGCGAAAGTCCCCAGAGGAAATAGCTCTGGTCCTTCCCCTCGTCTGCGGCGCGGGCGATTGCGAGACGGCCGCCGCGTTCAACGATCCTCGCGTAGTGGCCAGTCGCAAACTTGTCAAAACCAATCTCCTTCTCCGCAAGCTTTGGCAGCATCCCGAACTTCATGTTGCGGTTGCAGACGATGCAGGGATTAGGAGTCCGCCCCGCCGTGCGCTCGCTGCGGAAGTAGTCGAGGACGATTTTCTCGTATTCCTCCGAGCAGTCGAAGACGCGGTAGTCGATGCCGAGCTTCGCGGCAAACGATTCCGCCGCCGCGATGTCCTCGGCTTCGCCCGGGCCGAAGCAGGCGTCTCTCTCGCCGCCCATGTAACGGCCTTCGCGCCAAAGCTTCATCGTGATGCCGGTGACATCGTGTCCCTCGCGCTTCAGTAGAAGCGCGGCAACTGCGGAATCGACTCCGCCAGAAAGCCCAACTGCGATCTTCATCTCTTTCTCCAGTGCGGCGAATCTCCGCGCGCGTTCCACAGCGGCTCTTCGCCAATCGACTCGATGCGCCGCGCCATGCAGCCACGGCAGAGGTCGGAGGCCTCGCCAATGCATGGCTTCCCAGTGTATAGCTGGTAGTCCGCGCGGTAGCGCGTGTCCGTGACATTCGGCATGACGACATTTGCGCCTGCGAGAAGTCCGCGTTCGCGCCCGTCGTCTGCGAGGGCTTGTAGCGCAGTTGCCGCGGCGATGTTCACGTCGTGGAGGTAGAGCCGCGTCGCCGCGATCATCCTTAGACCCAGCTCAAGCCGCTTCTTCGCCGCGTCGCCTGTGAGCGACTGGCCCGCGCCAAGGGGTGTATCGGGGTGGGGGATATAGGGCCCCATGCCGATCATGTCGATGTCTTCAGCCGCGAAAAACTCGATGTCTGCGGCGAGGTCGTCTGTCGTCTGCCCTGGAAGACCTGACATGATGCCTGTCCCTACCTGATAGCCGCATCTCCTGAGCGCCCTTAAGCATTCGCGCCGTGCTTCCCAGGAATGGTTCGCGGGATGGAGCTTTGCGTAGAGCTCCGGGTTCGAAGTTTCAATGCGAAGAAGATAGCGGTGTGCGCCGGCCTCTTTCCAGAGGCGGTACGTTTCCTCGGTCTGCTCACCGAGACTCAAGGTTATTCCAAACTCGTCGCCCGCGTCTTCGTGGATGCTTCGGACGATGTCTTCTGCAAACGCGACGCATGGCTCGCCAGTAAGCTCTCCAGACTGCAAGACGACGCTGCCATACCCCGCCTCCTTCGCGCGCTTTGCGGCGGCAACGATTTCGTCGGCCGTCATGCGGTAGCGACGCACATTTGCGTTTGACTTGCGGATGCCGCAGTAGAGGCAGTCCTTTTCGCAGACGTTACCGAACTCGATAAGCCCCCTCAACGAGACGCGAGGGCCGATCTCGCGGAGTTTCACGGCGTAGGCCGCCTTGAAGAGTGCGTCCAGGTCTGGCCAGTCGATGAGCGCGGCAAGTTCGCCGCGCGTAAGAGCGCGCGCCTTCGCAGCCGCCTTTTCGAGAATTCCAGCTTCGCTCATGCAATGGCTCCCGTCTTTGCGCCACTCGATTCGTCTACGCCATATCCAAAGAGCGCGAAGTCGCCTCGGCACGGATCGTCGGGAAAGACCTCTGCGAGCTTTGCCGTGAGCCGCCGCGCGACTGACATCGAGGTGCAGGCGCTTGTGAGAAGCCCGAGCCGCCGTCCTTCCTGCACGACATGCGTGTCGAGTGGGATGACGAGCGTGCGGCGGTCGATGAAATCAGCCCAGAGCCCGAGGTCAACTGGCGAGTTGGTGCGCACCATCCACCTCAGGAACATGCAGACTCGCTTGCAGGCGGAATGGGGGTCCTTCGGCACGACGCCGCATGGCTCGCCTTCGTTGAAGCGGCGGCAGATCGCCTCGACCGCCGCAGTGGCGTCGCCATTCGCAACGCTGCGCACGAACCCGCCGAGCGAGCCGTGCTGCTTCATTATCTCGCGATAGCGCGCGAAGAAGCGGTGCATGTCGGAGTAGGTGAAGAAGCGGTAGAAGCAGCGCGAGTCGCCGTGCTTCATGTCGCGCTCGAACGCGCCTGTCCTTATCCAGCGGTCCATGTCGCCGCTGGCGCAGTCGAGAAGCCATTGTATGCGCGGCAGGAACTGGCTCCTCGAGCCGAAGCTTAGCCCCGAGGCGACGAACGCCGTCGCTTCCTGGTTTGCCGCTCCAGTCACGAGATGCATGAAGCGCGACGGATCTCCCTCGAGGAATTCCGCCTTTTCGTACTTCGCCGCATACTTGCCGAGCAGTCTCTTTACTTCTTCGTCCATGACAGTTGGCGTAAATTATACTAAAAATTAGCGACTTTAGGGTTTGTCTAATGCATTGTCGTTTGTTGCTTCTTGCTTGTGCGTTGCAGGAAATACGACAAACATGATCAAGGCGGATATGGTATAATACCAAAACAGATTTGGGCAGTATAAACTGTGGTATGGAAGCCAATGGCTTTAAAGGACAATGATTAATGCATGCAAGTCTTTCAGATATCGTGGCTGATGTAGCGGCTAATTCGATAGAGGCCCGCGCTAAACGGGTTGTTGTCGAGGTGAGCGAGGAAAACGGCACGATAACGCTGCGCGTCGAGGACAACGGGAAGGGTATGCCTCCTGAAATCGTGGCCAAGGCGTTCGATCCGTTCTACACGGAGCCGGGAAAGCACGACAAGCGCAAGGTCGGCATGGGGCTTCCGTTCGTCAAGCAGACGTGCGACGGCTGCGGCGGCTGCGTAAAGCTCGAAAGCACGCAGGGCGTGGGGACGACTCTCGTCTGCACTTTCAAGACCGACAACATCGACTTGCCGCCGATGGGGAGTCTCCCGCAGGCGATTCTCTCGCTCTTCAACTTCGATGGAGATTTCGATCTCGTCTTCCGCCACAGGAAGAACGGCAACGAGTATGAAATCTCCCGACTCGAGCTAAAAGATGCCGTAGGCGGCTTTGATTCCGTCGAGGGGCTTTCGCTCGCCCGCGAGTTTCTCGAGGGTCAGGAAGAGGCGCTTTAGCCAAATGCCGCGCGGATGAAGATGATCGCGAAATAGGCGACGGCAACCAGCTTCATCGCAAGGGTGGCGACATATCCGACGAGTGTGCCAACGCCACCCTTGAGCGCATGCCCGATACGCCGTCCGGCGATGAGCTCGCCTGCGACCGTGCCGAGGAATGGTCCTGCAATCAGACCAATCGGCAGGAAGAAGAGCCCGACGATCGTTCCGACAGCACAGCCGAAAATTCCCCACCCTGAACATTTGAACTTCTTGGCGAAGAAAGTCGGGAGGACATAGTCCACAATTGAGACTATGACGACGATTGCCGCGCCAAACACAAGAATTCCGGTGGAAGGTGCCTTGGTCGTAGGCACAAGCGTCCAGAGAGCGGCGTATCCGAAAATGGGCCCAGGCAGGACTGGAACGACGCTCCCGATAAAACCGCAGACGAGCAGCAGCGCTCCGAGCGTTGTCAGGAAGTAGTCCATTTGCTATCTTGACGAAGGTTGCAGGTCTGCGAGCTTGACCGACACCTCGAACTGCGAGAGGGAGGTAGTCATTATGCCGATTCCCTCGCGGCGCGCGGCTTCCACCATGTCGTCCGGCGGCTGGCGGTCGTGGCAGAGGACGATTCCCTCTATCCCCGCGAGCGTGCAGACGGCGATTGCGTTGAGATGGTTTTGTATCGTAATGAGCACAGACTCGTCGCCGCAATGTCCCATGACATCAGAAAGAAGGTCTGACGTGTAGGCAGAGGTAATCTCGCCATCTTTGTTCTCCACGACTACCGTTCCGCCGAGTCGTGTCGCTATTTCACCGAATTTCATGACACCATTATACCATAATTCGGTGTAATTCGGCGGGGGCCGAAGGCTCCTCCTCGTGG
>JAZSLQ010000137.1:0-3249 GCA_045535455.1 Kiritimatiellia bacterium | reverse complement strand
ACTGCGTTCAGCGCGAGGTTTATCGGCGAGAACGGGACTGTCCATCCCCAGCCGTTTATGTCGACGACCTTCTGCAGGATGCGCTGGACAAGCATCGAAAGCCCCGTCGCCCCTGCGGGATACAGCCCTCCCCACGCGACGAACGTGCGGTAGTTGACGGCCATGACAAGCGACGCCAACGTCAACACGGCAAACGTTGCGAAATTCCTGCGGCGTTCCGCCTTGGGCGAATGCCATGCCATCAGCCCGATTCTATCCTTGGATGAAGTAGTCATTTTCCGATTGCGGACAATTATATCATAAATCCGGCAATGGCCTTCTATAGCTTACCGCTTCTTCTTAATGTCCAGAAGATGCTCGGCGTAGGGCTTCGCGCCGCCCTTCCTGAAGCCGGTCTCGCCGACCTTGTTGCCGTCGCCGTCGAGTATGAGCGCCGTGGGAAAGCCAGTGATCCCGTATTTCTTCACGAGCTTGGGGTTCACCTTCTTTGCGCGCTCGGTTCGGATGGAAACAGGGAGCCCGCCGACGGGCAGAGAACGGTTTCCGCTTTCGGGCTCCTTTCACTGTCTTCATCCACGACGGTCTACTTCAGCAGAGCGTCCACGACCTTGTCGTAGGAATCGACGACGACCGCGCCTTTGAGCTTCTTCGCGGCATTGCGCTTTTCGGGCGTGTCCGCGACAACGACGACCTTGAGTCCCCGGCCCCTGTAGCGCGCCACGTCCTGAGCATCGTCTTTGGTCAGCTTGCCCGTCATGACGACCGCATCGACGTGCGCAACATCTTGCCATACGTAGAAACGGCTGTCGCGATTGAGCGTGTTTAACAGGAACTCGACGGATGCCTTGTCGGACATGCGATACCGCACGACGAGCGACCCGTGAGTCCTGTCACGATACACGGGCGACGGCGCGACGCCTGTAAGGTACTTGATGCCGTCCCTCACGAGGTCGAAGGTAGCTTCCTTCATCTCGGGGTGCGGACACGAGAGGAACACCTTGCCCTTGCCGACCCTGCCGCCAAGAAACGCCGCCTTGCCCGCCATCTCCTCGATTGGGTCAGGCTGATCCGTGTTGATGATCCTGCCGGCGTATGTGGCAAGCACCTTTACGTCCGTGTCCTCGACTGGCTCGCCGGGAATGGCCACAGGCCCTCCGCCGTAGGTGACCGTGCGGCTTGCCGCAGAGCCCGCGAACACCTTCTTGCCCTCGTCCGTCAGCGTCACCTTGATCGGGGCGAGGCCGCGATAGTGATTTGGGTCGTCACCCTTGAACGGAACGAGTCCGAGGCGAGGGTAGTCTTCGCGGGACTGCTGAAGCGCGAGGAACGCGCCCGCGCACACGCCGTAGTACTTGCCGCCGTCAAGGACAAAGCGCTTCAACGCCTCCACGCCCTTCTCGCCAAGTGCCTTGTACTGCTTTCTGCAGCCGCCGCCCGGCAGGATCACGAGGTCGAGTCCGTCAAGCCCGCCCTTCGCGAATTCCTCTGGCGAGAGTATCTTAAGCTCATATTCCGGCGCAAGGTCGAGCATCCTTGAAATCGGCATGCAGTAATTGTTCTTGTCATAGTAGATTCCAGCGCGGATCGGCCTTGCGACCTTTGCAGGAATCGCGGACGGCGCCGGAACCGGCTCGGCCGCGAACGCACGAAGCGCGGCGAGCGCGGCTTCCGCGTCGGAGACGCACGTGACACCGCTCTCGCGCTCCTTCGCGGCCTCCGCCGCGCGTCCCCACGCGAAGATGCGTCCGCCGCGTGCAAGGAAATCCTTCGTCCGTCCGGCGTTGACGCCGTACAGCCCGACTTCCGGCTTTGCGGAACCCGCTCCCGCAGGAGCCAGGACGGCGTCGACGCGTCTCAGGCATCCGGACTTGATCTGCTCGCTGTTGAGGGGAATGACGTCGAACTCGCCTTCCGTGACAAGCCGCTGAACGAGCTGCGCCGTCTCGACGCCGAACGAATCGTCGCATACGAAGCCCACGGCGAGCTGCCCGCGCTTCCGCTTCGCACTGTTCCAAGAAAGATTGCGTCCGGTCACGAAACGGAACGCGCCCTTGAGGATGTAATGGTGGCCGGGGGCACGTTCGGGATGGACGGCGAGGACGAAAAGCTTGCCCTTGCCGTATGTGCCCGCAATCGCGGCGGCCTGGCCGGCCATCGACGGACGCGCCGGCGCGCCCGTCGCGTTGATGTCGCTGTCGTACGTCGCGACGACCTCGACATCCGCATCCTTCACGGGGAGCGACGGCAGCGGAACGGGTCCTTCGGCATAGCGCGTCTTTACCGTATGCCTACGTATGCCCGCTAGCTCCTCGGCGCGGCGGTTGAAGGAAATCGACAGGTCCGCATGGCCACCCGACGGCCCGAACTTGAACGGGATCATGTGGAGCATGTCGGGATGGCACTTCGACGACTCCATCAAGAGGCAGCATCCCGCGCTCGTGCCGACGTAGCCGCCGCCGTTCTTGACGAACGCCTTGACCTTCTCGCGTCCGTCGGGGCCGAGCGACCTCGACTCCGCGATCGACGAGCCGCCCGGCATGACGAGCACGTCCGCCGCATCAAGCGCGCCGCGCCTCACAGCCTCGCCGTCTATTGGCGTCGCGACGACGTTCTTCGCCCGCGCCGTAAGCTCCAGCCAGCGGAACACGCCGATGTTGCGCGCGCCCTTGTCGACATATACCGCCACCCTGAGCGGCGCGAGGCCCTTTTCCGCAACCGGCGCAATGGGCTCGGCCTCGTTCTTCGTGCCGGCTCCGACGCATCTGGCAAACGCGGCGACAACCGCCGCAATCAACGTAATTTTTTTCATTGTCTTCATCCTTGGAAGTCTACTTCAGCAATGCGTCGACGACCTTGTCGTAGGAATCGACGACGACCGCGCCCGCGCGCACCGCCGCGCCGGCGAGCGCGAGGGTGGCCGAAAGCAGGGCTGTCCGTGCTATGCTCATCTGCCTCATTTGTCCTCGGTTCGATGTTCTTGCGGCCGACGGCATTCCACCGCTCTCAGTCCTTCACGAGCGCGGCAAGGCCGCCGCCCGCCGTTTCGCGGTAGAGCGACGGCAGGTCGTGTCCGGTGCGTAGCATGGTGGCGACGACCTCGTCGAAGGAGACGCGATGGCGGCCGTCGGAGAGTATCGCCATTTCCGCCGCGACGAGCGCGCGGTTTGCGGCGATGGCGTTGCGCTCGATGCACGGAATCTGCACCAGGCCCTTGACCGGGTCGCACGTCAGGCCCAGGAAATGCTCGAG
>JAZSLQ010000175.1:0-19003 GCA_045535455.1 Kiritimatiellia bacterium | reverse complement strand
TCGTCACCCCCGGCACCGTCACTGAAGACGGGCTTCTCGACGAGACGGTGAACAACTACGCCGCCGCAGTCCACGGCCTTGGGCTCGCGCTCCTCGACCTTGCTACTGGCGAGTTTGTGGTCGAGGAATTCAAGTCGCAGGAGAAACTTGACGAGGCGCTTGAAAGATATCGCCCCGCCGAGACGCTTGCCGAGACGGACGACAACCGCTGGACATTTTCTTTAGACGCGGCGACAGAAGCGCTGACGCGCCATTTCAAGGTTCTTTCGCTCGATGGTTTCGGCCTCGCGGGGAAGGGCGATCTTGTTTCCGCGGCGGGAGCTCTTCTCTACTATGTCGGCACCACGCTTCGCCACTCTCTCGCGCACGTTCGCAAGGTCGCGATTCGCAGTTCCGACGATGCGCTTGTCCTCGACTCGGGAACATTGCGTCATCTTCAGCTCGTTCCGGGCGGCGAAGTCTCGAAGGAAGCGTCGCTTCTCGGAGTCCTCGACGTCACGAAGACGCCGATGGGCGCGAGGACGCTCCGCAACTGGATATGCCGTCCGCTTGCCCGCGCCGTAGACGTGAACGCGCGTCTTGACCGCGTCCAGGCGTTTGTCGATGATCGTGGGCGGCTCGCCTCGCTGCGCAATCTTCTTTCTGGCGTGCGCGACCTTGAGCGTCTCATTCAGAAGGTCGACTCGCTCCGCGCGAACCCGCGCGACTTGAAGGCGCTTGCCGATTCGCTGTGCCCGATTCCCGACATTCTTTCTTTGCTTAACCCCGGCTCCTATCCTCTTACCCCAAGACCGGAGACTGTGTCGCTCATTGACCGCGCAATCGCAGACGATCCGCCGGTGATGCTCGTTGACGGCGGCTTTATCGCGCCCGGGTACAACGCTGAGCTTGACGAACTTCGGCAGATAGCCCACGAGGGGCATCGCTGGCTTGCGGAGTTTCAGGCGAAGGAGCAGGCGAGGACAGGCATCGCGAAACTTAAGGTAAAGCACGTCTCGACTTTTGGTTTCGTAATCGAGATCCCGAAGGGCTCCGTCGCGATGGCTCCCGCCGACTACATCCGCCGCCAGACGCTTACGACTGGCGAGCGCTTCACTACTCCGGAGCTCAAGGAATACGAGACGAAGGTGCTTGGCGCGCAGGAGAAGTCGATTGCAATCGAGCAGCGGCTTTTTCGCGACATCCTCGGCGAAATCGCCGCGAAGACAGTGGAGATACAGGAAACGGCGCTTGCGCTTGGAGAACTTGACGCGACGCTTGCGCTCGCGGACCGCGCGCTTGCCGCTGGATACGCGAGGCCAGTCGTCGACGATTCCGATGTCCTTGAGATTGTGGACGGGCGACACCCGATAATAGAGCAGCTTCCTGACGCCGAGCCGTTTGTGCCGAATTCGGCGTTTCTCAACACGACGACCGACCAGATAATGCTCATCACCGGTCCCAACATGGCCGGCAAGTCGACGTATATTCGCCAGGTCGCGACGATTGCGGTAATGGCGCAGATGGGTTCGTTCGTGCCGGCGTCGTCGATGAGGATCGGCGTTCTCGACCGCGTCTTCACGCGCATTGGCGCGGGCGACGATCTCGCGCGCGGAAGATCTACCTTCCTCGTCGAGATGCAGGAGACGGCGAACATCCTCAACAACGCCACGCCCAAGTCGCTAATCGTCCTCGACGAGATCGGGCGCGGCACTTCTACTTTCGACGGCATCTCAATCGCGTGGTCGGTCGCGGAATACCTGCACGGCAAGGCCCAGGCGAAGGCGAAGACGCTCTTCGCGACGCACTACCACGAGCTTACCGACCTCGCGGACACCTTTGACGGCGTGAAGAACTTCACCGTGAAGGTGAAGGAGGAGGGCGGGCGCGTGGTGTTTCTCCGCCGCATCGCGCCCGGAATCGCCGAAAAGAGCTTCGGCATCCACGTCGGCGCGATGGCTGGGCTTCCCAAGGAAGTCGTCGACCGCGCGGCGCAGATCCTCAAGAACCTCGAGGCGAACGAGCTTGACGTCAACGCGCCGCAGAAGGTCGTCCGCCGTCCGCGCCGCAAGCTCTCCGAAATGCCCGGCCAGATGACGTTCTTCTGACGTCGCAAGGGCAGGAGAATACGCATATTGAAGAAATTGCACACCCCCTATTGCAAGGTGGGGGCAGATTGTGATATAATTCGTCTGAATTGGCGAAGTAATACCTTGATGGTGTCTTTATTCGCCAGATATGGAGAGTTATGAAGTTTGATGTTTTGATGACAGATGTGGAGGCATTGCGCGAAGCGGGACATCGCCTTGCGCAGATTCGCCTTGGTAGAAACATAACCCAGGCCGAACTATCCTCTCGGGCAGGAGTTTCAAAGCGCTCTCTTGAACGGCTTGAATCAGGGTTTGGAGGATTGCGTCTTGATGTGATTTTTAGGGTCTGTGGAGCATTAGGGCTTACGCAGGGGTTCGAGGCACTGTTGCCAGAGCATCATCTATCGCCACAGGATATGCTTGCCGTGCACACGATGCCTAAAAGGGCGCGAGGCAACAAGACGAAAGATAAAAGCAAATGGGGGTTTGAACAATGAACGAGGCCGCAGAAGTCTTGCTTTGGGGAAAGCGCATCGGCGTGGTATCGCGGGTTGACGGTTCGCCTTGCGTTTCATTTGCATACGATGACGAGTTTCGCGAATCCGGGCTGGAACCGGCTCCGCTTATGATGCCAGTTGGACGAAATGTCTATTCGTTTCCGACGCTTCCCGCTGCGTCGTTCCATGGACTTCCGGGTATGCTTTCCGACTCTGTCCCGGACAAGTTCGGCAATGCCGTCATTGGTGCATGGCTGACGGCGCAGGGACGGATGCCGGATAGTCTTACGCCAATTGAACGCTTGTGCTACACGGGTGTGCGCGGAATGGGCGCGTTGGAATACCGTCCAACGCTATTTGAACAAGGGGACGAAGCGGAGGCAATTCATGTCGATGCGCTTGCGGAACTGGCGAACGAAATTTTGAAAAGCCGTAAGACGGCTGTGGCAAAGCTTGTGCCGGACATGAAGCGTTATTCTTCCATCCTCAAGGTCGGGTCGTCTGCGGGCGGGGCGCGCGCGAAGGCGATCATCGGCTGGAACGAGGATACGGGCGAGGTTCGGTCTGGGCAGGTTCGGCTCCCCGAGGGCTTCGGCTACTGGCTCATCAAGTTTGACGGCATTACTGGAAACGGCGACAAGGAGGGCGACGACAAGTGGGGCTACGGGCGCGTTGAATACGCCTACCATCTCATGGCGCGTGCGGCTGGCATCAAGATGTCGGAGTGCCGCCTTTGGAACAAGCGCCACTTCATGACGCGCCGCTTCGACCGTCTCGAGAACGGCGGCAAGCTCCACATGCAGACACTTGGCGCGATGGCGCACCTCGACTTTAATGACCCGGTGTCGCATTCCTACGAACAGGCGTTCCGCGTCACCCGCCGCGTGGTGAACGACGCACGCGCCAACGAGCAGCTTTTCCGCCGCATGGCGTTCAACGTGCTCGCCTGGAACTGCGACGATCACGTTAAGAACATATCCTACCTAATGGATCGCGCCGGTGAATGGACGCTCGCGCCCGCCTACGACGAATGCTATGCGTACAACCCGGCGGGCGACTGGACTTCCCACCACCAGATGGCTATTAACGGCAAGCGCTTCGGCATAACCGACGAAGACATTCTCGCCTGTGCGCAGTTCGCCAACATGCGTGAGCGCAAGGCGCGGGCGGTCTTGGACGAGGTGCGCTCTGCTGTGCGCGAATGGCCGCGCTTCGCCGCCGAGGCGGAAGTCCGAGAAGACTTCGCCGCCGAAATCGCGAAGACGCTTGGTTGCGCACGGTAGAATCTGCAAGCTTGGCTATTGTTGGCCGGCCCGCCATTTGTGGGGGCTGGTGCCGAACTTCTTCCTGAAGAGGTGGTTGAGAACGACGGACGAGGAGAACCCGCACATCTTGGCAATCTGCCCAATTGGATAGTCGCTTGTTTTCAAGAGGCGCGTAACTTCGTCCAGTCGGGTTGCAATCAGCGTGTCGCGTAGCGAGCAGTTGCGAGTCTGGTGGAACCTGAGTTTGAGAAGACTTGGCGAGACGCCGAGTTGCCTTGCGATGTCCGTGACGCGGATTCCCTTCGCCTTGTTGTCTTCGATGATTCGCATGGCTCGTTCTACGAGCAGGCGTGCAGGGGGAAGATAGGTGGTCGAGTTGCGGACGATGACGTCAAGCGGCGGCAGTTCCTCAATTGTCTTGATGCGATTGCCGGCCATTAGCGCGTTTAGCGCCTTGGCTGCGGAATAACCAAGGTTTTTGTGGGCGAGGCGGATGCTGGAGAGCGTAGGGCTTGTGTTTTCGCAGAGTGCGGAATCGTTGTCGACGCTTAGGACGACTGCATCTCCTGGAATCGACAGGTTTGCCTTTCGACAGACCTTCAGGACGTTTGTGGCAAGCAGGTCGAAGGCGACGAAGATGGCCATGGGTGTTTCCATTGCCGGCAGTTTGCGCTCGAAATCCTCAAGGGAAAGAATCTGGACGCGATGATGCCGCTTCCGCATCGCGCTCTTGAAGGACAATCCCCGCAGTCGCGACCATTCGTTGTTGTTCGGATCGTGGATAAAGAGGTAGCTGGCGAAGTTGCCGAGGTTAGACAGGTAGTCTGCCGCCATGCCCCCAACCTTTTCGTTGTTGATCCCAATGACGGCGAAAGGCCGGTTCGGGCCCAGTGCCTTGATTTGCTCCAGCGCCGGTTTTTCGAGGATGACCAAGGGCAGTTTCTTTGACAGCATGATCGGGTTCATGTCCAATGCGCTGCCGATCTTTACGATCGCGCCGTCAACGTTCCCCGAGATGGACTGCAGGATGGTGGGCTGAAAGCGCGGGTCGTTGCTCGGAATGAGACTGATATCCCAGTTGCTCTGCATCTGCTGGAAGTAGTAAATGCCGGCCAGTTGCTCTCGTGCAGACTGATAGGACAGGTCCAGGACGATGAGCACGGCTTTTCTTGCGATTTTCCCTGCTTGTCTCATTCAGGGGAATTCTACCACATCGTTGACGAAAAAGTCAATAATGTGTTGACGAAAAAGTAAACTGTGGTTTGGTACAATGTATGGCAAGATGAAACGGCTATCGATATTGTCGGCGCTGTTGCCGCTTTTGGCAGGGCTGTCGTCGCTTGCTGCGGGGACGATTGACGTCGTGTCCCTTGGCGCGAAGAACGACGGGTCGGAGGACGTGAGCGCGATCGTCAACGCGAACACGGCGAGAGGGCCGCTATTCTTCCCTGCCGGAATCTACAAAGTGTCGCATCCGCTTGTCCTAAAAAACTCCATCCGCGGCGAAGGGTATTCGCGCTCAGGCAGGGTTGACGCATCGAGGACGTGGCTGGTCTCCGACATCGCCGCGACCAATGCCACGCACGGCGTGGTGGAATTTGGCGATGGTGCTGTCAATGTCGAGAACTTGAATATTAAGTGTTTCAGTCGCGAATGCGGCATTCGCATTTATACTAAGGGATGGAACACGTTGACGTTCATCGACAAGGTTGGCGTGTTCGGTGTCGAATCGTATGGTCTTTTCGCGCAAGGACCCGGATCGCGCCGTGTATTTGCCCAGAACATGACGATTTTCGGGACGAGTCGAGACCTTGATGCCCGTTCGGTCGGAATCAGGATAGCGGGTTTCGTTGACTGCCGCATTTCGAACATTGAAATAATGGGCGTTTGCCGTGGAATTGAACTTTTCAACGAGCACACCTACGGTGACAATTTGCATGTCTGGACGGGGATTGACGGCAAATTCGGTGGTGAATGGTGGCATGATACGAGAAGCATCGTCCTTGGAGAAAGGGCGCATTTCTCTGGCTCTCAAATATATCCCGACACGAGTTATTATGCGTTTGACTTGGGCGCGAACTCTTTATGTGAAATAGCGAATGTGATGTATTGGGAGGACGATTCAGTAAAGAAGGTGCAGGATCGGACCGGTCGATTCGTACATCATGCCGATGCAAGCCGACCAGGGTGTCTGAGCGTGACCGGCGGACTGGTCGGCGCTGGAGGCGATGACAAAACCCCCGGCGCGACTGCAACGTACTACGCGTCCGAGGCGACGTTCCGCGACGTGAGCCTTTTGAGCAACTATGCCATCAAGGGAGCGAACATCGACAGGCTTTGCCTCGGGCGCAACCTTCCCGACTACACCGTCCGCTATGCCGACAAGGGCTGGTGCAAGGTTGCGGACGTTGTCACCGTCGCAAAGACTGGCTCGTGCGCTGCGATTCTCTCTCTCGGCGATGGTGCGGCTTGGCGCATCGGCGTCTTGAAAGGCGATTCATGCAAGGTGGAATTCTCTGCGAAGCCGCTGAACCCGCTTTGCGGAACGCGCGAAATCGCCATGGTCGAAGAGGAAGGCGTCGCGAAGGTTTTCATTCGCTGCGACACCGCTACGCCAATCGAGGCGCGGTTCGCCACGACCTGCATGTGCGACAGGTTCCGTCCGCTCGACCACTCCTCGCTCCGCGACAAGAACAAGAGGCCGCGATACCGCGACGTACGGGAAAGACTTGTAAAATAACCCCTAAGACAAGGAAGCTAACGATGACCATGAAAACTGCAGGAAAGTTATTCGCGTTCGCGGCGGCATGTGCCGTGTTCTGCAACGTCTGCCACGCCAAAACAACGCTGCCGCGCCTCGATCCGGTTTCGGAGCATGTAGCGGCGGGAGAATCGTCCGTGTTGCAAACTCCGATTGAGGCTGCGGGCGAATCGCGCCTCGTGAAAACCGGGGAGGGAGAATTGACCGTCCCGGTCGGTACAGTCGTGCCGGGGTCCCTGTCTGTTGACATTGGCGCGGGGGCTGTCATGGTCGGCAATGCCGAGACGGCGGGCGAAATCTCGGCACCGGCAGTCATTGGGCAATCGGCGTCGTTCTGGCTCGCGTCCGATGCGGAGATGGCGAATTTTTCGACCGAGACGCAGGATGGGCGGGAATGCGTGTTGCGTTGGCGTGACGTGCGCGACACCGATTCGTCGGTTACGAACTATCCCTTTCTGACAACATACCCCAACACCGCGTCGAAGAGCTTCGTTTCGCCGTACTTGCGAACTGTGGACGGCAATCGCACTGTCTACTTCAGGGGATGGGGGTCTCGTTGCGCGATGAGAATCAACAACAAGACGGGCGTAAAGACGCGACTGGACGTCGGGTCGGTATTCTTGGTCACGTCTGTCTCCAACACATGGGGCTACGCCCTTGGAGATGACGAAAATGCCGGCTCGTACCATATTGGCGGAGGATTCGAGAGCGGTGCGATTGGGCAAACCTACTACGCAAACCGTCGTAATCCGGCTATTCGATGTGCTCGCTTCTACGACAACGCAGAGCGCAGGGATTCGATGATCGACACGGTTCAGAAGGGAATGCACATCATTGAGTTCCATCATCCGAAGAATGCATTGGCGAAATCTGGAAATATGGTCTTCGGATGGTCATCCAATGTAATCAATCGCGAGGGTGGCGACGACATAATGGAACTGATAATCTTCGGCACACCTCTCGCAGAGGCTGATCGCCTGTCGGTGCTGCGTTATCTCGCGGCAAAATGGAACGCACAGCAGGGCCGCACGTCGTTTCGCACGGCACAGGGAACTGCGCTCGGCGTTGCAGCGTCCGGTGTAGGCGATGTCCTGGTGTCAGGCGACGGCACATGCCGGGCGAGTGTGTCCGGCGTAGCGTTCTCGACCGGCAAGGATGCCCTCTTCGGCGGCCTTTTGGATGTATTGCCGGGCTACGCTGTGACGGCGTATTCGCCCGCGTTTGCGTTTTCCCTCGAATCGGGTGAGACGCTAAACGTCGTACGCGGCGCCGGCGCTTCATACGGACGCGATGTCTGCACGAAAACGGAGAGCGCTCCGGTCGGAACGGTCGTGAAGACCGGCACGGGAGCTGCCCGAGTCACGGAAATCCCGGATTCGGTTGCGAAACTGGAGGTTCAAGGCGGGTGTTTGACGCTTTCGCCGCCGGTTAGGTCGTCCCTTCGCATCCCGCAGACGGGTGCGAACGACATTTTTGCGACAATCTCCAATGCAAACTTCGAATCAAGCGACATGACCGCGTGGACATTGACCGGCAACTCGTACGGTCGCTTTCGTCGCCAAGGCGGAGTCGACACTTGGGTGTGCCAGTTCAATGCGCCCGAAGGCGAGTGGGTGCTTCGGCTTCAGGCGACTAAAAACATTCAGGCTACAGCCACGACAAGTGTCACCGTGCCCGTATCGGGACAGTATGCGTTCTCTTTTATGGGAAGCGGACGCGGACAGTATGGGGTTGGCTTGTATTACATCTCGTTCATCCGCGACGGAGTGACGAACACTTGCGACGAGGTGGACGTGTTTTGCGACACCGTCGGGTACGCGATGCACCGGTTGCTCACGCCGTATCTCGAAGCCGGCGTCTATACTCTGCGCATCGCATCAAATGTGACAGGAGACTCGACTTCGACGTTTGACGACTTCAAGATGAAGCTCGTTACCGAAAACCCGAATACGGATGGCGCATGGCGAATTCCGAACGGAGGTTTCGAAAATCTCGAAAAAGGCGGTGTGAAGGGATTGGGCGACAATGCCTGGAACTATGTGAGTTCCCTCAACAACTTCACATATTCGCCTTCGAACAGAGTCGTGTCATGGACGTTCACGCAAGGCGGATCGGGCATGAGTGGAGCGCCGAGCGTGGGCGTCACACACGCGGCGATGGCAGCAAACGGAGACGGTTACTTCCACAATGCCAACCTTGGCGGTTTCGGTGACAAGTACCTTGCCTTCTATTCCGATGGTGGGACGGCGACAAGCGGTGTATTCACACCTCCTGCAGGAAAGTTCCGGCTTCGCTTCAAGGCGGCGTTCGCCGGTTTTGACGCATCGACATGGCATGGCAATGAGCTCAAGAACTTTCCCGTTTGGTCGGCGACGGTTACTGTGAACAGCGACGAGTATCCGCTTGGAACCGTGTCAGGATACCTTTCAGGCTTCAACAAGTGGAAATTGGTCACGTTGCCAAATGAGATTGTCATTCCCGAAGGTGCTAGCGTTTCTGTCTCCCTTCGGCAGACGAACTCCAGCGGAGCCGGATTCCTTGACGACGTGGAACTCGTGCCATGTACCGAACTCGTCGCAGACGGTGGCTTTGAAGACGCCACATGGGATGGTTCGTCCGCTTGGCAACGCTTCGTCCATCCAGAAGCGTCGAACCCCGACAACTTCATTGCGCGTCATGCCTATTCAAATCAACCGCAATATTTCGGTTACGACACATACGAGGGCGATTATTGCCTCAAGATTTGGTATAACAATCGCGATGCCGCCTGGCAGGATATCGCCGTGCCGTCCAACGGGCTCTACCGTCTGACGTTCTTTGCCAGGGCTAGGGTCGACGAGCGCAATTCGTCCGACGGCAACAGGGGCCACAACCCCATTCGCGTGTGGATGGCGCAGGGCGGCGTGACGAACGAGGTCGGCCGCACGGACGTGGATACCGACGAGTTCCGCCCATACACATATTTTTGGCGAGCTCCGGCGGCGGGAACGTACCGTCTCGGTTTCTCCAGCACGATGACGGCAAGCGAAGACCGCAATACGATGATCGACGGCGTGTCGCTCAAGCCTGTTGCAGACGAGCTTGTGGCGGAAACTCCCAGACTGTCGGAAGACCTTGAGATATCCGTCTCAGCCGGGGCGAAACTCGCGCTGGATTTCTCTGGAACTGTGAAGGTCGGCAGGCTCAGAATTGCGGGACGGAACTATTCGGGCATTGTTGACGCATCTACAGTGCCGGGCGTGATCACAGGGCAAGGCGCCTTCGAAGTGAAAACCAGGGGGATGATATTGATTCTCCGGTAAAAGAGAGGAAGCATATGCGAACGCCATTCGGAGCGATTCTTGCGGCATTGTACGCTGCGACAGCGGCGGCTGTAGATGTCAAGATCGACTTTGACGAGGAGGTTGGTGTGGTCAAGCCTGTCCATTCAACCGGTCAGGGGCCGTTGTTGTTCGGCCCAGACTTCTCCATGTTCCGCTACCTGAAGGAGGCGGGCGTACCGTATGTGCGCCTTCATGACGTCGGGGGCATGTTCGGACAAAACCTGTGGGTTGACATACCGAATATCTTCCGCGATTTCGACGCGGACGAAAGCAACCCAAAGAACTACGACTTTGCGTTCACAGATCTTTATTTGAAGGCCCTGGTGGACAATGGCGTGGAGCCGTACTTCCGCCTTGGCGTGACGATTGAGAACTATGCGCGGTCTGTCGGCAAGCCGTACCGTATTTTCCCGCCCAAGGACTTCTCGAAGTGGGCGAGGATATGCGAACACGTGATCCGACACTACACCGAAGGGTGGGCCGACGGCTACAAGTGGAAGATCTCGTACTGGGAAATATGGAACGAGGCGGACGACCGCCCCGACGACCGCAATCCGATGTGGCAAGGTTCTTGGCGGCAGTTCTGTGAACTCTACGAAGTCGCGTCGAAGCACCTCAAGGCGAAGTTCCCGCACCTCAAGATCGGCGGCTACGGCAAGTGCACCGCGCACAATGTGACGCTTGAGATGCGTGGGAAGCCCGTGCCGGAGGAAGAGGCGTACCGGCATCGCTGCTTTGTGGAGTTCTGCGACTTCATCAATGAGCGGAAATGTCCGCTTGATTTCTTCTCGTTCCACGGCTACATCACGCCTGATTGTGTGAAGGCTCACACCGACTACCACAGGGAACTTTTGCGCAAGGCGGGTTACGGGGACGTCGAACTTCATCTGAACGAATGGCTGGCGCACGAAGATTTATTCGACAAGAACGCCGAGTTGTGTTATTGGCTGAACCCCGAACTGTCTAGCGGCGTGGCGGCTTGCATAGCGGCGGCGCAGTCTTCTGATGGTCTTGACATGGCGCACGTTTATGACGCAAGGTGCCAGCTTTCCCGGTATTCGCCGCTTTTCAATCCTGTCGCACGAAAGCCCGGGAAGGCGTATTACGCACTAATGTATTTCAATGTGCTCTATCGCCTTGGCACGGCGGTGAAGTGCGAGGTCGCTGGCGGACAGGGCAAGGACGGCTTCTGGGCGGTCGCGGCAAAGGGCGAAGGCAGCGCGGCGGCGTTTGTCGTGAACGACTCGGCAAAGCCGTGTGAGTTGAAGGCTGATTTCGGCGGGCGCAAGGTGAAGTCGTGCCGGATTACCGACGCTGACAGAACGGACGCGGCAACGCCGCTCCCCGCCGTCCTGCCGCGCAACTCATTTGTCGTCATCGCGTTCGAGTAAGGGGGCGCAATGAACGCATTCCCGGCACTCGTTGCTTTCGCCGCACTTGCACAGTGCGCATCTGCCGCGCAGGACGGCGAGGCAAAGTGGATTGGCGTCCCGGATGCCAGCGATCCCGCCGTCGCGAAGTCTTTCGAGGTTTCTTCGGCACCAAAGTCCGCCGTTCTCAAGGTAACGGGCGTCGGCTACTACGAAGCGCAGATCAACGGGCGCAAGGTCGGGAAAAAGGTTCTCGACCCTACGCCCACGGACTACTTGAAGCGCATCTACTATTCGACCTACGACGTAACGGGCATGATTCGCGCCGGCAAAAACGAAATCCACATTCTGCTCGGAAACGGACTGTACAACGTCCAGTCGGAGGCGGCTTGGGAATTCAACAAGGCGCCTTGGCGCGGACCGCCGCGAGGAATAGCCAAGCTTGAGATGTCGTTTACCGACGGCACAATGTGCCGCATAGTCACCGATTCGTCATGGCATGTCGTGGCCTCGCCTGTTGCGTTCAACGACTTTAGAGAGGGGGAGGTGGTGCTTTCAAGGCCTGCCAAGACCTTGGAGGTGCGCAAGGCGACCGTGATGGAAGCGCCAGGCGGAAGGCTCGTTCCCGAAGACCATCCTGCCGCTGAAATCGTGCGGGAGTATCCGGCTCTCAAGGCGGAAACGATGCCGGATGGCTCGACGCTCTATGATTTCGGCTTCAACGTCGCGGGCTGGTCGAGGATAAAGTTCTCGGGTCTCGCAAAGGGTGATGTAGTGTCAATCCGCTACGATGAGCGACATCCGTCTGAAGGGAAACGGCGTATAGACCAGCATGTCCTCAAACTTGCTTCGCCTGGGTTGTGCAAGATTGTCGATTCCGACACGGCGGGTTTCCAGACGGATCGCTTCGTTTCTGCCGGCGTTGATGGCGAAACATACGAGCCGCGCTTCACCTACAACGGCTTCCGCTACATCATCGTCAAAGGGTGCCGCGTTGTGCCATCCGCAAAGAACGTTGTCGCCTGTTTCGTCCGTACGGCGTTTCCGAAAACGGGATCGTTCTGGTGCGACAGCGAAACATTCAACAAGCTCGTAGCCGCGACGGAACTTGCGTATGAGGGGAACTTCACGGACGGCTATCCGACCGACTGCCCCCACCGAGAGAAGAATGGCTGGCTCGGCGATGCGGCGGCGGCGATAGAGTTCGCACAATATGCATACGGCGGGAAAGAAAACGCCGCCGCCTACACTTCCTGGCTTCGCACAATTGCCGACCAGCAGAAGCCGGACGGCCGCATAGCGAGCATCGCGCCGACGTCGGGGTGGGGGTTCAACGGCGACCCCTGCGGCGCAGGGCCAGCGTGGGGGATTGCGCTGACGACCATTCCCTATGCGCTCCACCGCTTTCATGGCGATACGGGGACGATGCGCGAACTCTATCCGGCGATGCGCCGCTACTCGGAAAAGCTCGCGACGACGCTCCATCCGCTATGCACTCACGGACTCGGTGACTGGGTGGCCGTGAAGCTCAACAGGCCCGGCGATCTCGGCAGCTGCCGCACGACGATTCCGTTCACGTCAAGCGCGTATGCGTACAGGACGTTTAGGGAAATGCGCGAGATGGCGGAGACTCTTGGAAAGGGCGACGACGCTGCCCACTTCAAGGGAATCGCGGAAAAGCTGCGCGGTGATTTCAACGCTGCGTTCTACAAAGGCGACGGACGCTATGAAAACGGCTATGCCTGCGGGCAGGCCATGGCGCTTGAATTCGGCCTTGTCCCAGAAGGGGAGGTCAAGGCGGTCCGCCGCCGTCTCGTCGAGGCCGTCCATGCGGAAGAAGACAAGATCGACTTCGGGCTTCTTGGCTCAACGGTAGTGTTCAGGGCACTTTCAGAGGCGGGCGAGACAGACCTTGCCTGGAAGATGATCATGAACGACACGTATCCCGGTTTCGCGCACTGGATAAAGGAGGGGGCTACGACGCTTTGGGAAAGTTGGAAGGGCGGCTCCTCGCGCAACCACGTCATGTTCGGGGATTTTGCGGCGTGGGCTTATGCGTATCTGGCAGGAGTTAAGCCGTTGCAACCTGGATTTGCGGAATTCGAGGTGCGGCCGCATCCGCCTGCCGCGCTGGGTTTCGTCAAGGCGAAGGTTCCGACGCCGCACGGAACGATTGCGGTGGAATGGACGAAAAAGGATGGGGAGTTCGCTCTCACTGTCGAAGTGCCCAACGGCACTAAGGCAAACGTCGTCATGCCGTCCGGCGAAGCGTTTGCGTTCGGTCCGGGACGCCACACGCGTGCCGAACGACAGGTCAGGCCTGCCGATGGGTTCGATTACGTCGATTCGCTGATAGGCACGGAGGGGTCTGGGTCGGAGTACGGCGGGATGATGCCCTATACGGGCGTTCCGTTCGGCTCGTTCCACATGGTGCCGATGACGCGCCTCAACCGCGTGGGGCAGCTCAGCTTCAACCAGGCCGACGACACGCTCATCGGCTTCATACTCACCCGCCAGCCCGCAATATGGATGGGCGACTGGGGCGAGGTGCGGATACCGATCGAGCCCGCGAAGATCGAAAGCGCCGACTACACGCCGTACATGGGGCGCGTCACGGCCGGCGGTCGCACGTTCGAGTACACTGCGACGGCGCATGCCGCGTGGCTTCGCGGCAACCTGAAGGACATTCGGCTTCTCGACGGCTACTGTTCCAATCGCGACGACGAGAACCTCGGATGCGCGCTTCCGAACTTCAAGGGCTGGAGGTGCGTGAGGCGGGGCAAGGACGGGATGCAGATCGGCGTCTCGCTCATTTCGCTTGATCAGGCGAGGCGCAACCTCGCGGTGGAAATAGGCGAACGGACATTCGAGGAGGTCGTAGCGGGAACGAAGGCCGAATGGGAGAGGTATTTCAGCCGCGTCGAAATCGACGCGCCGGACGACGTGAAGACGATATTCTAAACGGGGCTGTTCCATACGTTGCTCTATCCGCGCCAGATAGACGAGCGGGGCCGCTACTACTCCGCGTTCGACGACAAGATACACGACGGAACGATTTACAACTGCTTTTCGCTTTGGGACACGTACCGCGCGGAACACCCCTGGCTGACGCTCGTCGCGCCGGAGCGCATCGACGGCATGATGCAGTCGCTTCTCGATATGTACCGCGAGGGAGGGTGGCTCCCGAAGTGGCCGAACCCCGGCTACACGGGCATCATGGTCGGCGCACCGGCGGAGATTGTCCTCGAGGAGGCGATGGCGAAGGGCTTTTCGGGCTTTGACCACGATCTTGCACGTGAGGCCATACGCAAGAACCGCACTGTTCCCCAGAAGTTCGACTTGAAGCGCCGCTGGCGAGACCGCGAGGAATACGGCGAATATCCCGAAACGCGCGCGGGGTTGACGAGCTATCTGAAGCGCGGCTATGTCGCCTGCGACGAGACGGACGAATCGGTCTCGCGGACGCTCGACTTCTCGTTTGCGGACAGGAACAAGGCGTACACCAATCTCTGGTGCGCATCGGCGGGGTCGTTCCTGCCGCGGCGTGCGGACGGCACATTTGACGCGGACGCGAAACATGCCTACACGGAGTGCAGAGCGGAGACGGCGGTCTGGTGCGTTCCGCACGACCCCGAGGGACTTGCCTCGCTCATGGGCGGCAATGCGGCGGCTGTCAAGCGTCTCGACGAATTCTTCGAGACGCTCTTCTGGAAGCCGGAGCGCGGGAACAAGTCCATCCACGGCAACGAGCCGTCACACCACTGCGCCTATCTCTACAACCGGTTCGGCGCACCGGAGAAGACGCAGCAGCGTGTGCGCGAGATTCTTGCGCGCTCGTACTCCACCGACCGCAAAAGGTTCGACGGCAACGAGGACTGCGGACAGATGAGTGCGTGGTACATTTTTTCCGCGCTCGGGACGGTAGGCGTAAGAAACGCCTTGCGGACTTCGCCTACCGTCTCGCTATTTGCTATACTATGAAAGGATGGAACCTTTGCGGCGGCAGTTGATGCGTCTGACGATCCCCATTTTCATGGAGATCGCCCTTGTTGCGCTTGTCGGCTTCGTCGACATGTTCATGCTCTCGAGCTGCGGCGACGGCGCTGTGGCCGCAGTAGGGCTTGCTAGCCAGATCGTCATGCTGGTGTTTCTCGTGTACCGTTTCGCGGCGTCGGGCGTTGCGGTCGTCTGCGCACAGTATCACGGCGCGGGGCTTCGCAAGCGACTCGTTCAGGTCGTCGGCGTCGCCTTGATCTTCAATGCCGTGCTTGGCTTCGTCGTGAGCGCGTTCCTGTACTTCAACGCCGAGGCGATCCTGCGGATGATGGGGCTTCGAGAGGAGCTTATGTCGGAAGGGGCGGCCTATCTGCGCATCGCCGGCGCGTTTTCGTTCTTCCAGGCGCTGGGCTTTACGTTCAGCGCGTCCTTGCGCAGCGTGGATCGCGTCAAGTCTCCAATGGTCGCCACTGCTGTCGCCAACATTGTCAATGTCGTCGGCAACTATCTCCTGATATACGGGCATTGCGGATGTCCTGCGCTTGGCGTCGTTGGCGCGGCGTGGGCGACTGCGGCGAGCCAAGTCGTGTCGATGGCAATCCTCCTTGTCCATCACACCAGGATCCATATCCGCCGTTATCCGCTCGTCTGGTTCAAGGTCTTCCCCTGGCGGGAGTTCACTGGCATTTTCAAGATCGGGCTTCCGGCTATTGGCGAGGAGATGTCCTACTGCCTTTCCCAGGCTGTGACAATATACTTCATAAACCAGATCTCCACTGAGGCGCTGACGACGCGGACATACGTCGCCAACAGCGTAATGTTCACCTGTCTGTTCGGAGTGAGCGTAGTCCAGGCCGGAGACATTCTCGTCGGGCACCTTGTCGGCCAATGTCGCTACAAGGCCGCATATCTTCTTGGCAATTTCTTCTATCGCAGGGCCCTGACCGTTTCGTTGTGTTGCAGCGGTGCGTTGGCCCTTGCGGGGCCCTGGGTGCTTGGGCTCCTGACCCAGAACAGCGAGATCATCCGTCTCGGAACGATTCTTTTCTGGATAGACTGCGTCCTCGAAATCGGGCGTATGCGTACCATCTTCGCCTGCTGGACGCTTCGTGCGGCTGGTGATGTCCTCTACCCTATGGTCATCGGGATTACCTTCCAGTGGGTGATTGCCGTAGGGTTGTTCTGGGTGGTCGCAGTTCCTATGGGGTTTGGGCTTGTCGGAGCATGGGCCGTGTTCGCTCTTGACGAAAATGTCCGAGGATGCATTCTGGTTCACCGGTGGCACGCAAAGGCGTGGTTCGGGAAATCCATTGCATAATGAGCCCACAGCGCTTTGTTTTTTGGTATAATAGTCACATGAAAATGCGGAATAACCTGTTGGCGGCCGTCGCCTTTGTAGCGATTGCCGGGTGCGTTTGCGTTGAATCGACTGAGACGCTGTATTCGCCTCTCATTGACGAGGGCTTCACGCCGCTTTCCGAAGGGAACGGCATGATCTACGGCAATGGCAACCCGATTACCGAGAAGGAGTACGGCAACTTCATCCTTCGCCTCGAGTTCCTGATGCCCGAGAACGGCAACAACGGCCTCGGCATCCGCACTCCCGATTCGCGTGTCGATGCGGCGTATCACGGCATGTGCGAGCTGCAGCTCCTCGATGACGGCGGCAGTGCCTACTACGACAAGGAGAAGAAGGCCGACAAGCTCAAGCCCTACCAGTACACGGGCTCGATCTACGGCATCGTGCCTTCCCGTCGCGACAACGTCGACAAGCAGATCTGGGGCAAGGACAAGAACTTCACCGGCGGCGGCAGCTATGTCAGGAAGCCGGGAATGTGGAACTTCGAGGAAGTCAAGGTCATCGGCAGCGAGATCGAGGTCTATCTCAACGGCTATCTGATCACGAAGGGCGACGTCTCGCAGTGGAAGGGCGATGGCGACACGCCCGACGGGAAGAAGCACCCCGGCCTCCACCGCACGCGCGGCTTCATCACTTTCTGCGGCCATGGTTCTGACGTGAAGTTCCGCAACGTCCGCATCAAGGAGCTTCCAGACGACGCGAAGATGGGCGCCGTCTGCCCGAAGCAGCGCATGGCCTGCCCGAAGGGCTTTACGGCCTATTTCGACGGCGACGAAAGCGACCTCCCCGAATTCTGGAAGGGCGTTACGACCGAAGAGAAGTTCGACAACCCCCTCGTCCGCCAGGCGGCGACAAGCGAGAAGCGCGCCGAGATGCAGAAAATCGCAGACAAGGGCCGTGACGAGCACTGGCACGTGAGGAACGGCAACCTCTATTTCGACGGCTACCGTGGCGGCTACTCTCTTGCTACGAAGGAGGACTACGAGGACTTCGAGATGTGGGCCGACTGGCGCATCATGTCGATCACGGGCGACTCGGGGCTCTATCTCAGGGGTTCGCCGCAGGTTCAGATCTGGGACGCGCACAACCAGTGGAACATCGGCTCAGGCGGTCTCTACAACAACAAGAAGAACCCGTCTCAGGCGCTTAAGATCGCCGACAAGCAGGTGGGTGACTGGAACCGCTTCCACGTGATCATGCGCGGTGACAAGGTGACGGTGTGGCTCAACGGCGAGCTCGTCGTCGACAACGTCACGCTTGAGAACTACTGGGACCGCAAGCGTCCGATCTTCTTCAAGGAGCAGATCGAGCTCCAGTGCCACGGCGACCCGACCGAGTGGCGCAACATCTTCATTCGCAAGCTTCCTGTCCAGACGGTTCCCGCAGACCGTGTGGGCGTCTGCAGCTGGAGCTGGCGCAAGCCGCTCGTTGAAGTCGCCGCCGCGATGGAGAAGGCGGGCGTCAAGGGCATCCACCTCGCTCTCGGGCCGTTTATCGCCCCAGACGAGCGCCACGGCGCCGCCGAGTCGAAGGAGACGTGGGAGTTCGTGAAGTCCCAGGTCAAGTCCGGTAAGTGGAAGCTCATGTCGACGATGGTCGGCACGATTGGCGAGGACTACTCGACGCTTGAGACGATCAAGAAGACGGGCGGCATCGTCCCCGACGCGACCTGGGAGGGCAATAAGAAGATCGTGACCGAGGGCGCGAAGCTCACAAAGGAACTCGGCTGCAAGTACATGTCGCTCCACGCCGGATTCCTCGACGAGAGCGACCCCAAGGCATTCGCGACCTACGTCGAGCGTGTCTCGTGGATGCGCGACGAGGCCAAGAAGTACGGCGTGACGATTCTCCTCGAGTCCGGTCAGGAGACGGCCGAGGACCTCGTGAAGTTCCTCGAGAAGGTCCCCGGGGTCTATGTCAACTTCGACCCCGCGAACATGATCCTTTACGGGAAGGGCGAGCCGCGCGAGGCGGTGAAACTTCTCGCGCCGTGGATCCGCCAGGTCCACGTGAAGGATGCGCTCTTTACGCAGAAGCCCGGCACCTGGGGAACCGAGGTTCCGTGGGGTGACGGCGCCGTCGGCGCCCGCGCCTTCATTACGGAGCTCGAGAAGGCCGGCTACAAGGGCAACTACGTGATCGAGCGCGAGGGCGGCGCCAACCGCGCCGCTGAAATCGGCCTTGCCGCCGAACGTCTTTTGAAGTAATCGTCAGTTTCGGCTTAGGGCTGACATCGCCGCGCCGCCCGATGGCGAGGCCTGCGCCCGACCTGCTCGCCCGACCCGCAGTTTGCGGGCACCCCACCGGCATGATTTTGACGCGCGCGCCTTCACGCGCGCCCTTTGCGCCGGCGGTCAAAATC
>JAZSLQ010000035.1:0-2046 GCA_045535455.1 Kiritimatiellia bacterium | reverse complement strand
GAAAGGCCGCGCACCCAATCTGGCGCACCGGCGACAAGGGAGACTTTCTCAGCCGTGAACCCGCCGCAGGTGGTGAGCACATGCTCCCCGCCTGTCGGGCGGACGCAATCTGCGGGGATCTTCACCTTCACCGCGCCATTCACCGTCAGCGTCTTCCCGTCGGCAATGGCAAGCTGCGGGGCAACGCGGCGGTCCGAGAAGTTGAACGCGAGCGTCGCGCCATCATTGAGGGTCAAGCCGCCGAACGTGTGCACGCCAGAAGCGACCTCCATTGTCGCATTCGCGCCGACAGTGACCGCGCCCTCGCCGAGGTCCGCGCCGGACGCGTAGGCGAGCGTGGCGGAATCGGTCACCGTGATACCGCCGATCTTGCTGCCCTCGCCGTTCATGCCGTTGGAATTGACCTGGAGCTTGCCGCTTCCATTTATCGTCAGCGCGTCGCGGACATCGGCGATGCCGTTGAGCGTAACCGTGCGCGCTACGCCGTTCTCGTCGTCCGTGTGGAGGTACGTTGTCCTGCAGATGATCAGGTCGCGCGTGCTGCCGCCCTTTCCGTTGATCGCGTAGTCGCTGTGCCACGGGTGGAGATGTGTTACATCGTGGCTGGTTTGATTATCGTAGCCGCACACAAGGGTCGTGGACTTGCCCGCAGTCCCATTGACATTTATGCCGCCCGCGCCGATGTACAGATGCTTGGTGCCGAATTTCCTGGTGGAATTGGCCACATAGAAGTTATAACTTGTTCCATTGTCGCTGAGCGTGAGTTTCTCGAACTTGTAGGTTCCATCGTGCCTCTGGGAGATGTAGGTGTCTTTCGTCAACTCGACCTCCAGCTCGTCCGTAACGACATATTCGCCGAAGATTCGATAGCTGAGACGATTCGATGTTCTCACGACACCTGTCGTAAACGCACCGCCGCTGCCAATGAGCAACATGGAGGTATCGGTGGTCCCAGGCGTCTCGTAGGAGGAGCCAGTGATGGTGAGCGACGAAGTGCCAGCCTCCGTGGATTCAGGAAGAGTCCAGACATTATCGGTGGTGTTTGCAACCCAGCCGGCCGTCGCGGGAATCGTGTACGCGCCGTCGAGACGGCGAGTTGTCCCCTCGGCAAAGCCAGTCCCCGTCACGCCGCCCGCGAAACGGACATGGCCGCCCGCTTGCTCGTAGCTGTCGCCCGATGATGAATTGCAGTAATAGTACGCGGTCTGGTAGACGTCAATCTTGTCAGCAAATGCGACCGGCACCTCGAACGTGCAGGTGGAGGAAGAAAGGTTCGTGATTGCCGAAACGCCGGTGATGGCGTTTTGGCCCGCAATGGTGACCGCGCCGCAGGTTTCCGGGAACACGATGACATCCGGGCTGAACAAGTCGCCGACAGTCAGATCTCCGCTGGTGTTGATTGTTGCCGTACCGCTCGTCGGAACCGCGAGGCCATACCAGTTGGCGGGATTTGAAAGGTTGCGGTCGCCCGCACGGCCCGTCCATGTATTGGGATCGACGGTGCCGACTGTAAGCATGAGTATATCGCCATCAACGCTCCAGCTCACGGCGAGCGTACCGGTCGATGGCGCGAACTTCTCGCCGTCCGCCGCCGTGAGGTCGTCGGCAGCGCATATCTTGTAGACGCCCGTATCGAACGCACCGCTATCCAATGTGAGCGCGACAGTGCCTTCATCCGGGAATGTGATAGCCGTCGCGGAGAGCGGTGTCGTGCCGTTGTAGCCAGCGATGTCGAGCGCGGAGTCCTCGTTGAACACCACAGGCCCTGCGAACGTGACGCCGCCGGAGACGGAAAGCGTCGTTTCGTTCGAGACCGTCGTCGTGCCCGTGTAGGACTGGTCGGCGGAGACCGTCGTCGTGCCGCTCCCCGAGAGCGTCATCCCGCCCGCGCCCGTTATCGTACGCGGAAGACCTACGGCAAATCCGTTGTTGTCGAGCGTACCGCCGTTTGCGCTTACCGTGACGTCGATTGCGGCGGCATCGTTGTTGGCGGCAAAGAAGTCGCCCGCCGCGAGCCGCCTGAAAGTGCCGCCGTCGAAATTGAAC
>JAZSLQ010000246.1:0-3046 GCA_045535455.1 Kiritimatiellia bacterium | reverse complement strand
CAGGAGTTCGTCGGTCACGTTGTAGGCGTCCATCTCCGGATGGCTCGCGAACGTGGCGGGGTCGAAGCGGCTCTTCACCTCCACTTGGTCCTCGCCCTCGGAGGGCGTGGTGGACTTGCCGTTGAAGAAGCTCGTCACGTGGCGGAACTTCTGCGTCTCGGCGAGACGCAGCTGCTTGATGCCGGCGCGCGACACGACCTCGCCGAGGAGGTTGTCCATGCCGCCGCCCGCGCCCATCGCGCCGAGCAGGTAGTCCTCGAACTCGTCCCAGTAGCGCGTGAAGCCGAGGAACGTCACCTTCGGGCGCGCGCAGCGCTCGCCGGCGTAGTCGTCTGAGACGAACGCCTGGGTGAGCTGGATCGCGCGGTCCTGGCGGTAGTTGGTGTGCATCACGACGTCGCCGTCCTTCATGCCGGCGTAGTCGCCGATGACGTAGCACGGGATGTACTCGTCGGTCATGGGCGTCCCGTCAGGCGTCTTGCCGCTCTCGTACTCCGCCTTGACGCACTCCTCGATCGTCGCGGCCTTCTTGCCCTTGCAACCGACGATGCAGTCGTATGCCTCGCTCGTGAGCTTCCAGTTCTTCACGCGATCCATGCCGTAGTAGCGGCCCATCGCAGTGCCGATCGTCGCATTGCCGACGGCGGCAAGCTCGGTTTTGAGGCGAGCGACATATTCCAACGTCGAACGTGGCGGCGTGTCGCGGCCATCGAGGAACGGATGAACGACGATACGCCCTTCAGGGAATTCCTGGCGCGCACGCTTCATCAGCTTGAAGAGATGCTCCTGGTGGGCATGAACTCCCTCGTCCTGGAGAAGACCGAAGAAATGGAACTGCGAGTTGTTCTGCTTCCAGTTCGCAATGAGGTTCTGCCACTTCGGGCTCTTGAAAAGCTCGCCGGAGGAAAGGCCGTCGTCGATGCGCTTCAGCTCCTGGACGACGATACGCCCGGCGCCCATGTTGAGGTGACCGACCTCGGACGATCCCTGGTAGCCGTCGGGAAGTCCTACCGCCTCGCCGCAGCAGTCGAGAAGGCAGTGCGGGTAGCGCGCCCTGATCTGGTCGATGACAGGCGTCTTTGCGCCATAAACAGAATTGCCGTCAGCGCGGGGATTGACACCCCAGCCGTCACGGATGATGAAAACAACAGGTCTCATTTTTCCTCCTTAGAAGGAGGATATTATAGCAAAAATCAGCGGAGCTTGATTATGCGCTGGTTGGAACTGCCGCGGAACTGAAGCGAAATGTCCTTAAGTTCCTCGACAAAACGCCCGTCGACGAGCACGTCTGTCATTGCAAGAATCTCGTCGGTCACTTCCGTGCGCCAGCGCGACGGCGACTTCAGCTCGCCCTCAAGAATGCAGCCGGTGTATATCCAAATAGTCTTCGAGAGCCCAAACCTGTCGCGCACTCGCCTGAGGAAAGGCACGAGGGCTCGCTGGTTCTCCGGCTCCATCGGCTCCCCGCCGAGGATCGTAAGCCCTGCAATGTGCGAAGGGGCGAGCGCGGCGAGTAGCCGGTCCTCGATCTCGCGCGTAAACGGCTCGCCGTAGGCAAAGTCCCACGCCTCCTCGTTGAAACAGCCCTTGCAGTGGTGCGTGCAACCAGAAACGAAGAGGGAGACTCTCACTCCCTCTCCGTTTGCGATGTCGCAAGTTCTGATCGACGCGTAGTTCACGAGACGTGCAGCACGCGTTCCTTGATTTCCTGCGTACGGCCCTGGTTCCAGAACTGGGAGCCGATGTAGCCGCAGGTACGGCGGGCGACGTTGAGCTTGGACTCGTCGGTGTTGCCGCACTTCGGGCAGCGCCACACGAGCTTGCCGCTTTCGTCCTTCACGATCTCGATCTCGCCGTCGAAGCCGCACACCTGGCAGTAGTCGCTCTTGGTGTTGAGCTCGGCGTACATGATGTTCTCGTAGATGAACTTCATGATCGAGAGGACCGCCGGCAGGTTGTTCTGCATGTTCGGCACCTCGACGTAGGAGATCGCGCCTCCGGGCGAGAGCTTTTGGAACTTCGCCTCGAGCGCGAGCTTGTCGAACGCGTCGATCTTCTCGGTCACATGCACGTGGTAGGAGTTCGTGATGTAGTTCTTGTCGGTGACGCCCTTCACGACGCCAAAGCGCTTCTGCAGGCACTTCGCGAACTTGTAGGTCGTCGACTCGAGCGGGGTCCCGTAGAGCGAGTAGTCGATGTCCTCGGCCTTCTTCCACTTCGCGGTGTACTCGTTGAGCTTCTCCATGATCTCAAGGCCGAACTTCTCGCCTTCGGGCTCGGTGAGCTTCTTGCCGATCATCGCGAAGACGCACTCCCAGAGCCCCGCATACCCGAGCGAGATCGTCGAGTAGCCGCCATAGAGGAGCTTGTCGATCTTCTCGCCCTTGTCGAGACGCGCGAGGGCGCCATACTGCCAGAGGATCGGCGCCGCGTCGGAGGGCGTTCCTTTCAGGCGCTCATGGCGGCAGCGGAGGGCGCGGTGGCAGAGCTCGCAGCGTTCCTCGAAGAGGTCCCAGAACTTCTTCATGTCGCCGTGCGCGGAAAGCGCGATGTCGACGAGGTTGATCGTGACGACGCCCTGGTTGAAGCGGCCGTAGTACTTGGGCTTGCCGGGCTCGTAGTTCTTCGCGCGCGCCACGTTGCCATAGCCGTCGCCCGAGCGGTCGGGCGTGAGGAACGAGCGGCAGCCCATGCAGGTGTACGTGTCGCCATGGCCGACGGTCTCGCCCTTCGAGAGCTTGTACTCGCGCATCTTCTTCTCGCTGATGTAGTCGGGGACCATGCGCTTCGCCGTGCACTTCGCCGCGAGTTCGGTCAGGTACCAGTACTTGGACTTCTCGGTGTCGTTCTGCTCCTCGAGGACGTAGATGAGCTTCGGGAAGGCGGGCGTGATGTAGACGCCCTGCTCGTTCTTGACGCCGAGGATGCGCTCGTTCAGGACCTCCTCGATGATCATCGCGAGGTCCGCGCGCTCCCTCTCGCTCCTCGCCTCGCCGAGGTACATGTAGACCGTGACGAACGGTGCCTGTCCGTTCGTCGTCATGAG
>JAZSLQ010000270.1:0-6957 GCA_045535455.1 Kiritimatiellia bacterium | reverse complement strand
ACCCCTTGGCCCACAGAACGACATGGCTTCGATCCGACTTCATGTCCCGGCGGCGCCGAGGGGACTACCATCACCTGCGAAGGCAATCAGATCAAAGTTCACTATGTCGCGCCGGCGGTTGACCTCGGCTGGAAGGGCGGCGACGCGGCGTGGGCGACGGCTAACGCCTGGACGAATGCGACCGGCACGGCGAAGACCTGGACGGACGGCAATTACGCCGTGTTCAACGATGCCTCCACCGTAACGCTCGGCGCGAACGTCACAGCGGTCTCCGCCACTTTCAATGCTGATGCGACAATCGAGGCGGGCGGCGGCACACTCACCGTCCCGGCGGTCAACGTTGCCTCGGGAGTATCGGCCACGATTGCCGCGCCCACAGCGGGCGCGCTCGAAAAGACGGGGTCGGGAACGCTGACACTCGGCGCATCGCGCGACGACGCGACGACGCTTTCGGAGGGAACGCTCGCCATGTCTCCAGACGCGACTCTCGCGGGACTCATCCTCGGCACTGACTCCGCGAAGCCCGTCACCCTCGACTATGGCGGCGGCACCCACGCCACCAAGCTCGCGGCAATCGAAAGCGGTCTGGACATCACTCTCAAGAACGGCGCGTTCGCTCTTGACTTCATCAAAGATGGAACGCTGCGGGCTGAGGCGGGTGCGACTGTGACCGCCAACAACGATTTCTATGTCGGATACACCGCGTCCGCCACGGGAACGTTGACGATGGACGGTGCCGCGCTCAACGTCGGACGCAACTTGTGCGTCGGCACCCAGAGCGGCTCGACGGGCGACATGGCTCTCAACAGCGGCAGCGTTGCGGCGAACAGGTTTGTCATCGGCCAATACGGCACGGGAACGCTGACGATCAACGGCGGCACGGCGGAGGTGAGGTCTTCCGACGGCAGGGCGTATGTCGGCAAGACCACCGGCACAGTGACGCTCAACGGCGGAACGCTGATTGCGAAGACCGTCATCCACGACGGCGGTACGTCCTCGCTCGTGTTTAACGGCGGAACGCTCAAGGCGAACGCCGTGGATAGCGGCGGGTTGATACAGTCCGCGATCCCCGTCACGGTGAATGCGGGCGGCGGCACGATCGACGCGGCGACGCTCGACGTGGTGATTAAGGCGAAGTCTGTCACTGGTACGGGTGGCATGGCGTATGTGGGCGGCGGCACGGTGACGTATTCCGAGCAGCCCGCCTATACGGGAGTGACGACTGTCGAGGTCGGCACCACGCTCGTCGTTCCGGAGGCTATCGCGGGCGAGAAACTCGCGTTCACGATTCCGGCTGGGCTTGAGAAGGGCATTTACGAGGTAGTACGTATCTCCGGAGGCGAAGTGTTCGCAGCCGACGCAATCGACGATGCAACCAAGCCCGCAGACGCGAGCAAGCAGTTCAGGTTCAACGCGGACAAGACGGCAATCGTCTGCGCCTACGGCTACGAGGCGGGCGAAGTCGCCTACATCGGCGGCAGCGGCGGCAACCTGAGCGTCTCTGACAACTGGACTACGGGAGTTGTGCCGACGAGCGGCGAGGTGACGTTTGATTTCACGGCTCCGACGACACTCACCGTCGGAGACACGTTCAAGGCAGATACGATTATCATTCCTTCCTCATCTGCGGTCGTCACGATTGGAGAGGGCGATCTGCGGATCGCTGGGTCGCTCACCAACGCCTGCAAGCTTGCGATTGCGCAGGGAGCGTCGCTGACGGTGGCCGGTGATCTCGTGGTCGGCGACGGGCAGGGTACGTTCCTTTACTCCAACGAGGGGACGGTGACTGTCACGGGCAACGCCGTCTGCGCCAATACGACGACGGCCACGACGACGAAGCAGTTTGAGGTCATCACGGAAAACACGCAGCCGATACAAGCCGCCGGACTGCTCTACAATATCGTCCAGAGCGGACGCATCTACTGGCGCTTGGAATCCCATTCGACTGGTGCGGGCGAGTGGGTAGTCGGCGAGAACGGACTGAAGTTCATCAACCCCGAAAACAGAAACTCGACCCGCTTCTACGCACAGGACAATCCTGTGACGCTCTACTCGTCCGCCAACTGGACGCTTGCCAACACCGGCAAGAGCAGCACGAGCAACGGTGATCTTGAGGTGTATGGCAATTCGTCGCTCACCATCGACACGACGGACTACAACGACGGCACGACGCCGCGCACGGTCACGCTCGAAGGCCGCATCTGCGCGGAAGGCAACGTCACGATTGCGGGCTGCGGTACGATCATCGTCGCCACTACGGACAATCCCTCCGGCCTCACGGACACGACGGTTGCAAGCGGCAAGACGATTTCCGTGACGGACACTGCGACCTTGCAGGTAAATGCGGGTAAGAAGATTCTTGGCGCGGGCACGATTTCGCTTAGCTCTGGCACGACGCTCGCGTTCGAATCTACCGCCAATACGTTCGCGACGCCCGACATCGTTCCCGTCACGCTACCCGCCGAAGGCGCGGCGACGATCAGCATCGACGGCACGCGCCTCCGCAGCGGCGAACATGTTCTCTGCGCCCTCGCGTCCGTGCCGGAGAATCTTGCCGACCACGTGACCGTAAGCGGCACGGCGCTCGACGGACGCAAATACGAGGTGAAGGCGGTTGAGGTGACGGAGAACGAAACAACCATTCATAAGCTTGTTATAGATATCTACCCTGACGGCTTGAGGGTGATAGTCAGGTAAGGATGTTGAATGTTGCCAATGTTATTAGTACTGGCAACATTGGCAACACTGGCAACATTTACCCAAAGGGAGGCGGTATGAGTCTGACTCGACGCGAGTTGACGAAAGGAGGCTTGGCTTCGCTCGGTTTTCTTGCATTGCCGGGCGGGATTTTCGCGGCGCCGCCCCGTTGGGTGCCGAAGGGCAGGAAACCGAACCTCGTACTGGGTATTCTGAGCGACACGCATCTGATGGTCGAATGGGACGGGGTGTCGCTCTACCGTTCAATGACGCTCGACTACATCCGCAACGCGTTCAAGTTGTTCAAGAGCCGCAACATCGATGCGTTTGTGCATCTCGGCGACGCTTCGCATCGCGGAGGTGTGCGCGAGTGGGAGTTTCACACGGAGGTATTCAACAGCGTCTTCGGCAGACGCAATGCGCCGCCCAAGATCTTCGTCGTCGGTAACCACGAGCTTTACGGCGACGACGGCCATCATATCCGGGGCGTCTATCCCGACCCGGATGTCTGGAAAGAGCGGGCGATCTGCGCCGATGTGGCCCGCCACTACAAGGCTGTGTGGGGCGAGCCGTATTCGGAGTTCTTCCACAGGGAGGTGAATGGCTACCACTTCTTCTGCCGCCACTGGGTTGACGACTACGTGGAGCAGAAGGCGCTCCACGAGGATGCGTTCGCGGACTATATCCTTTCAAAGGACGACGACTATGCCTTGCGCGGCACGAAGCCGTTCTTCATTCTCTCTCACAGGCGGCACCACGGCAACTTCTGCAAAGCGCTGAGGGAGTTTCCCAACGCAATCGGGTTTGTGGGGCATTGGCATCACAGCAATGCGGACTGGAAGTCGATCTACTACGAATGGGGTACCACCGGCGGTTTTTTCCCGAACGTGGCGCTGGGCTCGTGCCGCTACGACGGCGGATGCGGGATAGCTCCTCCGGGCGACATCATTCTGCCGGAGGATCCTGTCAGCTTCAGAAGCACCGATCTGCCGTCCAGACAAGCGATGATCGTCAACGTTTACGACGACATGGTCGTCTTCGAGCGGCACGAGGTCGCGCAGGGCGGCAAGCTCGGGGCGGATTGGGTGCTGCCGCTCGGCGGGTTGAAGCCACGTCCGGCTCCGCATCCGTTCTCGCGAGCGGAGTTGAAGAAGGTCATCGGGACGCCGCAGTTCGGGAAGAAAGCGAAGCTGTCCGTCGTGCGAACTTCGACAGTGCTGCCCGACCCGTCCGACCCGGAGAAAAGGCCGCCGAAGCCCGACTCCAATGCGCCGAAGACCGCGTGCGTCAGAGTCAAGATCCCGATGGCCGACGGCAATCCGAACTGCCGCGTCTTTGCCTACAATGTGGTGGTCGTCGGCGACGATCCGAAGGAGAGATATTTCAAGAGCGAATATTTCAGCGGCGTCAACCTCGGCATCGGCCACGAGCCGAACAACGGCGTGACGAACGTGGACATACCTGTAGCGGATCTGCCTAAGGGCAAGAAACTGACAATCGCCGTGCGGCCGGTCTCGTCGCTCGGTACAAAAGGAAAATCAATAGGGACAATATGGAGTGCATGAGAATATGAAGATGCGAAAACCATTAGGACCATTTATGTTTCCATGTGGCCCGACCCCATGAAAACACCCAAGATGTTAGCTATTCAGAACCAGTAAAGGGAAACCCATTGGAGTTCTTTTGTCGGTTTGAATATTATGTTAAACTAATATATGAACCAGTAGAATAAAACTTTTGTCAGATTAAAGAGTAAGGAAAAATTATGAACAGAGGAATATTTTCATTTGCGCTTGCCTTATTGTGCATGACGGTTGTCTATTCCGTCGCATCGGCGAAAGAGATAAAAACATTCAGCGCGGTTTCGCCTGACGGAAAGAACGAACTGCGGCTTGAGGTCAGCGGAAATGGGATGGCATATTCCGTCTGGCGGCGTGGCAAGGCAATTGTCGAGTCGACAGGGATTTCGCTTTTCGTCGAGGGTAAGGGGTTTCTGAATGGGGGTGGCGCAACGCCGAAAACATCGGTTCGCAGAATTGACGGTACGCTCGCGACGCCGATTTACAAGAAGTCATCCATTGATCTTTCCGCGAACGAGACGCGGGTCGATTTCGGTGACTGGGCGGTCGCCCTTCTTGCCCGCGACGACGGTGTCGCGTGGCGGTTCGAGACTGATTTCGAAGGTGAGATCACGGTTCGCGGCGAGAATACGACCGTTCGCTTCCCGAAGGGCACGGAACTTTGCTATACGCAGGCGAGAGGACTTGTCTCGGGTTGGGAGAAGCCCGCGATGATCGGCTCCGTCGAAAGCGTGAAAGCCGGACATCCTCAGATCGTGATGACGCCTTTTACCGCGACTGTTCAGGGCGCTGGTGTTGTTACAGTGACAGAATCTGATTTGCGCGACTATCCCGGGCTTAATTTTTATCGTCATGAGGGTGAGACGGATACGCTCCGCTCGTGGCAAGCCGGTGTTCCGAAAGAGCTGGACGGTAATCGCCGTCGGGTTAAGGTAAAAACGCGTGAGCCGTATCTCGCCAAGACGAAGGGAGCGAGGGCGTTTCCATGGCGCGTTTTCGTTTTGGCCGATACGCCGTCAGGACTTGTCGAGTCCGATATCGTTTATGCGCTCGCTGAACCGAATCGGATCGGAGACGCTTCATGGGTGAAGCCCGGGCAGGTCGCGTGGGACTGGTGGAACGGGCGCAGGATTACTGATGTTCCGGGGCTTAAGTCTGGCTGTAACTACGAGACTTACAAGGCGTATATTGACTTTGCCGCCGCGAACGCAATCGCCTATGTCATCTTAGACGAAGGCTGGGCGGAGAAACTTAATCTTGATAAACCGAGAGATGAGGTCAATGTCCCCGGAGTTGTTGAATATGGGAAAGGTAAAGGCGTCGGCGTTATTCTTTGGGCGGCGTGGCCGTCGCTTATCGATCCGCACGCCCGACAGCGGATTTTCGATCGCTATGCGGCTATGGGAGTTAAGGGCTTCAAGGTCGACTTTATCGAACGCGATGATCAGATGGCGGAGCGTTTTCTTGAAGAGACGGCATCAGACGCCGCCAAGCGCCGACTCGTCATTTTGTATCACGGCATCCATAAACCGACGGGGCTTCAGCGCACCTATCCGAATATTCTCAACTACGAGGGAGTGTACGGCCTTGAGCAGGGCGGGGATAAGGGCGGTAAGAAGGAAGTCGTCGCTAATGATGTCAATCTCATCTACTCGCGTATGATTGCGGGATTCATGGATTATACGCCGGGGGCTATGCGCAACCGCGCATTTAATGCGCCAGAGTTCGATAAGACAAAAGAACCTTTTGCGGCATACGGAACGCGCTGTCATCAGCTCGCGCTCTTCCCGATGTTTGAGGCTCCCATACAGATGCTCGCGGATTCGCCTACGCAGTACCGCACGGAGCCTGAATGCGCGGCGTTTCTGACGAAGGTGCCGGTCGTCTGGGATGCGACGGTGGGCGTTGCGGGCGAGATAAATAAGTTCGCTGTGGTGGCGCGCAGAAAGGGCGCTGAGTGGTGGCTCGGCGCGATTACGAATTGGGAAGCGCGCGAGATTGAGATTCCGACTTTATTTTTGGGCTCCGGCGAGTGGAAGGTCGAAGCGTTCGAGGACGCTCCCGACTCCGATATGAATGCCGAAAACCACGTTCGCCGGGAATTCACGATCAAGGCCGGCGACAAAATCAAAGTCCGCTTGGCTCCCGGCGGCGGCTATGCCGCACGCTTTGAACCGAAGCTCCGATAGCGGGTCCGACTTCATCCTGTGGACTTATGAAATCGACGCGTGAAGAGTTTATTAAAGGGGCGTTGTCCGCATCCGGTTTTTTAGCTTTTCCGGGCGGGCTTTTCTCCGCACCGGCGGGGTGGAAGCCGGAGAAGAATCCGAATCTCGTTTTCGGGATATTGAGCGATACGCATCTTCAGACGGGGTGGGACGGGAAAACGCCTCACGGCGGATACCCGCTCACGTATGTCACGAACGCGATGAAACTTTTCCGGAAGCGGAACATTGACGCGTTCATGCACCTTGGCGACATGGCCCATCGCGGCAAAAACGCCGAAGCCGAGTATCATCGCGACATATTCGACACGTTCTTTCCTCGCGGGAAACGTTCTTCCGACGGGCGAAAGGTGGAAAAACTTCTCGTTGTCGGCAATCATGAGCTCTACGGTGATGCGGTCGGAGGGCCGGGGGTTTGGGCGCCGAATATCTGGAAGGATCCCGAAGAGCGTAAA
>JAZSLQ010000138.1:0-6264 GCA_045535455.1 Kiritimatiellia bacterium | reverse complement strand
TCTTCCTAAGACCGCTTGGCCTCCGACTTGCCATCGCCCTGCGCATGTCGTTCGTGGCCTTGGACGAGTCGATCTCCGCCTTTATGCCGGGAAAGCCCAGCTTCAATATCCGATCCCAGTCGGGGACGGCATGGTCATAGTCGTGGCGCAGAACCGAACCTGCCACTTGGGCGGCACGACTCTCGGCGTCTGGGCAGTACATTGCATCGACTTCGGACATGCGCTCGCCTATAAGCTTCGTAAGCACACGGTCTCGCCTGTTCCAGCAGGAAACCGCAGGGAAGAAGTCGTGCGGAGAAAAACCGACGGACATCCGCTCGCAGACCATCTTGAATATGTCGGCTTTGACGAGGCACCAAGGGCGCGAAGCCGTTTTCCCGTCGTCGGCGATGCGCCGCGCCTCGGCCTTGAGGTCTTCGATTCCGAGTCCGGTCGACCGGCCGGTGACGTCGCCGCGCCACTTCGACCGGAGATACGGCAGATCGTCCGCGAAATCGGCAGACGCGGCGAGCACTGGCATCGCCGCAGCCACGGCAAGGGGAAGAGCTGTCGACAGGCACCTCATACCGGACGCGAACCTCCATTCTGAGCGGCGAGCCCCTCGAGAATCGCCACGCCCGGAGCGGGGATGCGCCCAAGGTGGTCAGGGCCTATGTTGAGCATGTAGTTGGAGCCGATGCTGCGGCTCTTTTCCCTCAGCGAGACGATCTCCTCCACAGACTTGTATTTGGTGTCGGCGGGATGGTAGCCCCAAGAATCGTTCATGGTTCCCACCATCTCGTAGAGCTTGTCCGGGCGCGTGTCCTTGGCGAGCGCATTGTCGGTAGGCGTGACATAGTCGCCGAGTCCGTTCCCTATGCGGCCGTTGATCAGGCAGCCGGGCTGGTGCCTGCGAACAAGGTCGCGGAATCTCCGCGACTGCTCGGGCGTGCAGGTGACGGGAACGTCGAACCACACGAGGCAGAGATCGCCGTACTGCGTAAGAAGCTCGGTCACCTGCGGAACGGACTTCGCCTCGAGGTAATCCTCGAAGCGGTAGTCTTCCTTCCTGACGTGGCCGAAGTCCCAGTCATTGCCCCACACACGCGGCTCCGACTTGATGTGGTGCCGCCGGAAAAGCCCTCCGCCGTTCGGTTCGCTCCAGTCGACGTCCTGCGAATAGTAGAGGCCAAACTTAAGCCCCGCGTCGCGGCAGGCGTCAGCAAGCTCCTCGACGACGTCCCGCCCGAACGGTGTCGCGTCGACCACGTTGAAGCGAGAGACCTTGGAGCGGTACATCGCAAAGCCGTCGTGGTGCTTCGCGGTGAAGACGAAATACCTCATGCCTGCGTCGCGGGCGCGCTTCATCCAGTCCTTCGGGTCGAAGAGGATGGGATTGAACGCCGAGGCGAGCGCGGCGTATTCCCTCGACGGAATCCTCCTCGTCCACTCTATCCATTCGGAATACGCGCCGCACCTTCTGCCGCGCCACTCGCCGGCGAGCAGCGAATACAGCCCCCAGTGCGCCATCATCCCGAACTGCGCATCCCTGAACCACCTCTTTGCCGCAGCAAGCTCGGGCGTGTCGCCGACTTCTGCATCCGCGGCAAATGCGCCGACGGACGCCATCGCCGCCGAAGCCGAAATGAACTCCCTGCGCGTCATCAGTGGTTCCCCCTTGAAACGCGCTCGCTGCCGTAGTCCTCGTCTATCAGCTCGTTCGAAGGAAGCGCCGGGAACGGCGCGTGCGGTTCGGTCTGATACCAGAACGCAGTCGTCGCGATATCCGAGCTCTGCTTTACATACGGCCCTGGCGCCCAGCCGAGATCCTGGACTGTCACGCGCAGTCCCTCCTTGAACCGCACTGGGTCGGCGATGTGCCAGCGGTACAGGCCAAAGGCGCTGATGCCGTCCTTCTCCTTCGCCTCGTCCGCCTGGATCAGCCCGGCGTATGGGGTGTTGTACGTCCAGAACTTCTTCTTCCCCACTATCTCGAAGTTGTGAGAACCGAGGACGTAGTCTTCCGTCCCGGTGCCGCAGATCGTCGGGTAGTCGGTGTCGCCGTCTATGTAGAACTTGACCTCGCCCTCTCCCCACCATATCTGGTTCCTGCAGCGCCATGCAAAATACGTTCCCGCGTAGTGGCCTTTGCCCCTTACTCCGTCGAGGATGGTGTGGAGCGATCCTTCCGACGGATTCGAGCGGCGGAACTGCGCGTGGAAATATGCCGCGTCGTCCGGCACGTCGCCGAGGCAGTAGTTGATCTGGAAGAACACCGCCACCTGCTTCTCGCCGCGGTTCTCGAGCGAAACGCGAGCCCTCTTGCGGAACGGCATCGGCCAGAAGCAGCTGTACGCCTGGCGCGGACCCACGCACACCGCCTGCGAGGAAAGCGGAGCCCACTGGCGAAATCCGTTGGCGAAGAAGTCGCCGAGCGGACACTCCACGGACGGCTCCGTCTCGTCGTCCCAGTACATGCGTATGATGCACGTCCGGCGCTCGAGCGAACCTTCGCCGGCGAGCGTTATCCAGATGCTCTGGATCATTCCCTCGTCCGCAACGTCCATGAGGTTCTGCGTCTCGCCGCCCTTCAGCGTCAGGCAAGGCCGGGCCTTCCAGCCAAGTCCGTGGGCGTATCCGTGCGTCCCCTTCTCCGGCATGGCGCGAGCACCGCCGGCGCGAGAGCCGTCGGGATTCTCCGGGCTTATCGAACGCGACTCGGCGTCAGAGAGGATGCAGAGCCCGTCCATGCCCGTCGGAACGGCGCTTCGCGACGGCTTCGTCTCCACGCAGCCGCAGAGCAGCGCAAGCGCAGCCGCACAGAGCGCGGCATGACGCACCCAACCTGAATCTTCGAAACTCATGATCCAATCTCCTCCTTTCATGCGCAAGATCAATCTACGCCAAACTCCTCCACCGGTTCGTTCTGGGGCTCCTCCTGGAACCAGACCATCTCAACAGCAGGCGAAGACTTGACAGCCGCTCCCTCGCGCCTACCGCGGTAGATGAAGTTCACGGGCTCGAGCTTGCGGCAGGAGTTGAACGCAGGCGCCTTCACCTTGAACTCGAACACCTCGCTTCCGCCAAAAGCCGCGACATTTTCGACCCTGGCCTTCTCCCTGTCGCAGAACCAGCCGTCGGAAAGCCGGAGCTCGATCTCTCCATCCCTGAGAGGCGCACCGGACGGATTGAACACCCTGACCCTGTACGTCACCTCGTCGCCTGGCCTGTACCAGACAAGCGAATAGGCGTCGCGAGAAGGCTGAACCGCCTCGACCGAGACGAATGGATCGATGTCGTTCAGGGCGAGCGCGTTGGCCCAGCATCGGAAGCCGGGCATGCGCAGGGAAAGCTCGCGCGTCTTCTCGTCGTAGCTGAACGGAACCTGCACGATCTCGCGCGTGGAGTTGCGCGTCGCAAGAACCATCTTCGGCGCCTTGAACTCGGGGGGCATCCTGTACTTGACGCGGAACGACTCCATCGGCCCGCGGAGCTGCGAGACCATGCCGAGCATGGCGTTGCCCCTTTTGTCCACAAGCGGGGTCTCGAAGCGCAGTGCGTACCTGCGGTCGTCACGGACGTCGGTGACGCATATCTTCTCGGCGCCGACCCATTCGGCCCAGGCGTCGACTATGCGGTAGGGGGAGTTGTCGGCGTGGGTGTCGGTCCACTCGAAGCGCGTGCATCCCGCGCCGTACATCGTGCCGAGATAGCCGGCAAAGTACGCGACCTTGCCGTTGCCCTCCTCGCGGACGGTCATGAAGGGACGGCCGTTGTTCTCCTGCAGGACCTGCGAGCCGCTGATGTTCCGCACCTCGTTGTAGCCCATCACCGAGACCATCGTCTTGACGAGCTTCCGTGATATCGGGTGCTCCGAGCCAGGAGCGTCCTTGACTTCCACTGCCGTCTTGTAGAGCTCGTCGCGGTTGATCACGTCGAAGGCATACGCGGAATATCCGAACGAGAGCTTCTCGGCCTCAGATTCGTCGACCTTTTTCTTCTGGACAGGCTGGATGCCGAGGAACTTCGTGAAGAAGTCTGTCGGATAGCCGTGTCCGTCGAGCGAGCCGGACTGTGCGTCGGCGAGAATCGAGCCGCCGTCTTTTGACACCCATTCGGCGATCTTCCTCTGGACGTCGCTCGGGATGTAGCTCGCGTCGACGAAGACGATCGCCTTAAGGCCCTTGAGCCAGTCGCCGTTCTCGCGTATCTGACGGTCGGTCACGAATGTGACGTCGTAGCCGTTGGCGTGGAACAGCTCGTACACGCGGAAGAAGTTGTCTGGTCCGCAGTCGAAGATCGACGCGTACGGCTTCTCCGTCATGAGGTGGCTTACGGCCGAATAGTAGATGGCAATCGGCTTAACGGCGCGGCGGCGCTGCGTCTCGGAGATGAGGTACTCCATCTGGTAGATGGCTCGCATGTTGTCCGAGAACGCGGCGATCTTCGGACGCGGCGCGGCGCCGTGGAACATGTCCGTCATGCCGAACTTCGACAGCTCGCCGACGTTCGCCTCCTGGACGCAGAAGCAGGCCTGCCCCGGCATGCCCTTTGCGATGTTGTGCCACTGCGAGCGGGACTGGAGCTCGGGCGACGCGGCGTGTATCGCACCCTCGCGGATCATCGGCCGGAGCTTTCCGTCGCCGAACGCGTAGTAGAGCTCCCACGTCGCGCCGTAGAGGTCGTCAGTCCCGTAGTTGTCGTAGCCGACCGTGTCGGAGCCCTTCTGCGTGATCTGGCACGTGTCCTCGAAGTTCAGCGGACGCCAGTGCATCCACATGACCGAGGAAAGGTTGTTCGCAGAGAGGTTCGAGGTGATGTGCCTGCGGTTGGGGTCGACGGCAAGGTATGCGCGCGTCTTCTGCGCAATGCGGTTTGCGTACGCCTTCGAGCAGAAGTCGCGGAAGTCTATGAAGTTCGCCACCGCGCGGTGCCATTCGACGGGGTCGGAGAGGCGCTTCTCGCCGTAGATGTCCTTCCAGTATGCGGGGGTTATCTCGTCGAACGACTTGTACTCGGTGCGCCATTCCCTGTTCAGCCCTTCGATGGTGCCGTACAGCTTCCCGAGGTGTCTGCGGAACGCCTCGCAGCTCGTCGGGCCGTAGTCGTACATTCCGCACTGCTCCCATGCGGTCCACCACGCCCATATTTTGTCGGCGCCGGGATGGTTCTTCAGTATCCGCGCGACCCGCGTCTTGTTCGTCTCGTAGCACATGTCGAGAAGCTCCTGGAACGAGTCGGAAAAACCGGCCCAGGTGCCGTCCGAACGCATGGCGCGTCCGACTGGCTCGTTGCCGGGTCCTACCGGCTTCTTGGGGTTGAACGGATACTTCGCGGCGAGTATCTTCTCGTTCGAGTGCGAGGAGTCCGCATTGCCGCGGAAGGACGCGCCGTAGAAGACGGAGCCAGACTCGTACGCGTTGAGGTCCGTTATCTTGTACCCGTTCTCGGCTTCGTACGCACCGCACCAGAGTCCGTCCGTCGCGCCGTACTTGAGGTAGCGCACAGGATCCATGAACCAGCTGTAGCACTCCATGAACTGGTTCGGCGGACGCTTCGTCGGGTCCTCGATGGACGAGTTGAGCATGACGTGCGGGGCGTGGCGGGTCGCTGCGACAAACCCCTCTGGGACGGCGTTGACGGTCTCGGTGTCCGATTCCACAAGCGGCGCCTTCGAGGGATCTGCGTCGGGATCGTTCGTCGCCCAGCACTCCGCGACGGCGAGCGGACACGAACCGATGTCCATGCCCTTCTGCACGTAGCGCGTGTTGCGTCCGATGTTCACGACGTAGCGCCCCGGGAACTCCACGCCGACTGTGACCTTCGACCATATCCATCCCGCCGGCTCGCCCGAGCGGAACTTGCGCCCTTCGGCGTCCTTGTCCACCCACATGTCCTCGAACCGGTCGACGAGCGTGTAGTTTACGCACTCACCGTTCGGGGCGCGCAGCAGGAACTCGAGCGCGGTGCGCATGTTCTCGGCGCGCCAGTGCCGCACCCAGAAGCTGTACTCGCCAGCGCGCCGGATCTCGACCGGAAACTGCAGCCTCGGATTGCGCCTGTCGTCCGGCGCCTTGAGCGCTGACGTCTCGCCGTCGGGCCGCACGATGTTGTGCTTCACGAAGCGTATCTTGTGCTTCGCCATGCCGTTCGTGGCGGCGGTGTACTTCGCGAGCGCCTCGTCCACATTCGATATCTTCACCGTCTGGTATTCGCCGGCAGATAGGCCTTGCGCGCACATGGCGGCCGCGATTGCGGCAAACAGCTTCACTTTCATTTCTCTTC
>JAZSLQ010000130.1:0-10841 GCA_045535455.1 Kiritimatiellia bacterium | reverse complement strand
CGCGAAGACGACGGGAGCGACGGCGCAGGGAGCGGGAGAGAGGCCAAGACCCCGAGCACCGCGCCGAACTCGACCAGAGGTGCCATGCGCGGCTTTGTTTCGGGCCGAAGCCGGGCGGAACCTTCGAGAATGAGACGATTACGGCTGGACTCGCCCCCGACGGCGTATATGTATACGCCGAGCGGGGCGAAGAACGCCGAAATCGGCCGCTCTCGCAAGGCGAGCACGGTTGCCCGAAACAAAGCCGCACGCTGGAAGGCAAACCAGCACAGGGAAGCCAAAGAGCATCACCGTAGCCGAAACATGCCCCTCTGCGGACACGCGGCAAATCCGCCGCGAGGTGAAAGATACTCGACGCGTTACTCGCCGAAAGTGCAGTCGAGAGCGTCGGAAATCATGTCCACCGCCTCTTCGAGATCGGACTCCTTGAGGACGAGCGGCGGGAGGAACCTGACGACGTGCGGCCCGGCGGTAAGGGCGAGAAGTCCCTGTGCCTGCAATGCCTCGACGACTTCCTTCGCGTCTGCGTCGACGACGAGGCCGAGCATAAGACCCTTGCCGCGCACCTCGAGGATCTTGTCGTACTTGTCCACGAAGCCCTGAAGCGCCTCGCGAAGAAGATTTCCAATCTCAGTCGCCTTTGCGAGAAGCCCCTCGCTCTCGATCACGTCGATGACGGCGAGCGCGGCCGCTGCCGCGACAGGATTGCCGCCGAAGGTAGAAGCGTGGCTCGGCGCAACAAGGACGTCGGCAAACTTCTCGCTCGCGACGAGCGCACCCATCGGGAGGCCGCCCGCAAGCGCCTTGGCGCAAGTGAAGAGATCGGGCTTGACGTCATAGCCCTGCCATGCAAACCAAGTCCCCGTGCGGCCCATGCCGGCCTGCACTTCATCGACGATCATGATAAGGTTCTTCTCGTCGCAGAGAGCGCGGACGCCCTTGATGAACTCCTCGGTCGCGGGCGTGACGCCGCCCTCGCCCTGCACGGCCTCGAGCATGACAGCAACGGTCTTGTCGTTGATCGCGGCCTTGACCGACTCGATGTCGTTGTAGTCGGCATACGCGAAGCCGACGGGCAGCGGGTCGAAGCCCTCCTGGCACCACGCCTGCGCAGTCGCGGCGACAGTCGCGAGCGTGCGGCCGTGGAAGCCCTGCCTGAAGGTGACGACCTCGTAGCGACCGCCGTTGGCGGAACCCCACTTGCGGGCGAGCTTGATCGCCGCTTCGTTCGCCTCGGCGCCCGAGTTGCAGAAGAACACCTTGCCGCCGAGCCCCGAGAGCTCGACGAGCTTCGCGGCGAGACGCGTAGCGGGCTCGTTCGCGAAGAGGTTGGAGCTGTGGGTCATCGCGGCGGCCTGTTCCTGAATCGCCTTGACGACCTTCGGGTGGGAATAGCCGACCGACTGAACGCCGATGCCGCTCGTGAAGTCGTAGAAAGGACGGTTGTCCACGTCCCTGACGGTAACGCCCTTGCCGCTCGCGAGAACGACCGAAGGTGAGTATGTCGGCATCAGAGACGCCTTGTAGATGTCGAGGATTTCCTGTGTCTTGTTGCTCATTCCGTTATCTCCGTTCCCACGCCTTCACGCGTGAATATTTCCAAAAGCAGCGAATGCGCCATGCGTCCATCGACGAGGTGCACTTTCTTTACGCCCGACTTTATCGCGTCCGCGCAGCTCTCGACCTTCGGGAGCATGCCGCCCGAAATCACCCCTTCCTCCCTGAGCGTCGCGAGGTCCGCGAGGTGCAAGGTGGAGAAGAGAGTCGAAGGGTCGGACGCATCCTTGAGGATGCCGGGCACGTCCGAGACGAGCGCGAACTTGCGGACCTTGAGCGCCTTTGCAAGCGCAGCTGCGGCAAAGTCGGCGTTGATGTTGTAAAGATGATTGTCTTCGACGCCAGTGCCGAGCGGCGTCACCACGGGTATGATGCCCGCGTCGAGCATCTCCACCGCGGCGCGTGTGTCCGCAGAGACGACCTCGCCGACATAGCCGCGGTCGGGATTCTCTATCTTGCGAGCGGCAAAGACCCAGTTGCCGTGGATCGGCCGCGCGTTCGCGCCGCGCGCCTGAAGTCGGCGCACGAGGTCGGGATTGACGACGTTGTTGAGGGTATGGCGGACGATCTCCATCGTCGCTTCGTCGGTAACCCTGAGGCCATCTACGAACTTAGGCTCGTGGCCCGACTCCTTTAGCGCCTTAGAAATCGCCTTGCCGCCGCCGTGGACGATTACGACCTTCATGCCAACGACGCGCATAAACGCAATGTCGTCCATAAGCGAATCGAGATTCGCCTCTGACTCCATCACGGAGCCGCCGAGCTTCACAAGCACGACCGAGCCGTGAAAATCACGAATATACGGCAAAGCTTCGGTCAAAACCGCCGCTTTCGCCACTGCTGTATCCATTGCGCTCATTGAATTGCATAGTATATCATAATCCGTCTTGGCTTTGGGCGAAAAATTAGCCGCCGCCACATAGGCGACCAAAAGCAATGATTCGCGCACTCCGCATCGGCGGGGAAATATGGTATAATAGGCAGACAATTCAGGGAGTTCCAATGTTCAACAACAAAGTTTACCATAAGATCGACGCGCTGTCGGGCTCCGTTGCGACGCTCCGCGCGGAAGGCGTGAAGTACAACGAGATTGCCGAAATCGAGTCGCGCGCGGGAACTTCGCTCGCGCAGGTCATCAAGCTCGACGGCCCGAACGTGACGCTGCAGATCTTCGCGGGCGCGAGGGGCGTCGATACCGCCGCGCGAGTCCGCTTCCTCGGCGAGACGATGAAGGTGCCCTTCTCCGAGTCGCTTCTCGGCCGCGCGTTCACCGGCGCCGGCATCCCGCGCGACGGCGGGCCTGCGATCAACGAGAACCCCTCTCCCATCGGGCAGCCGTCGGTCAACCCGGCGAAGCGCATCATGCCGAACCGCATGGTGAAGACGAACATCCCGATGATCGATCTCTTCAACTCGCTCGTCATTTCGCAGAAGCTCCCGATCTTCGCGAAGGCCGGCGAACCCTACAACGAGCTTCTCGCCCGCATCGCGCTTCAGGCCGACTCGGATGTCATCGTCATCGGCGGCATGGGGCTCAAGTACGACGAGTACCTCAAGTTCCGCACGACGCTCGACGAGTCGGGCGCGCTTGCGAAGACGGTAATGTTCGTCCACACGGCGGCCGACCCGACGGTTGAATGCGTGCTCGTCCCCGATGTCTCGCTCGCGGTTGCCGAGAAGTTTGCGCTTCAGGGCAAGGACGTGCTCGTCCTTCTCACCGACATGACGTCGTTCGCCGACGCGATGAAGGAAATCGCGATCACGATGGAGCAGATTCCCTCGAACCGCGGCTATCCGGGCGACCTCTACTCCCAGCTCGCCGCACGCTACGAGAAGGCGGTCGACTTCGACGGCGCTGGCTCGATTACGATTCTCGCGGTCACGACGATGCCTGGCGGCGACGTGACGCACCCGGTTCCAGACAACACGGGCTACATCACCGAGGGCCAGTTCTACCTCAGCAACGGGCGCATCGAGCCGTTCGGCTCGCTCTCGCGTCTCAAGCAGCAGGTGAACAAGGGCGTGGACAAGTTCGTCGATGTTGACGGCAAGCAGGTCAACATCAACAAGACGCGCGAGGACCATCGCACGATCATGGACGCGATGATCAAGCTTTACGCGCAGTACAAGGAGACGCTCGAGAAGCAGTCGATGGGCTTCAGGATGTCCGACTGGGATCGCAAGCTCCTGAAGTACGGCGCGATGTTCGAGGAGAAGATGATGGACCTTTCGGTCAATATCGACCTCATCGACGCGCTCGACCTCGGCTGGAAGATCCTTGCCGACTGCTTCGACAAGGGCGAAGTCGGCATCCCGTCAAAGATGTCCGACAAATACTGGCCGAAGGGCTGAGCTCAGACTACAGCAAATCGATAATCCGCGTTGTGCCGATGTTGGGGCGCGACGGGTCGGCGTAGTAGCGAGTGATTGTCCGTATGTCGTCGCCAGAAATCGAGACGGCCATTTCGGCGCCGTAGCGTTGATAGACGTGGTCGATGCAGATCTTGCGCAGTTCATACGCCCCCTTGTGGCCGGTGAAGCCGAGAGCGCGCAGATCGCAGTTGATCTGGTCGAAGGTCTCGTCGGTGACATCAAGTCCATCGAGCCCGCCATAGTCCTCGAAGCACCGCCAGATGTCGGGGTGGATCGGCCAGCACACCCAGCGTCCGCTGGTTAGCGCCGTCTTGTGCGGAGTGTAGCAGAGGAAGTGTGTCTCGCAGTCGCCATCGCCCTTCGTCACGAAGTTCTCTTTTTTAAGCCGTAGCACATCGCCGTTGCGCATTGCGAACTCCAGCATCATCGTCGCGGCAAACCAGCAATCGCCCTTCTGCCGCCCGTACCAAGTCTTCACGCGCTGCAGCATCTCGGCGGCGGGACGGTTGTATCGCTGTGACTTTGCGCGAAAGACCGGGAAGTCGAGTTTGGGTATTTTCCAGCCCGCGTCTTTATAGTATGGCAGGCACCACCGCGCGAAGACCGACTGGAACTTTGCGACATAACTATGTGCCGAGACGCGCGACAGCCCTCTTGCCATAAAGGTGGCGAGCGCCGCATCGATCGCCTTGCGCGTCAATCGGCTAATTGGAACATCAAGCGGAATTCCCGCCGCCTCGCACACGCATTTAGTTCCACGTATTGCATTTGCGCATGTTTCCTCGCCCGGCCTTCCTGTCTTCATCCGCTCCGCTGCGGAGATAATTCTATAATGCCTCAAAACCTGCTCAATTGTCGGAACCATTGCGTCGCTATTCTACTGAATCAAGTTCGGTTACCAAGATCGGCTGCAACTGCACGGCGAACATCATCGGTTGAATGAATGCGCCCTGCCGCAATGTCCTGCTCACCTTTATAGATATCCATCATCAAGTCGAGTTTGTCGACAAGTTGCTGGTAATCAGAAACATCAAGAAAGACATTGGCGGCTCGCCCGTTTTGAGTAATCACAATCGGACGATGCGTTTTCCGAGTCTGCGACATAAGGCGCGTCACATCTGCTCGAAAAGACGAAAGCGGCACAATATCTTCTGCATAATTGACTTGTGGCATAGTCTCTCCTAAATTATTTGACAAATATATTACCATATTCTGTAATACATGTCAAAGCCGTGCCAAAACAGCTTCTACAGAAGGGTCAGACCCTTCTGTAGAAGTTTGTAGCGTTGCAAAGGCGATTTTGGACGCTCAGGAATAGTCAAGGCGATATAACCTTGGGCAATGAGCGGAGCAAGATAGGTCTTTGACAGCCATGGCTTGCTTGATATCTCAAGTGCATCAGCTATCTCTACGCAGCTCTTTTCTCCCTCCGATAGAAGCGCAAGAATGTTCATCGCCGTTTCGCTGTTGCCGTCCTCGAGGATTAATTCGCACCTTGAGGGAATTGGATATTTGTCAGCGTGTTTCAGATATTGCCTGTCGGTCTCTGCGTCTTTTGCCCCCTTCTTTCCCTTACCGACGCCAAACATGCCAAACAACCAATCAACAACACCGCCTGATTCAACCGCATCGTCGATTTCGCCAATGCGAGCCTTTATCGCTCGCGTGTGCCATTCGACAACATCGTCCCAGTTTTCGGCAACCCCCTCGTATATGAACCGATACATATTTCGCGCGTGTTCGTCGCCCGCAATGGCCGCCGCCCAACTGCACCATTTGTATTCTGTCGGCCAACGACACAGCCCTGGCTCCACTGGATTGCAGTCGATATACGCCGCCTGGGCACTCATATCCTTGACTGTGGCATTCGACATCTTGTCGTAGAATCGACCTTCCCAGATGGTGCCCGCATGGTCGCGCCGAGCATTGAAGGACATGGTCATGTCCTGCTTGAGCGTCTTCATGAACTCGCTTGGATGGAACATGCGCCTTTTGTATTCCATGAGCAGTTGGCTGAACGCAGACCCGAAACCGGATCCTCCATGCACATCCTTCATCTGAGTCTCCTCGCCCTTGAGAGACTTCCACTCCTGAAGTGCATCCTTAAGCCGCTTGCCGCGATAGAGTTTGTTCACTCGCTCAAGAACCTCGTCCTCAGTCAGCTCTCGCTCTTCCTCAAGATATATCAACACATGGATGTGGTTCGACATGCAACAATACGCCAGCACCCTCACCCCACAGAAAAACTCGATACGCATTAGTAGATCAACAAAGCGATCCTTTTCATCGTCATCAAAGAAGAATGCCCGATGCGCCACCCTTGAAACAAGATGATAGCACTTCCCTGATTGAATTATCCGATGTTTTCTCATGGTGCCTGTATTGTATCATCCCCATTCATGACATGTCAAGCTTCTACAGAAGGGTCAGACCCTTCTATAAAAGAATCTTAAATCGTTCCCAAATTGAATTCTTAACCCTTTCCCATAATTCAAGCTTACGCCCTTCCCAGAAATCCGGCCTAAAGCCCTTCCCACCTCTCAAGATTTTTCCGCATTGAATTCTCATTTTTCTGCTTTTACAAGTACCGTCGCCAGATATCTGCAGATTTCCCCACGCTTCTCCCAATTTACTCCCCACTATCCCCCTGCTCGACTTACATTGCCGCTGTAGGTGCGTTCGCAGTTGAGTCGGCGAATGTGGTCGGCTATAGCAATACCGCCGCTCGTGAAAACTTTAACTGGTATGCGCCGTGTTTCCGCTCGGTTGGCGTGAATACGACTGATATCAATGACATTCAGCTGAATGATGATGGCGTCGGTGCGGTTGGCTGGGGTGATGTCCTGCAGGTGGTAGGCCCACTCGGGAACGCAAGCGAGATTTATCCCTATTATGATAAGTCCGTGCATCCTAGCGGGACCGCAACTCGGAATTACTGGGGCGATGAGGACACCAACCCCGTTACAGTTACCTTTGATGCGGGCGATGGCATCGCCATTGATAACTCAAATGGATATGAGTTTGATATTGTTGGTGCTGGTGAAGTGAGCACAAATGCTGTAGAATTTTCTGCTCGTGCAAACTTCAATTGGTCAGGAAACCCATTCCCCATGACAATAGGCATTAACTCGATTCAGCTTGACGATGATGGCGCAGGAAACGTTGGTTGGGGTGACGTCTTGCAGATTGTCGGTCCTCTTGGAAATGCAAGTGAGATTTATCTGTACTACGATAAGTCTGTGCATCCTAGCGGAACGGCAACTCAGAACTACTGGGGTGACGAGGACACAAATCCCGTTGATGTCGATCTGCAGCCTGGCGCTGGTTTCGCTATTGACAACTCAAATGGGTACGAGTTTGATGTTGTCGTTGAGTGCAAATAAATGATTTTGTGCCTTGCAAAGTGTGAGGTGCAATTAAGAAAGGAAACAACAATGAAGAAACTAATGACATTTGCAGCTGTTGCAATGATGGCTGCTATGACGCACGCAGCCGCTGTTGGCTGGACAATTATGGGAACCTCCGCATACTCTGGTGGTACATATGACATTTTTGTCATTGGAATCAATGGAGTAACGGGAGTTAGCCAGATTACGGCACTCGTTGAGGCGGGGACCTCAGTTGATTCGTATGCGTTTTTCAGTGGTGGTACTGTTGCTACTACAGCATCAAAGACGGCGGCCACTTCTGGGAAATCAATAACATACAGCGGAAGCGGAACAGATAATTACGACGCTTTTGCTGTTCTTTGGACAGCAGACGGCAAAGAAGCGTCTTATACTTCCACGGCGTCTATTTCGATGGCAAATGATTCTCAAAGCAAGACCTTTGGTTTCGCCAACCAGTCGTCCAACCTCGCGGCTAACAACTTCGCGGTTGCGCCGGAACCGACGAGCGGGCTTCTGCTCCTCCTCGGCATGGCTGGCCTTGCTCTGAAGCGCAAGCGCGCGTAATTAAAGGTAATACGGGCGAGCAGGGACGCTCGCCCCTACCAAGAAAAGCCCGTCCGCACTGCGCGGGCGGGCTTTTTGACAAAACGGAAGGGAAAATGGTAAACTACACGGCGTAAGGGAAATTGAGATTAGAGATGGAGACGATACACGATATTGTCGCAGCCAAGCCGCTTGACGGCTACAAGGTCGATGTCGAGTTCGACACCGGCGAGCGCGGCATTTTCGACTGTACGCGCTATCTCGACAAGCCCTACTGGAAGCGACTCAACGACAAGGATTTCTTCCGGCAGGTGTTTGTCGGCTACGGCACTCTCGTGTGGCCGGATGAGATCGACATCGGTCCTGAAGACATTTGGGAATTCGCCCAGCGCTATTGATTTCTTTTGCGCCGCTCGGTTTCAAGGAGCGGCAATGATAGCACCAAACAAAGACAGCAGACAGGAGAAGAAGAGACCGAGGGCAAAGACGCCTGTCGGAAGGTTCATTTTTTGTGGTGTCGTCGCACTGCTTGCTGCCGGAGTGGCGGCGGTGCTCGCCCTGTCGCTTTTGCGCAACGATCCAGAGCCGCAGGAAGACAATGCCGGCAAGCAAGGCAAGGCCACCGAGACGAGGCCGCCAAAGAAAATCCCTCCCGCCGTGAACAAGCCGGCGGCAGACAAGCCCGAGAAGCCGGAGAAGCCGCCGTTTGTTAAGCGCCCCGGCGCAATGCAGCTGCCGGACGGGCGCGTCCTCACTTTCAAGCCGCCGAAGGAAGGAGAGTTCCGGATTGTCCACTCGCACGGCTCGACCTACAAGTGCGACCATCTCGGCAATTGGGTGGACGTGACGCCGAAGCCGGTGTTCGACAACTCGTTCGAGGAAACGCTTGTCGGCCTTGCCACGACCGGCAACTTCATCCCCGGCATGCTGATGGGCATTGACTATGACGACGCCATAAGGATGCTCACCAAGCCCGTTGTCGTCAACCCGGACGACCCTGAAGACGTCGTTAAGAAGAAGGAGGCCGTGGCCGCCGCCAAGGAAGCCATACTCGACTACATGAAGGACGGCGCGTCGCTTGACGAGTTTGTCATGGACATGCGCAAGCAGGTCGTCAAGGAGCGCTTCATCCGCGGCGCCGCATTGAAGGAGATCGTCGCCAGCCTGAAGGAAGGCCGCGCGCAGGACGCGGCCGACATGCGCGACGCGGCGAACAAGATGCTTGAAAAGGACGGCGCACCGGCGCTGAAGATCCCGGCCCATTTGGAAAACGCAATCGAGGAGAACAAATGAAGAAGTTGTTGGCATTTGCAGTTGTCGCCGTCGCTTTTTGCGCGGCAGGCGAAGAAGAATACATCAGCCCCATAACAGGGAAGCCCGTCCCGACCGACGGGAAGTTCACCATTGAGCAATACAAGGAGCGCGACGAGCGCGTTCTCAAGAAGACGGGTGGGTTCATCGACATAGAGGCCAAGGGCGTGTCCGTCGCAGTCTTGGACGGGCGGCAGAAGCCGGGCGGCGCGGCTGTGCAGTTCGCGGATGTCTTCGGCTCCCTGTCGAAGACGAACGTCAAGGCGGAACGCGCCCCCATCGGAGCGGGGACGAACGCCGTCGACGCCGCGCTGTCGTTTCTCAAGGCGCAGAACGCCGCCTATGCAATCGCCATCGTTGAAGATGCCGAGCTTCGCGGGCTGACGGTCATGCCTGAAGACCGGATCGCCGTCGTAAACGCGACGCGGTTCAAGGTCGGCGGCGACGACGTGCTGAAGCCGGAGGTGCGCATTCACAAGGAGATATGGCGGGCGCTGGGCTTTGTGTCGGGCATTGGCTATGCGCCATACCAGAACGACGTCTTGCAGCCAGTGTTTTCGGTGAAGGCGCTCGACGGCCTCGAATATCAGGTGATGCAGCCGATGAACTTCCAGAAGATGTATTCGACGCTCTCGAAGTTCGGGGTAACGCGCAACCGCCGCGTTCCCTATCGGGTGGCGGTGCAGGAGGGCTGGGCGCCGCAGCCCACCAACGACGTGCAGAAGGCGATCTGGGACAAGGTCCACGCGATGCCAACCGAGCCCATCAAGATCAAGCCCGAGGAAAAGAAGACGGAGAGGTGACAGCTTCTACAGAAGGGTCAGCAACTGTAGAAGCTTGAGCGATGAGAATGCGGCATAGAGAGTCGAGGACTTCACTTCCACGCCGGAGGGCGGTGGATTGTTCTGCCGTTCGCAAGCGTCACCGTTTCGGGGAGCTGGCACTTTGCAGGCAGGTCGCGGGGAATGCTCTTGTAGTAGGTCGCATGATACATGAGGTCGGAAGGCCTGTCGATGCGAGGATTAAAGACAAGCACGTTTTTTTCAGTTCAAATCTGACTATGTCGACAGGGGCGATGTAGTCGGAGTCTCCGCTCACGAGGACAAATGCGTCGGCTTCGTTCCTGAACGCGTCCGACAGCAACGCAGACGTAAGATTGACGTCGGAGCGTTTTTCCTCGAACTTCATGACGCGAGCCATCCCGTTGCGGGAGTCCTTGCATTCCCTGCATTTTGCAAAGACATGCGGCAGCCATATCTTGTTGCGGTTGTAGTATCCCTCGACAATCTGGACGTGGGAATCCGCAGAAATCGCCTGCAGATACGCGTTTTGCCGCGCTACCGCCGCTTCGTCTGGAGGATACGGCCTTGCCCTCGCGGTGAAGAACTTGACGCGAAAAATTTCGTGGTCGCTGCGGAGCAGTGCCTTGACAAACGCAACAGGATCAAGCCACTTGGACTCGGGGTTATTTTGAAGAAGTCCGTAGTAGAGATTGTATCCATCAATGTATGCGATTGTTCTCTTCATTACTGCTTCCATATACTGCAAGGGTCTCGAACCTTTCGGCTCGAGACCCTGCCCCGCATCGCCAGAGGCTCACGGTCGGTTAGCAACCCATCAAGGGGTTCGTCGGTATTGTACCAAATTCGCGATGCGGCGTAAAGGGGG
>JAZSLQ010000185.1:0-19146 GCA_045535455.1 Kiritimatiellia bacterium | reverse complement strand
CTTCCTAAGACCGCTTGGCCTCCGACTTTGTCTGGATAGGCGGCATTGGCAGAGGCGCCGCGCTGTGGTATAATACAAAACATGTCTTTTGCGACTCCATGGATGTTGCTTCTTCTGCTACCGCTCGGCCTTGCCGCGTGGCGGCTGCTGCGGCGCGGCCGGCGGTCGGGGATAAGGTTCTCCGCGACCTCTCGCCTTCCTGCGAAGACGGCGGGCTGGCGCGCGAAGCTTGCGTCGCTCACGCCGTTTATACTCCTCGCGGGGCTCGTCTTGCTCATCGTTGCAGCGGCGCGTCCTCGCACTCCACTGGCGCATGACAAGAAGTCTATCGATGCGATTGCAATTGCGATGACCGTCGACGTCTCGGGATCGATGGACGCCCTGGACCTCGCTCCGTCCGGCACCGACTTCAGGAACCCATCGAAGAAGCTTGAAGAGTGGACGCGCCTTTCGGTGGTTAAGCGGCTTTTTGCCGAGTTCGTCGAGAAGCGTCCTGACGACTTGATCGGCCTCGTCTCGTTCGGCACCTACGCAACGACCGTCGCGCCGCTCACTATGGACCACGAGATGCTGCTCCACGCATTGAAGGGCGTCGAGATTCCCTCGACAGTCTTCGATGCGCAGGGCAACGCAATCGGCGGAGAGGACGAGGCGAACACTGCGATTGGCGACGGTCTTGCGACGGCGCTTTTGCGTCTCAAGGACGCGAAGCCGAAGTCGAAGATCGTGATTCTCCTTTCCGACGGCGTATCGAACACCGGCGTCGTCGAGCCGAAGGACGCAGCGGCGACCGCGGCGAAGATGGGCGTCAAGGTCTATTGCATCGGCATCGGCACTGCTCTTCGTCGCACGCCGCGCCTCGTGCGCGACGGCTACGGGCGCTACGGAGTCGTCGCCGACCGCATGACTTTTGATGAACGCCAGCTAAAGGGAATCGCCGCCGCGACAGGCGCGATGTACTTCCCCGTGAACGACCGCGACTCGCTCGAGAAGGCGCTTGCGGAGATCGACCAGCTTGAGACGACGAAGCTCGACGCCGACGCCTACGACCGCTGGGATGAACATTTCGCCGCGTTCCTCTTCGCTGGCGCGGTTCTCGTCTTTCTCGCCGTGTCACTTTCGATGTTCGCGTCGCGCCGCCTCGCGTAAAATGGTATAATTGCGACATGGTTACCGTAACGAAGACGATAAAGTTCGACGCCGCGCACGTGCTGACGAACCACCAGGGGCTCTGCAAGAACCTGCACGGCCACACCTACCGCGTAGATGTTTCCGTCGCGCAAGACGATGGCGACGCGAGCGACATGGTCATCGACTTCAAGGACTTGAAGCGCATCGCCACCGAGGTCGTCTGCGAGCGCTTTGACCACGCGTTCATCTACAATACAGAGAGCGAGGGCGAGCGCGAGATTGCCGCTGTCGTCGAGCGGTACGGCATGCGCACGGCGGCGATACCTTTCCGCTCCACTGCCGAGAACCTCGCGAAGCTTTTCTTCGGCGAGCTCAAGTCGCGGATTCCCGGACTTTTCGCCGTGAAGGTCTGGGAGACGGCCGACAGCTGCGCGGAGTGCAGGCAGGCATGAGGGTAACTGGCGGCGAGTTCTGCGGACGGATTTTGAAGGTTCCTAAGACGGACGCCGTTCGCCCGACGCAGGACCGCGTGAGGCAGGCGCTTTTCAACATCATCCAGTGCGAAGTCCCGGGAGCCGATTTTCTCGATCTCTTCGCGGGCTCGGGGGCGGTAGGCATAGAGGCGCTCTCGCGCGGCGCTAAGTCCGCGACATTCGTCGAGCAAGACCGTCGCCACATGGCAGTCTTGAAGGAGAACCTTTCCGCCTTGCGCGTCACGACCGCCAATTGCGTTCTTGCCGATGTCTATCGCTGGATCGCCGCCTACTCCGGCCCCGGCTTTTCCGTCGTGTATGCCGACCCGCCGTATGTGCTTGGCGAGGAGAAGGGGTATGCGTCTGTTCTCGAGACTCTTGCCGCTCGCGGAGTCGTCCGCCCAGGTGGGCTTTTCGCCGCCGAGATGACGGCAGTGCAGTCTGCGGCAGATGCGCCGCGCTGGGAGCTTCTTCGCGACCGTTCCTACGGCCGCACGCGCATCTGCGTTTGGCGCCTTGCGGAGTAGTTCAGCGCCTGTGTCGTGCTGGTTTGCCTGACATCGTGCGGACACGGTTGGGGCCGCGCCTTGGCCCGACCTTCCTCTACGGCGCGTTTTTCTTCGTAGCATCTGCGCTCGTCGATGTTCCGCCATCTCACTTAACCTTGTCCGCAGTGCATTTGCCGCGACGCTAACCGACTCTAATAAGCGACCCTAACCGACTCTAACCTACTTGACTCTATTCGACCCTAAAAGACCCTACTCGACCCTAACCGGCTCGCGGCAGTTTTGCCGCGGTTTTTGCTTGTCTAAAGCCGCATTTTCCCGCCATAAAAATTTTTACGATTTAAGATTAGATTTAAGATTCGTTTGGTATAATGGTTGCGAACTCGGCGATGAACACTAAAAGTTTTAGCCGTGTAGAACATGTAGAACGGGTAGATGATAGATGAAAGAAAGTCGAAAGGTTTATGGCTGGCTGGTCCGCGACGGAAATGCCGCAGTAGGGTGTTCGTCCGTGTAGGCTGACGCCATGCGGTGAGAATACTACTGTAGCAATCATATCTGGCCATGTTGTTTCCGTGAATGCATATGAGACCGTGATTTTTTGCAATGTCTGTCCCACTATTGACAAAATTGTCCCAATATGATACAATGCTCATGCTATTAAACTTGGAGAAGGCGTATGAAGAAAAGAAACGTACTAAACCTGATACGGTGTCATATGGAACACAATGATGCTGGCTTTAGGTCAGAGGCGCGGGAGATCGCGAATGAGTTTGATATGAATGGTGATACGCAGCTTGCGATGTATATTCTATCCTTGCTCTCGTCGGAGAATGCATTCGTTCCGCAACAGAATGACGATCCTTTCAAACTGGATTCTCCATTTATAGATAAGTCTTTTTCTGCGGAGGATATGCTTCTTCTTCCTGACGCCATAATGCAAGACCTAACAGGAATAGTAAACGCCGTCCGTCGTCGCATTGGGGCGAATAAATTTTTGTTCCAGGGAAAGCCTGGCACTGGCAAGACACAAGCCGTCAAGCAGGTGGCGCGCTTGCTGGGGCGCGAATTATTTGTCGTGAATGAATCTGCGCTTATAGACAGTAAGTTAGGGCAGACGCAGAAAAATATCGCATCGGTATTTCACGCATTGGCAGAGGCCGTTTACCCCGAAAGAATAGTTGTGCTGTTTGATGAACTGGATGCATTGGCTCTTGATAGAACGAATGCAAATGATTTGCGTGAAATGGGTCGAGCCACAACTGAGATACTTAAGGGCTTGGACTCGCTAAAAGAAGACATAGTCCTTATAGCAACGACCAATCTCTTCCCTTGCTTCGATAAAGCTTTGTCTCGTCGGTTTGATTTTATTGTTGACTTTGATAGATATAGCGAGGATGATTTGGCAGAAATCGCGGAAAAAATGCTAGGGCGATATCTGGACAAGGTCAAGTTGGCTAATCGCGATGTTCGGCTTTTCAGGAAGATTCTTGCACTTGCAAGGCCGTTGCCACAACCCGGCGATATACTCAACATGATAAAGACAGCTGTTGCTTTCAGCAATCCGGAGAATGGGTTTGACTATATGCGGCGTCTATACAGGGCGTTTCGCGGGAAATCGTCGCTGGACGCACATGAATTACAGGCAGAAGGATTTACAATCCGAGAGATTGGAATCCTTACTGGACAATCGAAGAGTGGGATTGGACGTGAATTGATGGAGGCGTCTAAAAATGCATGATCTTTTAATGTTGCGCGGTGAATTTGATTCGCGCAAAAACCCTACTACGCCTAAGGGGCCTCAGTTTGATGGTAATTTCGAGGTCAAGGCGGAAACTGTTGCCGAATTGAGGCGTCAGTTGGGCAAGGTGCTAGATTTTTTTAGTCGTAAGACTCAGATAGGAGGGGCGCTTCTTTGCGCGCACTATAACCGGATTGTCCCCAAAAGTGGACGAATACAGATACTTTTGTCCGCAGATTCTGTTGTTGGTGGCGCGTCGGCTTCAATTCGCGGGGCAAAGTTTGAGAGCCTTCGGATTTCTGAGAATGTTCAACGAGTTGCACATGTTTTTACACATTTTGTTTCGCTGAACACATTGCGACAGACCATTGATTTGCTTGAGATGGTGCAGCGGGTGATGGAGAGCAAATTCCATGGAGAACTAAACAGCGATGACATTCAGAGCATCCGACAAGGGCTTATAGACGATGAGTACCCAAAATTCAAGACTAAACTGCTGAATGCTATAAAGGATATAAGCATCATTAGGGGCTTTGACATTGCGACGACCAAGTATGAATTTTCAGAAAAGTCAATTGTCTCGCTATATCGGATCGGCATTGCTCCAAGGGAATTGCTCGCTCGATATGGTATTGATGTCCGCCCTGAATGTGTATTGGACGATGCTATGGTGCAGCTTGATGTAAATCAGCTGAATCGCTTGAATGCAGAAGCACCATATTTAATTTCGATGGGAGTTCATGACATTTGCCAAATGCCGACGCTTCAAATCGCGCCACTTGAGGATGATGCGCCATTCCCTGTTATTCCACATCCGACAAACGAGCCAACTATTGGCGTCATAGACACGCTCTTCGACACCGATGCGTATTTTGCTGAATGGGTGTCTACACAGAATCGTATTCCTGCCGATATCCCAATAAAGATGGATGACAAGTTTCATGGCACTTCAGTATGCTCGATCATAGTTGATGGCCCTACGCTGAATCCTAAATTGAATGATCATTGTGGACGTTTCAAGGTGCGACACTTTGGTGTAGCCACATCGGGAAGGTTCAGTTCGTTTGAGATCATCAGGCAGATTCGTGAAATAGTCATGGAGAACCAAGATATCCATGTTTGGAATTTGTCGCTTGGCTCAGCAATGGAAATAAGCAGAAATGCGATATCACCACAGGCCGCAGCGTTGGACCAAATACAACGGGAATTCGATGTCATCTTTGTGGTTGCTGGCACAAATGTACCGAAAGAGCAAGAGGGCAGGACTGACATGCTCTTGGGTGCGCCGGCAGATTCGCTGAATTCTCTGGTCGTGAATGCTGTTGACATGAATGGGATGCCGGCGAGTTATACACGCATAGGTCCGGTTTTGTCGTTTTTCTACAAGCCTGACGTGTGCTATTATGGCGGTGATGGTACCACTAAAGAAACAGGCATGTGCATTTGTAATGGTTGCAAGATCCTTTATTCTGACGGCACGTCTTTTGCCGCGCCTTGGGTGGCGCGAAAACTTGCTTACCTAATAGAGGTTATGCATATCAAAAGAGAAATAGCAAAGGCGTTGATAATAGATTCGGCGGCTGGGTGGGATGAAAAACCGATACGGAAGGGTGACAGGTTCCGCAAAGGATATGGTATCGTGCCTAAATCCATATCGGATATTGTACAATGTCAGGATGACGAAATACGTTTTGTGATGTACGGCACGGCCGAGGAATGGGAAACCTACACGTTTAAGTTGCCAGTGCCAGTGGTAAATGGGATGCATCCGTATTTTGCGCGTGCGACATTGGCATATTTCCCGAGTTGCGATAGGAATCAGGGGGTTGACTACACGATAACGGAAATGGACGTATATTTAGGTCGGCTTGGAGATAAGAAAGGGAAGTTGGGCATAGTTCCAATCAATAAGAACAAGCAGTGTGACGAGAATGATTGGGGGCCGACCGAGGAAAAAGCCCGCAAGGAATATCGCAAATGGGATAATATCAAGCGGATTGCAGAAGCAGTCAATCCTAGGGCTAGGCCGAAACCTATCGGCATTCGACAAATGTGGGGTCTTAAGATTGTAAGCAAGGATCGAAGAACGGACGGAAGCAAGGATAAGTTGGCATTCGGTCTTGTGGTAACATTAAAAGGAATGAAGAAGATCGATCGCTATGATGATTTTGTCCGGGAATGCTATAGGTATTGGATTGTAAATCGCATCTCGATTGAAAACCAAATTGATGTCTACAACCAGGCGTCTGAGGAAATCCAGTTTGAGTAGGAGGTAAAAATGAACGCTAGATTTATATTTGTTCGTTGCTGTTTGATTGCGACATTGGCAAGTTTGTTTGCGGGATGTTTCTCGCTCAACTTTGATTCATCGGGCGACAAGCAAGAAAAACCATTGAGTGATCGGTGGTATGTGGCTTGTGTCTATGGTGGATGCTGGTGGACGGATGACCCATCAGAAGTTTGCAAGATCAAAGGGCAGGATATTATAGGAGGCGCGGTAAGAGACAATGGTTTTCGTCGGATCAATGTTGAATCTAATTTTCTTTCGTTATTTGCCTCGTTTATAACGGTAGGTATAGCTGTTCCTGTTTACGTGGAATGTTATGAGGAGAAACCTCGTCCACGTAAACAAGAAGATCGTCCCATTATTGATTTGTAGGGGGGTGTCAATGGACAAGAATCTAAATCTGGTTGCTTGCATTGACGGCACATGGAACCGTTACGCAACTGAGACTAACGTACGAAAGATTTTCGACGCCCTGTATGATGAAGGGGAATACCGAATAAAGGGTGAGTCAAAGGTTTTTAGAACTCGAAAAAACTATGAACGTGGTCCGGGGACGTCACCGACGACGATGGTTGGTGGTGGAGCATTTGCGACAGACCTTGGGCGTGCAATTGCAAAATCATACGCGTGGTTGACATTTAGCGTTTTAAACAATAGGCAAGAGTTTGAGGGTGTTCCGTCTATGTTTTTGTTTGGGTTCAGCCGTGGTGCCTATAGTTGCCATGTCTTAAGTTGGCTTTTAAGTGATATTGGGATTCCTTTGAAATATGATTTTGCGGAAGATATTGCGTATGCTTATGTTGACAAAGATATGGACAAGCTTTTGGCGTTGCAAGAAGAATCTGGTATTATTGCCGCGCCTAAAGTCAAGATGATGGGGCTCTGGGACACTGTGACAGCTCCATTGGACTTCAAGAGGAAGTATCATAATGGAGAAAAGTCTCCACTCGTTTCGACAGTTTATCATGCAATGTCCGCGGACGAGATTCGAAATTTCTTCCCAGTCATGCAATACAAAAAGGCAAAGGCTCGCAACATACGGCAAAAGTGGTTCTCTGGTGTACATGGCGATATCGGCGGCGGGTATTCTGATGATTGCAGGTTATCTGACATTTCGCTTAATTGGATGCAATGTCATGCTTATGAGGAAGGCCTTGGCTTCTTGAAAAAGCCTGAGCCGATGATAACATTCGATTTTTCCGATCTCATTGAGCATGATGAGTCTGGTATTATGGATTTTCGAAGGCGGTTTTATCATAAGGGAGAGACTTTGCATCGTTCCATTCTTGCACGTATGGCATTTGACAGTGATTATGAGCCTGAAGTACAGCGCGTCCCCGAACGGTTGTATCATGCTATCCGTAGTTTGATATAAATGGGGTTGCAATATTATCGACGAAATGAGGTGTATGTGAAACACAAGAAGCGAAAAGCCAATGGAGGTGTGGCCCAAATTCAAACCCCAGGGGCAAACAGACTTGAAGATCGAGTGGAAAAACTTGAGCTTCATATTTCATTCGTCAAATGGGGCGCATTTGTTTTGGCACTATTTGGAGCATCGGCCGGAGGGCTTCTTTGGTGTGGGTATCAGTCGCTAAACCTAAAAATCGCAGTTGAAGTCAAGGCGGGCACTTCGTGACGCGGGGAGGTGTTTCTGGCACCGTTCGCGCCCGTTAGCCGCCTTGCGGCATCGTCATCTGTCCGCCGATGTCGGGTGGGAACAGCCGTCGGATCGTGCCGTATTCGCGGAACGCGTGCGCGATTATGCGCTGGCGACGCTCCTCAATGCTCAACATTCGCCTGTCGCGAAGCGATCAGGTCGCGATCAGCTCGCGCACCTCCGGGGCGTTGTTGCTCGTGAGCCTCATCGGGCACGTCTCGACGAGGCGGTCGAAGAAGCCTCCGGCCTTCGCAAACTGGCTCAGCAGCGCGGCGTGCGCGTTCACGCTCATCTGCGTCTCGTCGTCCCACTTCAGGGCGTAGTCGCCGCCGAGGGTCGAGATCGTCTGCGCACGTGCGGCCTGTTTTTTGCTATACTTTCCCATGTCGTTCGTTCTTCCTTTCTAGTTTCGTCGCTGAAAGTATAGCACGAACGACGTTTCTTTTGCCCGAAAGGGGCGACGCGGCGGACATCCCGACGAAGCCGCGCTTCACCCAGGTGGTGAAACCGCATATGCGTCAAAACCGTTGAAAATAAACGTTGAGGCCGCCATCAGGCGGCCTCAACTGCGACGCTTAGGTTTAGCGGCATAACGAGGATATGGAACGTCGTTTTGGCTCCATTGAGCTGGAGCCCGGTATGGAGGCGCAAGATGTGGAATTGGGCGGTGATCCATCGAAACCGAAGTTCTCCTTCGCCAATCTCCTTTGCCACATTCGCCCGATGATTCTCTTTCAGGCGACGGCGAAGAATGGCGACGTGCCGGTTGAGAAGCTTAAGGCGTATCTGACCGACACGCTGAAAATACCGGAAGAGGAAGTCAAGATAGCCACTGGCGACCAGAAGGAACTTGATGAAGTTGATGTCATGGATCCGGCTTGCAAGGTTAACTTTGTCATAACGGTGCAGGCGCTGAAGGAAGGGTGGGATTGTCCGTTCGGAGGTCGAGGCATTCAAGGCCGTGCAGGAGAATCTGCCAGTGGATGATGGGACAGGAGATTTGTTCTCCGTGCCGCAAGATGTGGTCAAGTTGGACAAGGAAACGCTTGACGGACTTGTCTTGCCGGATGGAATCAAAGTGCAGGATTTTGCAAGCGGCGATGGAGAGATACAGATATCGGGAGAAGAGGACGAAGGAGTGATTGAGCAAGTAGCAGTGCAGCTTGCCAAAAACGGATTGGATGAGAAAGCGCACGAGCTTAAGCTCAAGCATCAAAAGAAGAAAGCGCAGGTGGCGAAGCCAATTCCTGCGAAGTCGCATCCATGGATATTCCCGAGGCTTGGCGTCGAAATTGATGGCGAGAATCTATTCTCGACTGATGCTGTTTACGAAACAATTGGAGAAACAATCGTCAAGTTCTTGCCCAATACGCTCTCGGCACAGGAAATATCAATAAGTGCCAATGATGGCAAGACGTTCATCTTGAAGCTGGACGGCAACGAAATGACGGCGAAGTTTGCAACAGACGCGCATACTGGCTATTTGAAGGGATTCTCGGGCAAGATAGATGATGCAGATGTCGTCAATGTACTTGACGGTATTACAAAAGATTGCGTGTTGCTGTTGCAATCCGAGAAGCGGCATTGGCTAACCAAAGTGGTCGCAGACCTTCGAGCCAATCACGGGATGACATGCGAGCAGATGGTTCTGGCGCGATACCAGATCAAGCAACGACTTGAATGGCATTTGAGCGAAGCGCTTGGCAAGGCAAGGCGAGAGGCGTATCAGCAGACATTCTGCATGGGAGGCACCCACAAGCTTTCTTTGGACTTGCCAACAGGTTTTGTCTTTGACGAGAACCTATATGCTGGCAACGCCGATGTGTATAGGGGCAACTGGCGTTTCAACAAACATTACCTTGGCACATATGCCATACCAAAGTTTGACGGGAAGAAGCCGTTTGGGGAGGGCGAAGAGTTCGAGTGTGCCAGGCTTATTGATTCGTCCGCGAAAGTTCTCTATTGGCTTCGCAACAAGGACTCAGACTCAAAATCATTCCGCTTGCCGATGGGAGGCAAGACGGATTGGTTTTATCCAGATTTCATTGGGGAACTTGTGGATGGTAGGCTTTTTGCGCTTGAATACAAGGGAGAACTCACGGGGCAAACCGATGACACGACGGAAAAGACAGCCATAGGCAAGCTGTGGGCGAGTCAGGATCCTTCAAAGTATGTGTATGCGACAATACTTGGTGATGATCCTGATGGGTTTACTGCGGCGCAGCAAATAGAAGACGCATTCAAATAGACAAGCTTATGGCGATGCCACAGAGAGACGAAACGATTGAGGAAATCAAGCGGCTGGATGCGTTGCTTGAATACGCCGTCATGCATGGAGACGAAGCCGAGGCCGCCCGCCTCTGCGCCTCTGCGTTAAAACTAATGCGTCAATGGTCGGTGGTTGCCCCGACCGTGACCGCACACTGGAAGGCAAACCAGTACGGAGCATCAACGAATAGCCAAATACAATGCGAAGCAGGCAAACTAAACTCTAGTTATTGTTGCTCTTGCGCCAAGTGCGCAAAATTGTGGTATAATATCCGTTCAAATTTCGGAAGGAGAGACAAAACATGAAACTTGCTGATCTCAAGGGGAAGACAGTCGGCGTCTGCGTTTCGGGCGGACTCGACTCGAAGACAATTTGCTGCGTCCTCAAGGATGCGGGCGTCAAGGTAAAGGCGTTCAGCGCGAACGTCGGCCAGCCCGACGAAAAGGACATCAACGACATCAAGAAGAAGATGGCGCCTACTGGCGTCCAGACGACAATCGTCGACGTCACGAAGGAAATGGCCGACATTTGCTTCGAGACTGTCAAGTGCCAGGCGATGTACGACGGTGGCTACTGGAACTCCACCGGTATCGCGCGCGCGGTCACGGTGCAGAAGCTCCTCCCCGCGATGAAGAAGGCGGGCTGCGTCGCCCTCGTCCACGGCGCGACGGGCCGCGGCAACGACCAGATGCGCTTTGAGCGCTACACGAACGTTATGGACCCGAAGTTCGGCGTCTATGCTCCGTGGCGCGACGCCGACCTCCTCGCGAAGTTCCCCGGCCGCACGCAGATGGTCGAGTTCCTCGCGAAGCGCGGCATCGTCGCGTTCGTCGGCACGAAGAAGAAATACTCGACCGACGCTAACCTCGCGGGGCTCTCGCACGAGGCGGAAGACCTCGAGTCGATGGAGACTTCGATGCGCATCGTGAAGCCTACGATGGGCGTGTGGCCCGAGAAGGCGCCTAACAAGGTCGAGAAGATCACTCTTTCGTTCGTCAAGGGCCGCTGCGTCGCGATCAACGGCAAGAAGATGACGCCCTATCATGTCATGCTCGAGGCGAACAAGATCGGCGGTCGCAACGGCATCGGCATGAAGCATGCGCTCGAGAACCGCATCATCGGCACGAAGTCGCGCGGAGTCTATGAGGCGCCTGGAATGGAAGTCCTCTCGTGGGGCCTCAAGTACATCTACGAGGGCATCATGGACCGCCGCTCCACGAAGATGTTCCAGGAGCTCTCCAAGTTCGTCGCCGACCAGATCTACGACGGTCGTTGGTTCGACCCTGCGACGCAGGCGGCGCGTGCGGCGATTCAGGTGTGGGCCGACAAGGCGACAGCCGAGGTCACGCTCGGGCTCTACAAGGGCAACATCTTCTTCGAGGCGCTCAAGGGCCTCAAGGCGACGATCTACAACGAAGCCGACAGCTCGATGGAAGCGTCGAACGGCCTGAACCCGCACAGCTCCCAGGGCTTTGCCGAGATTCAGTCGGTCGAGGCCAAGATGCTTGCGAAGGCCGGGCAGATTCGAGTTTAAAGTTTAAAGTTTAAAGTGTAAAGTTTTTCGCAGAGGGCGGTTGTCGTAAAGTCGTAAGTCGCAGCAGTTGTCGGCAGTCGGTTGTCGAACGTCCACCCTACGAAAAGTAGAAGGTATCATGGCTGAAGAAAAGAAAAAAGAAGAAGTCGAAAAGGCGGCTGAGTCCGACGAGACGCCTGTCCCGCCTGAGACGCCTGTCCCGCCCGCAGAGGGTGAAGGGGTCGGCGAGGCCGACGAGGCCGAAAAGCCAGGCGAAGCCGAAAAGCCGGCCGAGGAGAAGCCCGCAGAGCCCGAAAAACCGGCCGAGCCCGACTGGAAGGCGCTCTACGCACTGACTCTCGCAGACTTCGACAATTACAAGAAGCGTGCGGCGCGTGACCGTGAGGACACATACCGCTATGCGGAGATGGACATCCTGAAGGACGTCCTTCCAGCGGTGGACAACCTCTCGCTTGCGCTCGCCAACGCGACGGCGAACAAGGATGATCCCTTCGTTAAGGGCGTCCAGCTCGTCTATGACACTCTTCTCAAGTCGCTCAAGGAACATGGCGCCGAGCCGTTTGATTCCGTGGGCAAGGATCTCGACACCGAGAAGATGGAGGCGATTGCTACGCTTCCGTCGCCCGACGTCCCTGAAGGCAAGGTTTCCATCGAGTCGAAGAAGGGCTGGATGCTGAAGGACAAGGTTCTTCGCGTCGCGCAAGTCGTCGTGTCGTCTGGCAAGCCCGGCGGGGAGAAGTAGGGGTTAGGAGTTGGAGTTCAGAGTTGGAGTTGGAGATAGGAGTTAGAAGTTTGGTGATTAGGTATGGCGGATAAGAGAGACTACTACGAGGTGCTTGGAGTCGCGAAGACTGCGACGGCGGACGAGATTAAGTCCGCCTACCGCAAGCTTGCGATGAAGTATCACCCCGACCGCAATCCCGGCGACAAGGCGGCAGAGGAGAAGTTCAAGGAGGCGGCCGAGGCCTACGACGTTCTGCACGACCCCGAGAAGCGCCAGCGCTACGACCAGTTCGGACATCAGGCGTTTGATGGCGGCATGGGCGGCGGCTATGGTGCCGGCGGCATGAGCATGGACGACATCTTCGCGGCTTTTGGCGATCTCTTTGGCGGGCGTGGCGGCGGTGGCTTTGGCGGCTTCGAGGATTTCTTCGGCGGTGGCGGAAGATCGCGCAGGGCGGCGAATCCAAATGCGCCGCGTCGTGGCGACGACATGACGTTCCGCCTCGACATTGACTTTGACGAGGCGCTTTTCGGCTCGACGCGCACGATTGACATTACGCTTCCCGAGCAGTGCGATGAGTGCCATGGAACCGGTGCAGCGAAGGGCTCGAAGCGCGTGACGTGCAAGACGTGCGGCGGGCACGGCGTTGTAATTGGCGGCTCGGGGTTCTTCCAAGTGCGCCAGACTTGCCCGACTTGCGGCGGCGAAGGATCTGTTCTCGAGAAGCCGTGCCGCGCGTGTCGTGGTACTGGCCATGTCACAAAGAAGCGGCAGATTTCGCTTAAGATTCCCGCCGGCATCGACAACGGTTCGCGTCTCCGCCTCGCAGGAAAGGGCGGCGGCGGTCTTCGCGGCGGCGAGAACGGCGATCTTTATGTCCATATCGGCGTTAGGGAAAGCGACATCTTCGATCGCGACGGGCTCGATCTCGGCGTGGACATTCCCGTTTCGCCTGTCCTCGCGGCTCTCGGCGGGACGGTAGATGTTCCTACGCCCCAGGGCACGGCGCAGCTTTCGCTTCCCGCAGGAACGCCGAACGGCAAGGTGTTCCGTCTGCGTGGCAAGGGAGTGCCGTCGCTTCGTGGCGGCTCGGCGGGCGACTTGCACGCTCGCATAGTCTTTGAAGTTCCCGCAAACCTCGACCGCAAGCAGCGCGCCGCGCTCGAGGAGTTCCAGAAGCTTTCGACGACGGGGAACTTCCCCGAGGCGCAAGCTCTTGCGAACAAGACGCGGATATTCTTCGCGCATCGAGACAAGCTTCGTCAAGACGACTGATTTTGCACCTGTGGTGGAATGGCAGACACGGTGGATTTAGGTTCCACTGCTTCGGCGTGGGGGTTCGAGTCCCTCCAGGTGCACCAACTTTAACCGGGCAAAATATACTATGGTATATTCCGCTTTCGGGCGGTATTTGCTAAAATGAAATTGAAATCGGCAAAGTGCCGCCAAACCGAGGAACAAAAATGAAAAAGCAGATGATAGTCGTTGCGCTCGCTCTCGCGGGCGCAGTGTGGATGAAGGGGATCCTTGCTCAAGAGCAAGCAAAGCCGGCTGAGCCCGCGTCAACCGTGACCGTCGAGGCGGCTGCGTCCGAGGAAGCCGCTTCTGCGGAAGCTGAAGCGCCAAAGGAAATCTCTGGCGTAGATCAGTGGAAGCTCTATTGGAAGCAGGGCGGCAACACGATGTACTTCATCGCGCTCCTCTCGATTCTTGGCATCGGCTGTGCGCTTGAGCGTTTTTTCAACCTGCGCCGGTCGAAGGTCGTCCCCGATGGGTTCACCGCCGACGTGATCGAGCTCTGGAAGGCGGGCAAGATAGAGGACGTTGCAGCGCTTTGCCGCTCGTCGAAGTCGATGCTTTCGCGAGTGGTCGAGACGATGATCCAGCACAAGGACTCGAAGGACTACAACGAGGTCAAGATGTTCGCCGAAGACAAGGTCGGCCGCGAGCTCCGTCTCGAGAACCGCAAGGCCGCGATGCTCTCGACGGCGGCGACGCTTTCACCACTCCTCGGGCTCTTCGGCACGGTCGTCGGGCTTCTTGGCGCGTTCGGCACTGTCGCAGCGATGGGCGAGATGGGCGATGCGTCCGTGCTCGCCGACGACATCGGCAAGGCGCTCGTCACGACGGTTGCGGGCCTCGCGGTCTCCATGCCGTGCCTTTTCGTGTTCGGCATAATCAAGAACCGGCTGAACCTCTACGCGGTGCTCCTCGAGGAGGAAGTCGCCGATCTCGTCAACCAGATCTTCGTCAAGAAGTAAGCGAGACGCCATGGCCGTAAAATACGAAGAGGAAGAGAAGCCCGAGGTTCAACTAACCTCGATGATGGACTGCATCTTTCTGATGCTAATCTTCTTCCTGGTCTCCAGCCAGCTCAAGAAGATCGAGAAGGAGGTTCCGCTCGAACTCCCGGTGTCCAACGTCGCAAAGGACGTCAAGGCGACGCCCGACCTGATCACCGTGTCGGTCGATTCGAAAGGCGATCTCTATGTCAATTCGAAGCCGGTCGGAGCGGCAGGGCTCAGGAGCGCCTTGCAGGCCGCTGCGGCCGAGAACCCCGACAGGCGCATTCGCATCGCCGGCGACATCTTCGCGCCGTTTCGCTCGGTCGTACAGGTGCTCGACACCTGCCAGCAGGAGAAGCTCACAGTCGTCGGCATACACACGGCCGACGGTCTAAAGAAGTGACGCCTATGGACGCGAAGCTCTTTTCAGACGAGATCCGCGAGCGCGAGCGCAAGCGCAGGCGCAAGGACCTGCTTTGGAGCGTCGCGTCGTTTGTCCTGCATGTCGTCCTCTTTGGGACTATCGTCATGCTGACTCCCGTGAAGAGTCTCGTGTTCGACAAGGAAAAGAAAAAGGCGAACCCTGCGGAAGAACTTCCTGCGGACCGCATCGAGCAGATCGCCGACGCGCTTTCGCAGGCACGCATCAACGAACTTCTCAAGCAGCTCGAGGCGCTGCAGACCGTCCTCCACAACATGGACCTCATGAAGGAGGAGCTCCAGAAGGACTACGACTCCTTCGCCGAAAAGTCGTCCGTGAGTCTCAAGGAAGAGCTTTCCAAGATGATCGACGAAGTCGAGAAGGCCCAGAAGGCGGCACAGGCCGAGCAGGCGCCGATGGTCGAGAAGGTCGAGAAGATGCTTGCGGAGGAACGGCTCGACCTTATGGACGAGACGCGCTCGAAGTGGCTCAGCGTGGCGGCGAGTGATTTGATGACTGTTGACGGGGACAAGATCGGGGACGCCCAGGCCCGCGCCGGCAACACGCTCGACCGCATCCAGGTGCAGGCGCAGTTCGGCGGCTATCGCAAGACGTCCGAGGCGTCCGAGAAGGTGCGCAACGCACAGCTCGAGGCGGCGACGATGCAGAACCAGGCCCAGAAGGAGGCCTCGGAGATCGGTTCTCGCATGGGCGACTATCGCGGCCGCGTTGTTGACCTCGCGAATAACGAGCAGTGGCTCAAGGAGCAGAAGGAGCGCCTTGAGAAGGCCAATGTCGAGCGCAAGGACGCCGAGACCCAGCTCGCCGACGCGTCGAAGAAGCGCGATGCCGCCGCAAGCGCGCGCGACGCAGCACAGGCCGCAGAGAAGCTTAGCCGCGACGAGGCCAAGAAGGCGAAGTCCGAGAAGGACAAGGAGCGCGCGAAGGCGCTCGCGGCGCAGGCCGAAGTGCACAAGCGCGAGGCCAGGGAGAGCGCGCAGACGTTCCACGAACAGCGCGACCGCGCGGCCAGGGAGCAGCGCCGCGTCAACTCGAACACGCGCACTGCCGACGACGCCAAGCGCCGCATCGCCGACATAGAGAAGAGGATCGTCGAGCGGAAGGCGTCGGTCAAGAACCTTGAGGGAATCCGCCGCGACCGCGTCAACGAGGAGCAGGTCGACAAGCTCCGCCGCGCGTCAAAGGCGCAGGCAGACATCCAGGCGCGAATAGACCTCCTGCGCAAGATACTCGAGACCGACGAGCCCGAGCTCCAGAAGCTCGCGCAGGTGAACCGCCAGGAAAACTCGCTTGTGACGAAGAACACGGCTGCGATGAAGATGGTCGATGCCTACGAGGTCGCCAAGGAGATCGAGGCGGCGATTACCGAGTCCTACAAGGACATCAAGGCGACACAGACCGCAATAGAGCGCAAGATGAGCTACGAGGCCGCGCAGAAGATCACCGATGTCGCAAAGGCCGTCCGCATGGAGGCAAACCGCGAGGCGATCGAGGACAATCCTCGCACCAAGGAGGCGCTTGACGCCCAGAAGGTCGCCCAGGCGGAAGTCGTCCGCGAGACCGACAACATCGTCGAGACTGTTGTCGCGATGATGGAGGAGGCGATGGAGCTGGTGCATCCTGACGATCCCTCGAAGGCCGATGTGAAGCACGCAAGCCAGAAGTCGGTTCAGTGGCTGCAGGAGAAGGATTTTGAGAAGCGTTCTCAGGAGGAGGCGCGCAAAGAGCGCCTTGCCGAGATGCAGGCCGCAGCAGACTACCAGGTGGCGATTACCGCTGCGGCGGCGGAGAACGAAGAAGAGCGCGCGAAGGACCTCACCAAGGTCATGGAGGATGCAAGCGAGGTCAAGAAGAACACCGAGCTCTCCGAGGCGGAGTCCTCCCAGAAGGCGGAAGAGAAACCCGTCTTGAAGCAGTCGAGTGCGCTCGCGCAGCTCGACGGGCGCATGCCCGAGCTCGTCGGCGGGAATGTGCTTCGCTTCACTGAGGATGCCTCGAAGGACGGGATCCCCGCGAAGTGGATGTATGTCCAGGACTGGTACGTGATTGGGCCGTTTCCGAATCCCGACCGCGTGAACCTGCGCCGCAAGTTCCCGCCAGAGTCCGTCGTCGATCTCGATGCCACATACGTCGGAAAGGACGGCCGCACGATAAAGTGGGAGTTCATGCAGGCGAAAAACGCGACCCCCAAGGAGTCGTGGCGCAGTGACCTCAAGCCCGAGGTCGTGCCGTTTACCGCCGAGGAGTACGGAATTTGGTACGCCTATGCCGAAGTGTTCTCCGACATTGCCTGCGATCGGTGGATTGCCGTAGGGTCAGACGACCGCAGTGACATCTGGGTCAACGACGTGCCCGTGTGGGGCTCGTCCAACAAGCTCAAGCAATGGCGCGTCGACGAGGGCTATCGCCGCATTCACCTGAACAAGGGCCGTAACCGCATCCTCGCGCGTGTCGAGAACGGCTGGAATCTGCTCGGCTGGTCGATGTGCATTTCTCTCGAGGAAGGCGACCCGGAGAAGTAGTCACGGCGGCATTTCCGTCATGGCGTCGTCTATTTGTGGTATAATATCTGTTTCTAACAGGAAAGAAATACAGGTAAACGACATGGCAGAGATTACATTGGAGCAGCGTCGGCACAGCGCGGCACACTTGATGGCCCGCGCTGTAATGAACCTTTTTGAAGACGTGCAGGTCGATATCGGGCCTGCGACAGACGACGGCTTCTACTACGACTTTGACCTTCCTCACCGCCTTTCGCCCGAGGACTTCCCGAAGATCGAGGCCGAGATCGCGCGGATGATCGCGCTCGACGAGCCGTTCGTCAGGAAGGAAGTTTCCGCAGATGAGGCGAAGAAGCTCCTCGCGGGGCAGAAGTACAAGCTCGAGCGCCTTGCGGACGTCGTTGCAGACGGCGTCGCGATTTCCACCTACGCGGTCGGAGAATATGTCGAGATGTGCCGCGGTCCCCATGTCGAGCACTCGAAGCAGATTGGCGTCGTGAAGCTCACGCGCGTCGCCGGCAGCTACTACCGCGGCGACGAGAAGAACAAGATGCTCCAGCGCATCTACGGCATTGTCGCGAAGGACCAGGCCGAGCTTGACGAGATTATCGCTCGCGCCGAGGAGGCGAAGCGTCGCGACCACAGGCGTCTCGGCACCGAGCTCGACCTCTTCCACCTCGACCCCGAGGACCCTGGCCAGATCTTCTGGCATCCGCGCGGGTGGTCGGTCTATGTGACGCTTCAGGACTACATGCGCCGCAAGCTCGTCAAGGACGGCTATCGCGAGGTCAACACGCCCGCGATCATGCCGCGCTCGCTCTGGGAGCGTAGCGGCCACTGGGCGCACTACCAGCAGAACATGTTCATCACCGAGAGCGAGAAGCGCCTCTTCGCCGTGAAGCCAATGAACTGCCCGGGCGCTATCGAGATTTTCAAGAGCCGCACGAGGAGCTACAAGGACCTTCCTCTTCGCCTCGCCGAGTTCGGCCACTGCGCGCGCAACGAGCCGAGCGGCACGCTCCACGGCATCATGCGCGTCCGCGGCTTCGTCCAGGACGACGCTCATATCCTCTGCACCGAGGAGCAGATCGAGGAGGAAGTCGCGAAGTTCTGCCGTCTCCTGAAGGACGTCTACTCCGACTTCGGCTTTGACAAGAACCTTCTCGTCAAGCTTTCGACGATGCCCGAGGACCACGTCGGCGACGAAGCCACCTGGCAGCATGCCGAGACTGCTCTCGCCGCGGCTTGCAAGGCGGCCGGAATGGACTACGAGATCCAGCCGGGAGAGGGCGCTTTCTACGGGCCTAAGCTCGAGTTCACTCTTGTCGACGCGCTTTCCCGCCAGTGGCAGTGCGGCACGATCCAGCTCGACTACCAGCTTCCGAGCGCGGAACGCCTCAACGCCGAGTACATTGGTGCCGACGGCAAGAAGCACCATCCCGTGATGCTGCACCGCGCCGTACTCGGCTCTCTCGAGCGCTTCATCGGCATCCTTTGCCATTTCTTCCTTCAATAGAGAACAATATGGAGGTTCCTTAAAAAACTAAAAATGGAGCTACAGTATGATCTAGCAATCCCATTCTTGGGCGTATA
>JAZSLQ010000146.1:0-5906 GCA_045535455.1 Kiritimatiellia bacterium | reverse complement strand
TCGCGATCGTCACGGCCGGCTGGTTGTCCGCAGCCGTCGAGAAGACCTGCGACTTCTTCGTCGGAATCGTCGTGTTGCGCTCGATGAGCGGGGTGAGCACGCCGCCGAGCGTCTCGATGCCGAGCGTGAGCGGCGTCACGTCCAGGAGGAGCACGTCCTTGACCTCGCCCTTCAGGATGCCGCCCTGAATCGCCGCGCCCATCGCAACGACCTCGTCGGGGTTCACGCCCTTGTGGGGCTCCTTGCCGAAGAGCGACTTCGCCTTCTCCTGAAGGAGGGGCATCCTCGTCTGGCCGCCGACGAGAACGACCTCGTCGACGCTCGAGAGGTCGGCGTCGGCCATGCACTTGCGGCACGGCTCGGACGTGCGGTTCACGAGGTCCATCGTCAGCGTCTCGAGGATCGGGCGCGTAAGCGTCGCCGTGAGGTGCAGCGGGCCCGACTGGTTCATCGTGATGAACGGCAGGTTGATGTCGTAGCTCGTCGCGCTCGAGAGCGCGCACTTCGCCTTCTCGGCCTCTTCTTTCAGGCGCTGCTTCGCCATCGTGTCGGCGAGGAGGTCGACGCCGTTGTCCTTCTTGAAGTTGTCTGCGAGCCAGGTCATGATCGCCTGGTCGAGATCGTCGCCGCCGAGGTGCGTGTCGCCGTTCGTCGCCTTCACCTCGAAGACGCCGTCGCCGATGTCGAGGATCGAGATATCGAACGTGCCGCCGCCGAAGTCGTAGACTGCGATCTTCTCGTTCTTCTTCTTGTCGAGGCCATACGCTAGCGAGGCCGCGGTCGGCTCGTTCACGATGCGCTTCACGTCAAGACCCGCGATGCGGCCGGCGTCCTTCGTCGCCTGGCGCTGCTGGTCATTGAAGTAGGCCGGGACGGTGATGACCGCCTCGGTGATCTTCTCGCCGAGAAACGCCTCCGCGTCCTCCTTCAGCTTGCGGAGCACCATCGCGGAAATCTCCTGCGCGGTGTAAACCTTGCCCGCGACTTCGACCGCCGCGTCGCCGTTCGGCGCCGCAACGACCTTGTAGGGAACCATCTTGATTTCGTCGCCCATCTCGCTGAAGCGGCGGCCGATGAAGCGCTTGATGGAGTAGATCGTCGACTGAGGGTTCGTCACTGCCTGACGCTTCGCGGCCTGGCCGACGAGAATCTCGCCGTTCTTCGTGAATGCGACGATTGAGGGGGTCGTGCGTGCGCCCTCCTTGTTAGGGATGACCGTCGCTTCGCCACCTTCCATGACAGCCATGCAGCTGTTCGTCGTTCCAAGGTCAATACCAAGTACTTTTGCCATAATCTTCTTCTCAACTTTCTTTCGCCCACCATGGGCGACGCAAGATTTAAGCAAAGACCGTGCCAAACATCTCAAAATTGCCCCAAACCCCAATTCTCAAGGAAAATATGCTGTGACACATGACACACCTGCGACACTAATTGCGACAAATTGTCACATCGTTGCTGATTTATTTATGCTTGCCTTCCATCGTGCGGCTTGCTTCGCCGTAACGGTGCTCACCCACGAGAAATGGCCGATTCGCGCGTCCTTGCAACCACTCGGCGTATACATATACGCCGTCGGGTCGCAGTCCTGCGCGACTCGTCTCATTTTCGTGGGCTCCGCCCCGCTGTCGGCGGCGAAGCAAGCCGCGCAGTGCATCCTCGGGAACTGGGCTAACGGCGCATGCGTTCGTCTCTCGCTTCGGGGAAAAGCGCGACTCCTCCCGCGCGCTGCATCCACCGTCCGCAGCACGATACTTCGTCGGCGGGATACCGCCTTCTCGTCTCGTGCGCGTCCGCTGGCGCATCACGCGAACTGTCGTCGCGCCATTCCCCTGCGCACCCCTCTAGCGACCGCCTTCGGCGGGTCACTTCGTTCGGGGGATACCGCTCCTCACACATGCGCCGTTAGCCCGACCTTCCGCTGCGGCGCGTTTTTCTTCGCAGCATCTGCGCTCGCCGATGTTCCATCGGCTCGCTTAACCTTGTCCGCGTCAGATTTGCCGCGCTGATTTTTGCTATAATATAGATGTTCTCGCGGGCCGCGTGGCTTTGCGAGAAACAGCTGATTCGGGGGAGAAATCCCGATAAGGCGATAATGATTTTTGCGCAGACACGCAAACGACGTTCAACTGGAAACTTGGCGGTTTCAATTGGGAGAACGGAGTTTGATGAGGTCGCGCAGGCGGTTTATTCCGTCTTGCGTGTCCTTGTCTTCTCTTTCTCCCATGGGCTCGCCAAGGCCTCCAGTTGAGAGAGAACGACGAGGCACGCATTTTTGCTTGCCAATAATCCTCTCTAAGTCTCTTGCGTCGAAGCGCGCGAATGAGACTTGAAGATGGCAGCCGGAAAGAACTCAAGAAAATTGAAAGATACGCAACAAGTTGCGTCAGAGGTGTCGCGTATTGTCCTTGTCGGAACATACAAGGACGACCAGCTGACGAAGTGGCGTGGTTGGTACAACTATCCGATTTCGAACAACGACAAGATAGGTGCGGACGATGCTGCAAAGATAACGGAGCTTTGGCTGTTCAAGGGCAAGAAGGATCGGCGAAACTACAAGGCGTCATTCGTCGGCATTAAGACGCGCAAGGAACTGATCGACGGCTACGGCTATCCCGCCAGGGGGAAGGCGCACGGAGACAAATATCTTCTCTTCAAGACAGAGTACAAGTACCGACACAAGGGAGAAGTTCCTGAAGATGCCGAGCGTGTCATTGTCCGCACGGCTGATTTTGCGACCGCGCCCAAGGTGCGGAAGCAACTCAAGGCGTATCTTGAGTCGTCGGATCGCCGCAACCCAGATCTTGCAAAGCGTCTTCCAGAAATCATTACCAAATTGCGGCCCGAGCAGTTGCGTGTTTGTGAGCTAGCTTATCAGATGTCGCTTTGGGAATTGCAAAATTGCGAGGATTTGAAACCTGATGTGCCTTTCCCCGCGCCAGAAAAGGGTAAGTTCACTTTCATAGACTTGTTTGCAGGCATAGGTGGCATTCGCCTTGGTTATCAATCACTTGGTGGTAAGTGCGTTTTCTCGTCAGAATGGGACAAGGAAGCTGCGAAGACCTATTACAGTAATTTTGGAGAAGAGCCATTTGGCGACATTCAGAAGATTGATCCTTCCGACATACCAGATTTTGACATTTTACTTGCAGGGTTTCCTTGTCAGCCGTTTTCTATTATCGGAGACAAAGAGGGCTTCAATCATGAAACGCAGGGCACATTGTTCTTCAATATAGAGAAGATACTGTTGAAAAAGAAGCCGAAAGCTTTCATGCTTGAGAACGTGCGCAACCTGACCGCTCACGACGGGGGTAGGACATTTAGGGTGATATTATCACATTTGCAGAACGCAGGATATGATGTGCACTACAAGGTTTTGAACGCACTTGACTATGGTGTCCCTCAGAAACGCGAAAGAATAATCATCTGCGGATTCCGCAAACCTGTTGCATTCGAATTCCCTCCGCCAATCCCAATTAGCCAGCGTAAGACAGTTGCAGATATTATCGACAGTGATGCCGAAAACGACAGCTCCTTGCGTGTCCGCCCGGCTATTCGTGCAAGCCGATTGCAGAGACTCAAAGACAAAAACTTCCCTAAGCCTTACATCTCACATGAAAATGTAGCTGGAACGATTACGCCGCACGCATATTCTTGTGCCCTTAGGGCCGGAGCGTCGGCAAACTATATTCTCATAAACGATGAACGCCGTCCATCGCCGCGTGAGATGTTGCGCATACAGGGCTTCCCAGACGAGTTTAGAATTGTTGTAAATTATGGACAGATCAAGCATCAGACCGGTAACAGCGTTGCAGTGCCGGTTATACGCGCCGTAGCAGAGCGTGTTGTGGAGCAACTTCCTAACCTTTAACCCGAGCTTGTCATGAGTGATAATTCTCCAAAGTTGAAATCGGTGGAAAAGTACCAGCCAGAGTATCCATTGGGGCAATTCCCCAAGGGTTTTGCTCTTGCATTGGGGCGTGAAATAGTATATTTGCTCGCTACGCGCGAGATTCCAAAGATTGAGGGGGAGGATTGGGAAGAGATATTTGCCAGATGTATCGGTGCGAAGTGGACTCCATCAAATGTGGGCCTGGACGATGTGCAATTGAAGCAGATGGCATGGAGTGCAAAAACGGTGAAAAACAACAACCCGTTCACGGTCCGTAACATCCGCCTGATCAGCGGACGCAATTCGCCTGACTATTCATTTGACATTGAGAATGTCCATGCTGAAAATCCAAATCATCTTGGAGGAATGATCCTTGGCATTTGGAATGGACGGATTACTGAGGTCCGTAAGAAGTTTGCAACAACTCGAACAGTCGTTCTCGTCAAAGGCGAAGGATTGGAGACGGTTTCAGTATTTGAGGAAGAAGCTTTGCGATTCATTCCTGAGGATTACTATTGGGAGTGGAATTCCCATGATAATCTTGAAGGATATGAGCGGGCAACCGACAAAAAGAAGTTTACATGGCAACCACATGGTTCACAGTTCACGATTTCTACTACTGCACCAGACAGTCGCCTAAAATTACGCATTAAAAAACCTCCGAAATTGGACAAGGACGATTTCTTGTCGGCGATCAAGTTTGATTCCTCGTGGATTGAGATTGTGGAGTAGCGGGTGTGAAAGCAAGTGTCATTGAAACTGCCGCGCAAGCTGCCGCGATTGTTCGGGCGGAGTTGCCGAAGGTACAAAAGGAAGAGCGGGTGTTTGTTCTGCCCCTCAACGCGAATGGGAAGATGCTTGCAAAGCCGATTCTCGTGTCCGTTGGGCATGAGGACGGAACAACAGCGATTGACGCCGGTGCAATTTTCCGAGAGGCATTGATGGTGGGCGCGGAAGAAATCATCGTCGCCCATAATCACCCATCAGGCGATCCAACACCAAGCAAGGACGATTATGACGCGACCGTTCGGCTCAACGCCGGCGCGGAACTCGTGGGGTTGAAGTTAGTCGATCACATAATTGTTGGTGCTGACGATTCCACAAAAGGCTTGGGCTTTGTGTCGATGACGGATTTCTCCGGATTATGGTAAAATACCCGCAGATGAAATTTGCGGCGGCAGTGCTTGTTGCGCTTCTTTTTTACGCATCTGCTTTTGCGGGGGCGCGGGTGGTTGTGCCGTCGCTGCCGGAAGCGGCAACGCCTGATGCAGAAGTCAGCACTAACATTGCGCTGAATGTCGTTGCAACGCGGTTACAGACGCTGACACTTTCGGTGGCGTTTGACACCTGCGAGACGAACGAGGTGACAGTCGCTCTCGGCGCGGACGGCGACAACGACGGTGATTTGTCGGTAGACGAAGCCGCTATTGTCTTTGGCTGCGACTGCGGCGAGTGGTATCGCACCGATCTCCGCACGGGCACAGCTTCTACAGAAGGGTCAGACCCGAATGCCGCTAACTTAAGGTGATTTTGGGCGTTTCCCGAGTCCGAGCGTCGCCTTGGTCGGACGCTTTGAGCGGCGGGTGTCCGGCGTCGTCCTAAAGATGACAAGACGGGACAACTCCTCAAGCCTTGCAAGCTTGGCCTTGAGGGCCTTCCAGTTTGCTATGGCGGAGCTCATCGCCTCGTACTGCTCCTTCGAGAGGGCGACCGACACGGTCTTCGCCTTCACCTTCCTGGTCCATTGGTAGCACGGCCCTCCGGCTCCCGGCCCCCTGTCCTGCACGTAGCCGTGCGACACGAGCCCGACTTCCCCGAGCTCCTTCCTTATGGCCGCCATTTCCCTCTCTGCGGCCGCGATCTCCAAGTCCGCTTTCATGCGCCGTATTATACCACACACTTGACTTCTGCGCAACAGGGCGGTATAATTACCGCCCCATATGGGCGACAAGGCTCTTCTTCTTTCCCTCGCCTTCGCGAGGCCGTCGGCCCGCGGGGCGGCGGGAGCGTTCCGGCA
>JAZSLQ010000167.1:0-17490 GCA_045535455.1 Kiritimatiellia bacterium | reverse complement strand
CGACGCGCGAGCCGTCGGCGACGCGGAAGCGCCAGCGGGGGGATCGGGGAGTGGAGGAGTGGGGGAGTGGAGGAGTTGAGGAGTTGAGATAGGAATATGCATCGCTCCACGCGGCGAATCTGCCGCGGCAGGTGCCGGGATAGAAAAGCTGCTCGCCCTCGTGCGGCGCGGACTGAGCGGCCTCGACGTCGCGACGCGAGCAGACGCACGGATAAGCAAGGCCGCGAGAGACGAGTGAAGAAAGCGCATCGCGGTAAAGGTCTTTTCTCTCGGACTGCACGTATTCTTCGTCCCAGTCGAAACCAAGCCATTGGAGATCTCGAACAGCGTCCGCCGCAGCGCCTGGCTTGTCCTTCGGATGATCGAGATCCTCCATGCGGAAGACCATCTTGCCGCTAAGCGACCGCGCACGAAGCCATGCGATCATGAAAGTGCGCACGTTCCCGAGGTGCAGCGCACCAGTCGGACTCGGCGCAAGGCGGCCGACGTACTTCATTGCTCTTTCCAGTATTTGGCCCATTCGCTGACGAAGAGCTTCATGTTGTCCTCGGTCTTGAACGCGGCCGCAGTCGCCTGGCGCATGTCCTTCGTCTTGATGAGCGCGTCCACATAGTCGCGCTTCACGTCCTTGAACGGCGCGAAGCGGACTTCGGGCGCGCCTTTCTCGAGAAAGACCGCAATCGTCAGCGCAAGGCGATACTTCAGCTGACGCTCCCTGTCAGTTCCCTCGTAGAATTCGTCGTAGTCCATCGCCATAAGCGAAGGCAACTGCTCTGCAAATGTCACGAGATCCGCTGGGTCGACGAAATCAGGCCCGTCCGGCCCCTTCTCGAAATACTGTGCGTATCCCTCGTTTAACCACGGCGATGTCGGAATCATCGAGGTCGCGTAGGAGAGATACTGGTGGAACGCCTCGTGGCGGATCGTCTCAAGAAGCTTCTCCGACCCGTCGGGCGGGAGATACGCAACAAGCTCGCGCCTCTTCGGGCTCCAGTATGCGGCGCTCCATTCCATGTCGTCGTGGTCGTTGGCCTCGAGCGCGTCAAGATATTCCTTGCGCGAAGCGAAGATGCGCGCGACGCAGAGGACGTTAGAGCCGTCGATTGGCGAAGGCACGGTCGCGGCGTATGCGGCGCGCATGCGCTTCAGGTCGTTTGTGACCGAGACGGTGAAGGAGCGGGCGCTGCCTATGTCGTCAAGGACAGTGAACTCGTCGCCGTCGGTGACGCGCCAAGTGCCGTAAAGCGCGACCGAGTGCCGCGCGTCAGCACGAAGGAGCTCGCGCTCGCCTGGCGGCGCCTTCTTCGCGTGGCGGGGATCGCCCTTCCCCGGCGCAGCACCAGAAGAGCGGCGCTTATTGAGGGCCGGGAACTCCTTGGCGAGAAATTCGTCCTCAAACGTCTTCAGCCGCTCCGCGAAATCATCGCCGTCGGCAAGGGTCCACGCCGCGAACGACCAGCGCTCCGACTTCTCGGGCAAGTACGAGCACACGATCGCAGACTCGTTTGTTCCCTGGTAGTAGCGCACTTCCTTGTAGCCGCGCGGCGTCTGGTGCGGACGGGAGAACTCTTCCGCCGGGGCAATGGGGGAAAGCATGTCGACTGCGTAAAAGAGCGCCGCCGAGTCCTTCTTCCCGATTGGCGACAATCCCGCGACGTAGTCGGCGCGCGTCACAGGAGCGTCCTTCGCAATCGGCGGAACGACATTGGCGAGCGTCGCCAAAAGGAACTCGCGTCCGTCGTCGTCGCGCCACGAGCCGTCGACAGTGCGCGATATCCAGAGGTCGGTCTTGTCGAAACGGTCCTCAAGGCGATAGACGCCCTTCTCCTTCACGAGATACGCCTGCGCCCGCGGCATCTCCATCGGAGACGGGTTCGTGAAGAAGAGGCTCGCGGCGAGGAGCAGCATGCAAGGATTTAGCGGCTCTTTGCGAACGCGTCTATCGCGAAGTCAATGTCCTCAGCCGTATGCGCGGCGGACATTTGCGTCCTGATCCTCGCCTTGCCCATCGGCACGACAGGGTAGAAGAACGCGGTCGCATAGACGCCGTTCTTGTAGAGGTTCTCGCTCATCTTCACGGCGACAACCGCGTCGCCAAGCATAACGGGGACGATCGGGTGGTGGCCCGGAACGAGGTCGAAGCCGAGCTTCGCCATTCCCTCGCGGAAGCGTTTCGCGTTCGCGTTGAGCTGCGCCCTGAGCTCAGGCCTGGTCTTCACGAGCTCTATCGCCTTGATCGACGCAGCCGCGACAGGCGGCGGAACGGCGTTCGAGAAGAGGTACGGCCTCGCCTTCTGGCGAAGGATGTCGACGACCTCCTGACGCGCCGCGACATAGCCGCCCGAAGCACCGCCGAGCGCCTTGCCAAATGTGCCGGTGATGATGTCGACACGACCCGTAACACCGCAGTCCTCGACGGAGCCAGCACCAGTCTCGCCAAGGACGCCGACAGCGTGAGAGTCGTCGACCATGACAAGCGCCTCGTACTTGTCAGCAAGGTCGCAAATCTCCTTGAGAGGCGCAATGATGCCGTCCATCGAGAAGACGCCGTCGGTGACGATGAGCTTGAAGCGAGCTCCCGCCTCGGCCGCGGCCTGCAGCTGCTTTTCGAGGTCGGCCATGTCGCCGTTCGCATAGCGGAAGCGCTTCGCCTTGCAAAGCCGGACGCCGTCGATGATCGACGCGTGGTTGAGCGCGTCCGAGATTATCGCGTCGTCGGGCCCAAGAAGCGCCTCGAAGACGCCGCCGTTAGCGTCGAAGCAAGAGCCGAAGAGAATGCAGTCGTCGGTCTTCGTGAAGTCAGCGACAACGCGCTCAAGCTGCTTGTGGAGCGAGTCCGTTCCGCAGATGAAGCGGACGGAGCCCATGCCGTAGCCGTACTTCGCGGTCGCCTCGCGCGACGCCTCGATTATCTCGGGATGGTTCGCGAGTCCGAGGTAGTTGTTCGCACACATGTTGAGAAGCTTCGTGCCGTTCTCGAGGACGACGTTCGCGCCCTGGGGAGTCGCAATGATCTTCTCGTTCTTGTAAAGACTCTTCGCCTTGAGATCGGCGATCGTCTCCTGAAGATATGCCTGGAACTTGCCGTACATTTTCGTCTTCCTTTCTTATTCCCAGTCGAGGATAACCTTGCCGGACTTGCCCGAGATCATCGCCTCGAAGCCCTTTTCGAAATCGGTGTACTTGAAGCGGTGCGTGATGACGGGCGAGATGTCGAGGCCGCCCTGAATCATCGCGCCCATCTTGTACCAGGTCTCGAACATCTCGCGCCCGTAGATGCCCTTGATCTTGAGCCCCTTCCAGACGATGTGGTTCCAGTTGACCTTCGTGTCGGGTCCGTGGATGCCGAGAAGCGCGATTCTGCCGCCGGTGTTCATCGCCTCGATCATCTGGTGGAGGCAGGGCGCTGCGCCGCTCATCTCGAGGCCGACGTCAAAGCCCTCGACCATGCCGAGCTCCTTCATCACATCCTCGAGCTTCTCGTTCTTCGCGTTGACGGTGCGCGTCGCGCCGAGGCGCCGAGCGAGGCCAAGGCGATAGTCGTTCACGTCCACTACGACGACGTTACGCGCGCCGACGTACTTCGAGATTCCGGCCGCCATGATGCCAATCGGGCCAGCGCCCGTGATCAGGACGTCTTCGCCCACCATGTTGAACGAAAGCGCGGTGTGCGTCGCATTGCCGAAGGGGTCGAAGATCGAGTAGAGCTCGTCGTCGATCGACGGGTCGCAGTGCCAGACGTTCGACTCCGGGATGCAAAGGTACTCCGCAAACGCGCCGTCGCGGTTTACGCCGACGCCCTTCGTCTCGCGGCAGAGGTGGCGCTGGCCCGCGCGGCAGTTGCGGCAGTGACCGCACACGATGTGGCCTTCGCCGCTCACGCGCTCGCCGACCTTGACGCTCTTTACGTTAGAGCCTACTTCGACGACTTCGCCGACATATTCGTGGCCGATGGTGAGCGGCGGCTTGATCTCCTCCTGCGCCCAGGAGTTCCACTCGTAGATGTGGACGTCCGTTCCGCAGATCGCGGTCTTCTTGATCTTGATGAGGACGTCGTTTATGCCCATCTGGGGCATGGGTTTCTCAACCAGCTCGACGCCCTTCTTGGGCGCAACCTTTGCTATGGCTTTCATTTGTCGGCGGCTCCTAATGAGGTGTTTCGGTGTAGTATACCACATCGCGCGAACCTGCGGCAAGTGGCTACAGTGACGTGCTGTGGTTGTCCTATGTGTGTTTGCGTTTTTCTTCGTAGTCTTTGCGCTCGCCGCCGTCTCGCCGGCGTAATAGCAGGATGCCCCCTACGGCATCTCGACCGTTACCTTAAAGAAGCGGTGGAGGGAGTTGGTTGGATAGACCCATTCCGAGTCGCTCAGACTCTCCTTGCCATAGACCTTGTAAAGCCGCTCGGACTTGGTTCCGCTCTCGTTGAGGTCTGGCTCCCACATGAGAACCGGTAGACCATCGCGCATCTCAATCTTCGCCGAGAAGCGACTCGCTTCGTTCGTGGGATCGGTTCCCGCAACATAGTCGTCCATCGCCGCAAGCGACCTTCCAAGCGAATCCTTCTTGCCTGTCAACGCACCCATCGCCAAAAGCGGCGACGACCCGCTAGCCGTCAGATGGTACTTGCCAATCCAGGAATAAGGGACTTTAATGCCATCAATATCAACGCAACCCGGATCATTCTCGTCCAACTCTGCCCACGACTTGCCATATTGGGCCAACTGTCCCAAGGCCTCGCGCCATTCATCCGCATAGTCCGACGGATAATATGCCGTACCCGTGAAATTGCGCAAGAACGCCATCGCAACATTTCTTGGCGGATGTTTCTGGTTGAATGTGGCGACTTTGAGATTCTGAGCGTATTTTGAGTTGGAATAGTACGACACAGAAAGATTGGTAGCGGTACTCGGCAGCACAAGCGTCTCTATTGCGTCATCGTAGGCAAAAGCCGAGTAGCTGATTGTTTCAATTCCCTCCTCGACAACTACCTCTTTCAGATTTGTACAACTATAGAACATATAATCGGGAATGCTCTTCATATTGCCAGGGACCTTGAGCTTTTCCGCACCATAACAACACTGGAAGACGCCACGCCCCCAGTTTGTCACACTACCATTCAATAAAGGCAATTCCTCAAGCTTATAGCATTCGGAAAACGCATAATTACCAACCGATTCTACCGAGTCCGGGATTATCGCCTCAACTAGATTCGTGCATTGCTGAAACATCTGTCCCGGTATGGTCTTGATCGTATTTGGCAGTTCCACCCTTTGCAAGGCTTTGCCGACATAACTACCGGCATATTCCAGTGAAACAGCGCCAGGAAGTAGCGTCAGGTTTGTGATACTGACATCAGAATTGTAAAAACCCCACAAACGCCCCTCTGTCACATCCTTAGGCTGACACCCAGTAAATGGACTTGCGCTATTCGTCACCGATGCCGGAACATATATCTTCTCAATGCCCGTGCAGTACCAGAATGCACTTGAACCAATCGATTCGAGTCCATCAGGCAGCAGAAGTTCACTAATCTCGGAACAATTGGAAAAAGCGCTGTTGCCGATTACCTTCATACCACAATTGAACCGCACTTCCCGCAGTCCAGAACAACCATAAAAGGCTCTTGCGCCTATTTCCTCCACTGTAGATGGAAAATCAATTGTCTCAATGGAGACACAGCCGTGGAACGCATCTTCGCCTATCATTTTGCACTCGCCCAGCAACACATGATGGAGGTTCTCGCACCGGTAAAATGCTCTGGCTCCTATCGCCTCGCAGTAACTCGGGATATTAACCGACCGCAGTTTTGTATTCTCGAAAGCGGAGTCGCCAAGCACAACGAGGCAGTCCGGCATATTGACAGATACAAGATTCGTGCAATTTAAGAATGCCTGCCGCCCTATTTCGCCTACCGAGTTTGGCAACACCATGGAATTCAGGATGTCACAACTACCAAACGAATAATCCCCGATGCCTTTCAGCGTTGACGGAAGGCTTACCGCAGTCAACTTGTCGCAATTCTGAAATATTCCCCCGTCTATGCGTTCGACTCCCTCATCAATGACGACATGCGCCAAATTCTGAAACGGCGATATGGTAACTACATAATTCGTGGATCCAATAGCCTTGACTTGGACTTCGTAATGTGTACCGTTGTAATATCCGCGAACTACCGATGGAATCCGAAGGCTCGACACTTCGGTGCTTTTAAGAGAACACCAACCGTTCCAAACTGGATTCCCATGGTTGTCGTAAGAGTAAACACTCACGTCGACGCCTACCAAAGCCGACGCATCCGCGTCCACGTTCCATCTTAAAGCCCCCGCCGCCGGCCGTTCTGCATATTCGTCGGCAACAGGCGAAAGCATTATGACTGCCGCCTTGCCGCACAAGGCGGCAAGGCAGACGAGAATGGTTGTTACAGCTCGTTTCATCTTTTTTGCTCCTACTTTGATTTAGCTACCAGGCGAACCGTCAAAACGGAGCCGCCGCATCATTTGCCGGAACCTGAACGGGGGGCGGAGTGTTCATCCTGTCCTGTTCCGAATCAACAAAGCGAACCACATACTTCTTGTACGGGTCGTCCTCGTCGTCACCGGGCTTGATCTCGCCGCCAAGGATCTTCGCCTGGCTCATCTCATCCGTTGCCGACACAATCTGCAAGCGGGCGACCTCGGTTTCGGACTTGGTGACCTTGCCGGTGCGCTTGCTTTTCCTGCCCTTGCCCTGCCGCATCACGCGCAGCACCTGTCCCACATGGACTGTCGGCTTGCCGATGTCCACGTTTACCACGCCGCCTTCAATGTCGGCAATGTAGAACGGGGTCATCTCTATCAAGGCAGCGACAATCAAGTTGCAGGCTTTCTTGTTCGCGTCCTGGAGAACCTGCTCCTTGAGGTTCGCGACAGCCGCGGCGTTGCCGTAGCTCTGGCCGGAGATGTTCTTGGACTTCAAGGTTTCGCCCTTCTGGTCGACGACGCGCAGGATAAGCTCCACCTTCCCCTGCTCGTGCTTTGTCGTGCCGCCCATAAGCGCGTTCTGACTTACTGTCGATGCCACGCCATAGGTGGTTATCGCCAACTTGAGCATCCAGCCTGGCGTCTCGAAGTCGTCGACCTTCTCCGCGTTTGCCGCAAGAGCCAGCTGGTCGTTCTTCTTGATCGCGTCAGCCATGTCCTTCATGTCCATGACACGCCAAAGACCCGTCTCGGTCAAGGCGTTGTTCAGCCTGTCGACGAGACTTGAGAAATTGGCGGACTTCTGGTCCGTCTTGTTCTCGATGTGCGCTGCGTCGATCGAGACGAACGGGCGAGGATCGGGCCCCGCCTTTTCGTCATCGTCATCGGCCCATGCCGGGGCGACAAAGAGCGCAATCGCAGAAAGTGCGCATGCAAGGTTCTTCATTTTGCCGCCTTCCTTTCTCACTGGAACGACATCCTCAACTTGTCGAACTGCGAACGATTGTCCGATTCCATGATGCGAGCCGAAGTCCAGCGAAACACCGATCTTGTGAGCGCATCGTAGTTCTCGACAAACACCCACGCTCCGTCAGGCTCGACGGGAGCATTCTTTTCGCCGACAATCCCGTTGCCTACGACGACGTGCGCCACCTCGTCCTCGCCTGACAAGCCCCTGCGAACCCTGTTACGGTAGAACTCGACGCGCTGTCCGGCCATAACGCCGAACTTGGTACCCACGCTCAGCTTTGCGAACTGTCCGCCCTGGCAAGTCTCCGTCACGAAGATTGGCGGCCCGAACTTTTTCACGTAGCCTTCCATTGCGTTGTCTGCTGCGGCTTTGACCGCCTCGGACAGAATCGTCTTGTCGAGCGGGGTAGTCCGCGTCTCGGTTTTCGTACAGATGCCCTCGCCGGTGAACGAGAATATCTGGCTCGTTCCGTCCGGGCTGAACAACCTCACCTCCACAGAGGCGACTCCGTCCCAATATTTCTCGCTTGAATCGCGGGGACCTTTCGTGAGCGCGGTAGTTGTCAGCCCCGAACTGATGAACCCCGTCGAACTCTCCCTGAGCGCAAGGCTCGTGATGTTGTACGTCAGGCGGTAGTTCTGCGAGGCCGTCACCTCATCCCCGACCGCAACCATCGCCTGCGACTCCTCGACGATGCGGAAGTCCTTGATACCGGACACCTTCTCACGCAGCCGCGCCTTGAACGCGAGCGCCGCTTCCTTGCGAACGCTCATGTCATTGCAAAGCGAATGTCCGCTGAACACGCTTCTGGCTGGATCGAGGAATATCGCCATTTCCGGCGCCTCAGTCACTATTACGGGACGAGGCGGTGCCTTCATGCGTGCGGCAAAGGCCTTCTGTGCCTCTGCGGCATACGCCTGGTTGGCCTCATCCACCATCTCGTCGCCTGGCTGAGTCTGCCCGTTGTATGACACACATCCCGCAAGCATTGCACCTGCACACGCGACGGCAAACACAAATCTGGTATTCATTGCGCTTTTCCCTTTCTCGAATTACGTCCTCTCAGTCATACGTCGTCTTTGTCTTTCTTCTCTTCGATTTTCCTGACCCTGATTTTGATCTGCCCCGACTTTTTTATGTCGAAGCGAATCGAGCCGGACTGCTTGTAGCCGTCGAGGTCCACGGTGATGGTATGGCGGCCCTTAATGATTGAAATCTCTTCGCCGATTTCACGGGAGACACCGTCGATTTCCAGCGTTGCGGAATACGCGTCGAACTCCTTGTCCTTCCTTGCGGGAATCACCTTTATTGTCGTCTTCGCCACGAAGTAGGCGTTGATGCGTCTGGCGGCCTCCGCGAGCGCCTCCTCGATGGCATCGACCACAAGCGACTTCTCTTCGACACCGCCCATGCCGCCATCGCGCCCGGACTTTTCCTTCTTGACGTTCCCGGAAGTGACCATCTTGCCGCTCAAAGCCTGGACCTGATAGGTGAGACCTATGCTTACGGTGGTGCGCTTCATTTCAGTCCCGGCGACATAGCCCTGCATCGTCTTCGTCTGCGGATCATCGAAGATGAACTTGACGAAGTAGGGCGCAGTCATGAGATCCTCGCCGCCTTTCTTGCCGGAAATGAGAGCAACCTCGTCTGCCTCACCGCTCGCGTCCATGTTGTGGAAGAACTCGATGCAGTCCGGATCGAAGCACTCCCCGGCTACACCGGCGAACTTATCCACTGCCACAAGTATCTGCCGACCGAATGCGGTCCCCTCAAGTTTCGCCTTCGTGCCCTTGAAATGGGCCATCGCGTCCTGATACTGCTTCAGCGCTATCGTGGAACGCAGGCGGTTGTTTTCGTACCGTGCCTGGCGGTTCGCACGATCCATCTTCAGTGCCTCTTCAGGGGATGCGACCTGGATGTCGGATTCGCTGAACGGCATGGCTGTTGCGGAAATCGGAATCTGCGGAGGATTCCATTTCGCAGTACGGGTGCTCGGTGTCTCCACTGACGACAGTTTAAGCACAATCTTTCGGACACCTTCCGGTGCCAGTTCTTCTTCGTCCGCCCATGCAAAACTTGCTGCACAAACGGCGGCTGCTATCATTAATTTTTTCATTCTGCCTGGTTCCTTTGTTGCGCCCAATGATTTTGTTGCTCTTTGGAAACACAGGGCCGGTGGTTCCTCCGAGTTCGAGAGAAACGCGCTATCCTGCAAAAGAAGAGCGGCGCACCCTCGAAATTCTGTCTCGTAGAAGGCGCCGCTAAGAGCCTTTGATGGAACATGAATAAGAAAGTGCGCCGCGTGGATATTGCACCACACGTGCGCACAGTCGTATTTCGCTCCATCACAAGATTAGCGGTCTTTTCTACGAAGCTACTATACGCTGTTGCGTACGTGCTGCGGGCGTCGGATGCGTTTCCGCAGCTCCTCGGGTTGGAACGCGGCATTTTTGCTCGGCCTTGCTTTCGCTCGGCTTGTCGACTTCCCCATTGGTCGTCGACACCCACGAGGGGCGGATATGCGTTTCCTTGCGAGGTTTTGGCCTTGGCCATGAGAGCGGTCGGCACATATCCTCCGAGCGAAGCGAGCATTGCGCAGCAATGTCGCTAGAGAGGTGAGTGCCGCCCCTACCAGGGCTTCGGCCCGATGGCTGGGATTGTCACTTCCCAACCGATGTCAAAGATCACGCTCCATAGGATTTTTCCTTTGGAACATCGCTATTATACCAAAACCGTGCGGATTGGAGCGGTAGAATTTTGGCAAATTTGCCGCGTAGAGGCGAGCAATTTCGGATTAGAGACTGATAGTGTCAGCCAGGGTTGGAGTAGATAGAGTCGTATAGGGTCGGCTAGAGTCAATTAGGGTCAGATAGCGTTAGGGCGCGGACGCGGTGGGGGTGTTTCGGCGGCATGCGTTTTCTGCCGCGCGGCTATCGCCGCGACGAACGATGGTCGGAGCGAAGCGGAGAGGCCGGAGAGCCGACTGGCGCACGAGAGCAAGTTTGCGGGCCCGGCGTGATTTTGACCGCCAGCGTAAAGGGCGCACGTGAAGGCGCGCGCGTCAAAATCATGCCGGTGGGGTGCCCGCAAACTGCGGGTCGGGCGAGCAGGTCGGGCGCAGGCCTCACCATCGGGCGTCGCGGCGATCTCAGGCAATCGACGTTGCCGTCCGACGGCTCGTTACAGGCCGCCCATTATGAGCGAGCCAAAGGTCGATATCGGCGTAGTGTCGCGGTAGTTGTCGAGCACCTGCCGGACGTCCTTGATCGCGCCCTGCACCTCGTCGTACATCGTGGAGTCGGTCGCGAGCTTGCCAAGCGTGCCTTCACCGTTCTTAAGCTTCTCGGAGACTTCGTGCAGGTTGGCGAGCAGCTTGTTCGCGCCGGCCATCATCTCGGCGACGTCCTTGTCCATGTTCTCGGGAAGCTTTATCTGCTCGCACGCCTTCTTGAACGACGCGACGGAATCCTTGAGGTCGGCGTAGAGCTCCGCGTCGGACGAAAGGAGCTTGCCGACAGTGCCCTCGCCCGCCTTGATCCTCTCGGATATCTCCGCGGCGTTCGCAAGCATGCGCCTCGCGTCGGCGACGGCGTTGGTCGCATCTGTGTAGATTGGATCGTCCGGGGAGAGCAGCCGCCCGAGCATTCCCTCTCCCTGCTCAAGACGCCTCGCGATCTCCTTTGCCGAGGAGCTCACGGCCTCGACGTTCGTTATGATCGTGCTGACGTTCTCGCTGCTCGTGAGCGACTTCAGATTCTTAGCTATGTCGGCCATGTCGCGCATCCAGTCGGTAGGCGTCTCGCCTACGAGCGTCTGCGCGGCTACATCGACAATCTCGCCCTCGCCCTCCTCAAGCATAAGGAACTGACCGCCGAGCATCGAAAGACTGCACACCGAGATCCTGTAGCTCTCGCGCAACACGACCGACTTGTCGACCTCGATCCTCACGATCAGGTTTGACGGCGTCACAAATATGTCCTCCACACCGCCGACCTTCGTGCCGCGATACATGACGTTGTCGTGCTCCTTGAGGCCGCCGACGCCGTTGAACGCGATGTTCGCTATGACCTTCTGACGCCCCTTGAGGACATCGACGCCGGAGATAATGATCGTGAAGTACACGAGGAGTGCGAGAACCGCGATCATGAAGAGACCTACAATCGCCTCGGAGAAAACGTCGCTCTTCCTTCTTCTGCTCATATCGTTTCACCTTTCATCGCCGCGAGGAACTCCCTCACGTCGGGTTTTTGTGACTGCGTAAATTCGGACGGCGTCGAGCATTCGACGGCCTTGCCGCCCTTCAGCAAAAGTATCCTGTCGGCTATTGCAAGTGCGCCCTGGAGGTCGTGCGTGACGACAATCGAGGTAATGTCAAGCTCCTTGTTCAGCTTTTTGATAAGCCGGTTGATAGTGATAGACGTCACTGGATCGAGCCCGGACGTGGGCTCGTCGTAGAGGACGATGTCGGACTCGCGTACGACAGCGCGGGCGAGACCCGCGCGCTTCTGCATGCCGCCGGAGATCTCGGTCGGGTACTTGTCGGCGGCATCAACGAGCTCGACTGCACGGAGCGCATGCCTGACGCGCACCGCTATTTCGCGATCAGGGAGTTTCGTGCACTCCTCAAGCGGCAGCGCGACGTTCTCGGCGACGGTCATCCACGCGAGGAGCGCACCGCCCTGGAAGAGATAGCCAATGCGGTCGCGAAGCTTCACGAGCTCGTCGTCGCTGCATGTCGCGACATCGACGCCATCGACAACTACGCTGCCCGACGTCGGCGTCAAGAGACGGACGAGGTGCTTCAAGGTGACGGATTTCCCCGTGCCGGAAGGGCCAACGATGCAGAGCACCTCGCCCTTCTCGACGGAAAACGTCACACCGTTCAACACGGGAATCCCGTTGAACTTCTTGACGACGTCGCGAAATTCGATTAGCTTACTCAACCCTTCAACCTTTCAACCCTTAGCCCCTTTAACCCTTCACCCCTCCAGCTCACCTATAGAACACCCTTGTTATCATGTAGCCGAACATGAGGATGAGAAGGAAGTTCACGATGACGCTCTGCTGCGTGGAGCGACCGACGCCGGTCGCACCGAGCTTCGTCCCAAAGCCCTCGGCGACGGAGACGGTACCTATGAGCATTCCGAAGACACCCGCCTTAAGGAGCCCAACAAAGAGGTCCTTCGTCTCGGCGATGCTGAGCGCGCTTGAAATGTACTGCTGGAAAAAGACGTTGAGCTGCGTCGAGCCCACGATGCCGCCGCCAAGCGTGCCTATAACGCTGCAGTAAAACGCGAGGATCGGCGCCATCACGATAAGCGCGAGAAGCCGCGGTGCCGCGAGATAGCGTATCGGCGATATCGACATTATCTCGAGCGCGGCAATCTCGTCGTTGACCTTCATCGTGCCAAGCTCTGCGGCAATCGCGGAGCCAACGCACGCGGCGAGACTTATGCCGCACGCAAACGGTCCCATCTCGCGAAGAAGCGTCAGCATCACGGCGGCACCAAGGTAGATTTCCTGGTTGAAGCGCCTCAGCTCAAGCCCCACCTGCAAGGCGAGGATCATCCCGATGAAGAGCGAGACGACGGTGATGACAGGGAGCGTCCTTATGCCGACGATGTAGAGCTGCGCGGAGAAGTCGGCGCGTCCCGAACGCCTGAGCAGGACCGACGGAAAGGCCGCGACCGACGAGACGAGTATTCTCGCCGTCCAGCCGAGGGTCGAAAGGAACTGGAGCAAACGACGGGAGAGCGCCTGCGTTCGAGAGCGAGGCGCGTCGTCCCACATCGGCTCTCTTACTATCGTCATTCCTTCTTGGAAGGCGCCTCGGGCGCAACTTTCGCCTCGGCCTTGGGCGCTTCTGGCTCCGCCTTCTTCGCCGCGTCCTTGACGGCTTCTTCCTCGAGCTGCTTCTGCGCCGCGTCAGCGGCCTCGAAGAGCGAACGCTCGGCACGCTTCTCGTAGCGCTTCACGAGTTCGATCGTGGATTCGACGCGGGACTTGTCGAGCTCGTCTTCGAGCGTCGCCTTGAGCGCCTCAAGCGTCTCGAGCGCCTTGGCACGGTCGCCGCCCTGGGCAACGCAGCGTGCGGAGCCGAGCTTCGCGGTGAGCGCAAGGAAGGACTTCGGGTTCGCCTCTGCGAACGCGTCAAACGCGGCGGCGGCATCAGCGTACTTGCCGAGCGCCTCGAGGCACTGGGCCTTGCCGACGACGGGCACGTCCGCGAAGCCGTCGGGCGCATTGCCCTCGAGCGACTCGTAGATCTCGAGCGCGGACTCATAGCTTGCAGAGTCGAAATAGCTCTTGGCGAGACGAAGCTTGAGAACGCCCTCGACGCTGGCGCCCTTGAACTTGGCCGCTGCGTCCTCGAGCTCCTCGGTCGTGTAGGCGTTCGCCACGACCTCTGCGGCTGCGGCGCGCCTGTCTGCGCGGTACTTCTTGATGCCGTGATAGCCGGCGACCACGATTCCTGCGGCGAGAAGCCACGGAAGCAAGGACTTGATTTCCTGGATGAGCTGTTCGAGTTCTTCGTTCATTTGCTGTTGCCTTTCTCTTCGTAGAGGTCCGCCCATTCGTTTAGGGCGCTTTCGTCCTTTTTCTCCGCGCGCAGGATTATGCGGTTATAGTCGAGCGCGTCGAGGAAGTCTCGGTTGTGCACGAACCGGGCCTTGCCCTTCTGGGGGCGGGCCGTCAGTCGTTTGCGGCTCTCCATCAGAAGAACCGCCGTGAAATAAGTCGCTTTTGGAATCTTGAGGGCCGACATCATCGTCTGCATGATGCGCCGCCCAGCGCCGTCCTTCGAGTCGGCCTCGAGCATCGTCGTCATGAGGACGGCAGCCCTGAGCCCGTTGGAGACTTCAAGCCCCTTCTCCGACATCATCGCCTCGTACTTGTCGAGCGAGGCAAGGTATTTCCAGATCGAGCACTTCGCGCCGCCGGAGCGGTCGATGTGCGCCGAAAGCTCGGGGAGGAGGTCGCCTAAGAGCCCCGTCTCCCACATGAGCCGGAACGCCTCCGCGCTCTTGCCGTACGGGAACAGGCGAAACACCTCCTCGCAAACCCTCGGCGTCGCGGCCGTGAGGATGCAGGAATGGTATTTCTTCATTGCCGCAAGCGTCTTGCGTTCGATGGTGAAGCAGAGCCGCGAGGAGAACTTAACGGCACGCATCATCCGAACGGGATCCTCCTGGAATCGGATCGCCGGGTCGCCGATGGAGCGGATGACCTTGTCCTTGATGTCCTTCATCCCGCCGACCCAGTCTATAATGCTGAAGTCCTCGATGTTGTAGAAAAGCCCATTGACCGTGAAGTCGCGGCGATATGCGTCTGTCTCGGGAGTGCCGAAGGCATTGTCCTCATGGGGCCCCTCGGCGGCATGCTCGATTATCTCCCCCACCGTCTGGGCGTTGCGGCGGAATGTCGCCGTCTCTATCACCTTGTCGCCAAACCTGACATGCGCGAGGCGGAAGCGCCGCCCGATTAAGAAGCAGTTGCGGAACGCCCGCTTGACTTCGTTCGGCTTTGCCGAAGTCCCGACGTCGAAGTCCTTGGGCTTGCGCCCCATCAGAAGATCGCGCACGCCGCCACCCACGAGATAGGCGGTATAGCCGAGATTGGAGAGGCGATAGAGAACCTTCAGGGCGTCTGGGTCGATGTTTTTGCGGGAAACGCAATGATCCGCCCGCTTATAGACGGTCGGTGACTTGCTTTTCCTCTTCAAAAAACCGAACATTAGGGGTTATTATACCATATTTTCACCGCTGGCGGTAAAATAGCCACCCCCCAAGTGCAAGAAAAATCGCATGAGGGAGAACCGCCGCGAGGACTGGCGGAAGCCAGCCGACGTCCGAACCCACCATTCCCCCTATTACAAGCCCGTAGAACGCGAAGAACATGACAAGCGCCCCGACGATGCCCTTGAAGACGCTCTGCCGCCCCGAGGCGATGCCGGCCGGGATCGCAAAAAGCGTAATAACGAGGCAGGCGAGGGGAGCGAGCATCTGCGCCCACAAGTCGTAATTGTATTTCCTGCGCATCTTCTCCGAGAGGTCGGGATGGTGCCTCAAGTACCGCATACGGTCTACGACGGAGTTGTACGCCCAGTCCCTGTTCTGCATGATGAAGTCGCTTGGGCGTTCCTCGAACTGCGGAAACGACCTCGTCGAGAGAGCGTCGAGCTCGGGCGTCGGCGAGGCGACTTCGCGCCCGTCAGCATCATAGTGCTGGACGGTTACGCCCGACATCCACCACTCGCCGTCGAGATAGTCTGCGCGCTCCGCCACGACGTTCATGAGCCGCGCGCCGTTGGGCCGGTCTATTGTGACGCGCACGTCCTTCAGGTGCTCGCCTTCCGCGTCGAGCATGACGTCGATGGACCAAGTTCTGTCTGCCTTGGCGTTGCGGAAGACTATGTTGTCGGCGCGCGCGGCCTTGGCCACATCAAACCTCTCGTTCCTAAACTGCTTCGCCCACTGCGCATTCCTCGGCACGTACCACTCATCGACCCACGCCACGAAACACGCCATTGCGAACGCAACGAAGAGAAGCGGCTTTACGATCGTGAAGAACCCGATGCCGTTCGCCCGCATCGCAATGATCTCGGAATGACGGCAGAACGTCCACATGGTGTATAGCGTTGCGAGCATGAGCGCGGCAGGCGCGAGATATTGGAAGAACGGCGCGAGATAGCCGCAGAAATACTTTACGATAACGAGCGCCGGCGGCTTTGCGTCTGCAATGCGAGAGAACGAGCCCGAGAGCTCGAAAAGGACATAAATCGAGACGAACCCGCACAGACAGTAGAAGAGCGGGACGAGAAACTCTCGGAATACGTATCGCGTCAGGATTCGCATGACGTGGATATTATACCATATTGGCAGCGGCCGAAGGCTCCTCCTCGCGGAACCTCGGCGAATACGCCGTATCCGCTCGCTCGGACCTTCGCTCCGCTGCCAACTACGCCAGTGCGCCAGTCAAGTCGGAGACGGAGGCAAAGCCGTGGCGCTCGCAGTAGGCGACTACGCCATCATAGACTTCTGCGACGACGCCTGGATTGGAGAAGGTCGCCGTGCCGACCGCAACGGCCGTCGCGCCTGCAAGGAAGAACTCGATCGCGTCCTTCGCCTCGTAGACGCCGCCCATCGCGAGAATCGGGAGCTTCGTCGCCTTGTGCGCATCGTAGACGAGCTTCACGGCCGCGGGGTGGATTCCGCGCCCCGAAAGCCCGCCAGTCACGTTCGCAAGCACCGGCACGCGCTTTTCGATGTCGATTACCATCGCCGGGATCGTGTTGATCATCGAAAGCGCGTCTGCGCCAGCGTCTTCGCACGCCTTGACATACGGAACAATGGACGGCACATTCGGCGCGAGCTTGACGACAAGCGGAAGCTTCGTCGCCTTCCTGACGGCGGAAACGACCTCGGCAAGCACCTTCGGATCCTGCCCGAAAGTGTGTCCGCCCGCCTTGACGTTCGGGCATGAGACGTTCATCTCGACGGCATCGACCGCATCGCCCATCTTCGCGGCGACTTCGGCATATCCCTCGACGGACGCGCCCCAGATGTTGGCGATAAGCGGCACACCCTTCACCTGCTGACGATACCACGGCACAGTGTACTTGAGGAAGTGATCCACGCCAGTTCCCTGTAGCCCGATTGCGTTTACGAGACCGCCAGGCACTTCCGCGTGGCGAGGAATCTCGTTCCCCAGCCACGGCTCGACGCGAATCCCCTTCGCCGTCACCGCGCCGAGCTTCGAATAGTCGACCGCGCCAACATACTCGAACCCATAGCCAAACGTCCCGCTCGCCGTCGCGAGGAACGTCGGCATCTCAAGCCCACCAAGATTCACAGATGTTTTGATCATGCACCTATTATACCAAATCCCCGCCCGTGCTGGCTTGCCTTCCAGCGTGCGGCTTGCTTCGCCGCAACGGTGCTCGCCCGGCGAGAAATGGCCGATTCGCGCGTCCTTGCGACCGCTCGCCATATACATATATGTCTTCGGGTCGCAGTCCTGCGCGACTCGTCTCAATTTCGCGGGTTCCGCTCCGCAGGC
>JAZSLQ010000010.1:0-3558 GCA_045535455.1 Kiritimatiellia bacterium | reverse complement strand
TTTGGAGGAGTTGGGCGGGGTCGAAGACGATCTCGCCGACGTCGCGGAGCCCCTCGTCTCGGCGTTCTTCCGGGGCGCGGCCCACGCGCTCCCGCTCTGGAACGCCGACGGCTCGCTCGCGGGCTTCAGGAAGCTCGACCTCTGGAACATGGCCTTCGACCGCAAGACCGGCATCTGGTACTGGGACGCCGACGCCTCGCGCGACGAGGGGACGTTCCAGCCGATCCCGCCGGGCGAGCTCGTCACGCTCGCGGTGTCCAGCTCGCGGCACGTGGACCACGCGGCTCTCCCGATCTTCATCCGCGCCGCGCTGGGGACGAAGAGGTACGGCGTGTGGCTCGACCGCTTCGGCATCCCGCCGGTCGCCGTCATCATGCCGCCCAACGCGGAGAAAGGCGAGCAGGCGAACTACATGGACCTCGCGCGCAAGTTCGCGCGCGGCGGGAACGGCATCCTTCCGAACGGCTCGGCGGTGAGCTACGGCACGGAGGCGCGCGCGGTGTGCCCCTTCCCGGACTTCATCCGCTTCCAGCAGGAGCAGATCTACATGATCGGCATCGGGCGCGTCCAGTCCGGCGCGAACGACGCGGCGAACCTCGGCGGCAACGCCGCGGGCGTCGTCGAGGCGGGCTTCACGCGGATCGTCCGGCGCGACGCGCGGCGCATCGCCCGCGCGATCAACGACACGGTGACGGCCAAGGTGCTTAAGCGGCTCTTCCCCGGCAAGCCCGTCCTCGCGCAGTTCGCCTGGGACACGGAGAAGAAGCGCACCAGCCGCGAGGTCCTGGAGGACGCCGGGTATGCGAAGACCGCAGGACTCGCCATCGACATCGACCAGGTGTCGGAGCTTACCGGCTACAAGCTGGCACAGGCAGCAGTTTCCGGCCCAGACGGTTCTGGCTTATCACTTGATCAGCTCGCAAGCCTGATCTATCCGCTGAAGGCTGCGGGCTACACGATTCAAAAACAGCAGCTTGAAAAGGCGACTCAGCTCAGACTTGACCAGGTTCAGCCCGGGGTTTCGCCACCTCCGGGCGGCCTCAACGCCCAGACCCCCTTGCAAAACGACGAGAACGGCTTGCAAAACGCTCCGCGCGTTTCGGGCGGGCAAGGACACCCCTCGATCAAGGAAGTGCTTGTAGAGGCTCTGAGCGGCCTGTTTGAGAAGTCGCTCGCCGAGGCCGCCGCGGGAGAGTTGGAGGGGGAACCTCCAAGACGAGGAGCAAGAAAACGGTAAACGGTTTGCGGCACCCTCTCGGATGCCGCACCGACAAGGATTATACCACAAACATTTGACGAAAGGCAAGGTGGCAAAAATGGCAAACTTCGACGAATCGAAACACCCTCGCGCGGAGGACGGAAAGTTCTCCGATGGCCCCGGCGTCGTAGTTCCCGCATCGGAACTGAAGAAGAGATCAGTGGAGGAACTTACGAAGATCAACCCGTGGGATGACGAAAAGACCCGCAAGATGAAGATGCGGCTTGCAAAGATGCACGCAGGCAACCAAGCCATCAAAGACGACATCGCCAAACGCAAGGCTCACATCGAACAAATGAAGAAGGACAACGCAAAAATGAAGAAGGAACTCGGAATCAACGCCGACGTCTGCTTTGGCGGCGCGGTCGCGCTCAACTGGGAGGCGCCCGAGGACGGCTCCACGGCCGTCAAGGTGCAGCTCTCGCCCTTCGGCGAGTTCACGCTGCACGACGGCGGCAAGCGCAACGGCACCGTGCAGCACTGCTCGAAGGCCGCGTTCGAGGCGCTCGTCGCGAACTGGAAGGCGGCGGGCTCGCCCGACGTACTCGTCGACGTGGACCACGCCCCCGCCCGCGGCGGTTCCACCGAGGCCGCCGCGTGGTGCAACTCCCTGGAAGTCGACGACAACGGCCTGCAGGGCGTCTTCAACCTCACTCCAAAGGGCCTGGAGCTCGTCAAGAACCGCTCCTACCGCTTCGTCTCGCCCGGCTGGACGCTCTCGCCGGACGGGACGCCGGTGTCGCTCTGCTCGGTTGCGCTGACCAACCGCCCCAATCTCCCCGTGAAGCCGGTCGTAAACGCCGACGAAACGGGCGGCCGGGATCCCGACGATCCCAACTCAAGAAAGGATAATCCAGAAATGGACATCAAGAAGCTCGCGGCCGCCCTCGGTCTCCCCGAAACGGCCACGGAAGAGGAAGTCCTCGCCGCCATCGAGGCGATGCGGGACCGCGAGGCGCAGGCCGCCGCAGAGGCCGCCAACGCCAAGGCAGAGGAGTTCGCCGACAACGCCGTCAAGGCGGGCAAGATCGCCGCGAACTCGAAGGAGGCCGTCAAGGCCGCGTACCTGAAGAGCCCGGAAGTCGCGCAGGAGATGCTGAACTCCGTCGCGGCCCCCGCGCCGGCGGCGAAGCTGCCGGACTTCACTGCTGCGAAGCAGCCGACCGCGCTCAACGCCAGGACGCCCGGCAAGGACGCCGACCCCGTCGAGGTGTACAACGCCTACATGGCGATGCCGGAGGGCGCCGACAAGGACGCCTACCTCGCCGCCAACGCCCAGGCCATCTCCGACGGCTACGAGAAGGCCCAGAAGAAGTAAGTCAAACTCAAAGAAAGGAACAAGAAAATGGGTAGCACATTCGCAGGTCACGAACTCTACGCGAAGAAGGTCCTGAAGGTCCTCCCCGCGCAGCTAAACTTCCTCGGCGCGTTCTCGACCGACATCTCCGGCGAGGTGATCGGCCCGGCAAAGTCCGTCGAGGTTCCGCTCGCCGAGATGGACGCCGCCGGCACGTTCAACCGCGCGAGCAACAACTTCGCGCGTCCGTCCGGCACGCCCAAGTCGGCGACCGTCACCTTCGGCGACCCGATCATCGCGGGCTTCGCCGTCACGGCCGACCAGGCGTCGAAGATCGAGAAGCGCTTCTGGGAGGGCAAGGCCGAGCTGAACGTCACCTCGGTCGCCGCGTCGTGTCAGAGCGCCGTCACGAACCTCGTCACGAAGGAAAACTTCGAGAAGGTCATCACGAACGTCGGCAACGCGGCGAGCTTCGCCAAGTCGGGCGTCGCCAAGATCGCGGCGGCGATCGAGAGTGCGACGAACAAGCTGCGCGTCAAGTTCTCGACGCTCGCGCTTTCGGGCGAGTACTTCTACTCGCTCCTCGGCGGGCTCGACGCTAACGTATACGGCGGGCGCGAGGCGATCCTGAACGCCACTATCCCCGGCCTCTACGGGTTCCGCAAGGTGATGCTCGTCCACGGCCTCGACTGCCCCGGCTTCGTCTGCGAGCCGAGCGCCCTTGCGTTCGCCGGTCGCGGGTTCCGCCCCGCCGACGACAAGCCCTATACGGCGGTGCGCGAGATCAAGGACCCCGATACGGGCCTGACACTCACGCTCGTCGAGAAGTCGGATCGGAGCCATGTCGTTCTGTGAGCCAAGGAGTTGAATACAAATTTTGTCTTCCTAAGACCGCTTGGCCTCCGACTTCGTTCGCCGGTCGCGGGTTCCGCCCCGCCGACGACAAGCCCTATACGGCGGTGCGCGAGATCAAGGACCCCGATACGGGCCTGACACTCACGCT
>JAZSLQ010000267.1:0-17038 GCA_045535455.1 Kiritimatiellia bacterium | reverse complement strand
CCCTGCGGGAAGCCCTGCCACCGCGGTCTTCCACCCTTCGCCCTTCCCGGCCTGGATCACGCCCGAAAGGTCGGGGGCCGCCCCGGCATCCAGTTCGTACACGCCGTCGGCCGCGTATCCGGCCTCCTTGAACAGTCCCGGCACGAGGTTCGGCACGGTGATGTCAAACTTGAACTCCTGCGCCTTGGTGACCGACGCGTTCGTCGCCTTCACAGTCACCTTGTACACGCCGGGCTTCGTCGCCTTGCCCGATATCGTCATCGTCGTCGCGTCGTACTTGACGCCGGCGGGAAGGCCTGTCACCGTCAGCTTCGGCAGCGAGAGGGATTGAACGCACGCGCCGAGATAGAGGTCGAGCGAGCCGTCGGCCGCCGTCTCTGTGTCATTGACGTCGACGGCCAGCGACGCCGCGTCTTCCTGCTTCGCGACAAACTTGGCAAAGACCTGCGTCGGCTCCCCTGTCGAGACATAGGTGTAGGGCGTAGTGCGGTAGTCCACTCCACCCGAAATCGGATTGCCGGCGCCGTCATACCATCCCGCGAAGACATAGCCTTTGCCTGCCGTGGCCTTAAGACTCGCGCTCTTGCCGACGGCAACTGCACCGCCACCGCCAGCTTCGCCAAAACCTTGGCAATCCTCCGCAACTTCAACGTTCAATATCGGCTTCCATTGAGCATAGACATGAATTGAGCTTACTGGATATTGATAAATATCTTCATACCATATCCATCTGGTGTACACTTTTGTCTTCTCACTGACTTTTTTGCCAGAATCGGTAACCCACCCCTCAAATTGATACCCGTCCCGTTCCGCTATTGGCAACTTGCCGATGCCACAACCTTCCCCGACCTTTCTCGGGTAATCCTGCAGATAAATTCCATTTTCGTCTATTGTCGGTTGCAAATCCCCGCCCTCAGCGTGAAAAAATACTTTCACTACATCAACTTCAATTGCCCATAAATATATGGTCGATCCAGGCTTCGCCAGATCCTTTACTTTCTGCCTATCTTTGTATTTAACTTGCGTAGGGGCCTGCTGATACATAGTATTCGACACTCCCCAGCCCAAGAAAACATGCAACGAATCCGCCAGATTCAAATCTTTTTCATAGTCAGGAAGTTCTATGTATTCACCAACATTAAATTCACGACTGAAAAACCCGCTATCCTTCAAAAAAACAACTGTATATGTAGTTGGAATTTTCGTCCAGTGCGCGTAGTATATAACATCTTCCCCAAATTTTGTTGTCTTTGCGACTTTTGAGCCTCCAGTTTTTGCAGTGTACCAGCCGTCAAACACATAACCGCTACGCACCGGTGTTGGCAAAGATCCTATTGGACTTCCGGCTTTTACGGCTCGTTTTGTCTCAGAAACGCTTCCTCCATTCGCATTGAAAGTTACTGTATTTGTTTTCCCTCCAACCCCATAATTGTCCTCGTCACTAAACGTAACTTTTAGAAGATAGGGACACATTGCGCCATAAGGTTCAGACACACCTTGAGAATGAAGCATTGCAGTACCTAAATCCAGCAACTCCCTATGGTCCCATCCCCATGCTATAATATAAAATTTCAGATTTACAGGCACGCTTGTCACATATTTCCCGTAAAAAATCTTAAGGACCCTATCATATTCTCTTTGGATCATCATCGATAGGCCATAAGAATCCGAAATATGTGCCTTAAAACTGGCTTGAGAAAACGTTCCACTAAGTGTTGAATGATATATTTCAATAGTTGCGATTTTCCCTACAGGCACGTCAACATAATAATCATCGCTAAATCCATCAGTTAAAACATACCAACCATAGGTAGCATTTTCATTAATCTGCACAGGAGTATAAGCATACAAACAATTCAGCGCCCCAAATATCGCAATCATAATGACCATCAATGTCTGTTTGTATAGAATAGGATGTACACATGAAAGTCGTTTCATATACAGCATCTCCTTTAGGGTTTTATGTATCAATTGTATCATTCCATCCCTACACTGTCAATGCAGGGAATTCACACTGTAGGGGTTATTGCTAAAGCAAAAAGACCGCTTTAGGCGGCCTTTTCGGTGGTGGAGATAAGGGGAGTCGAACCCCTGACCTTCTCAATGCCATTGAGACGCTCTACCAACTGAGCTATATCCCCAATAAGAAAGAAGTGGCGCGTATTATCTCATATTGACGCGCCGTTGTCAATGGCGAACTTAGCCAATCATTCCGCCGTTGACGGAGATGATCTGGCCGGTGACATACGCCGACTCGTCGCCAGCAAGCCACGCGACCGCCTTTGCGATGTCCTCGGCCGTGCCAAAGCGCTTTAGCGGAATCGTATCCATGTATGCCTTCTTGACGTCATCGGGAAGGACGTCGGTCATCTTCGACTGGATGAAGCCGGGCGCGACCGCGTTGCAGCGGATGTTGCGGCTGCCGAGTTCCTTCGCCGTCGTCTTGGTGAGCGCAATGACGCCGCCCTTCGACGCCGTGTAGTTCGCCTGACCGGCGTTGCCCATGATGCCGACGACAGAGGCGATGTTGATGATCGAGCCGCCGAGCTGCGTGCCGTCCTCGGCCTTGTTCTTCATCATCGGGCGCGAGACGGCGCGAGTGAAGAGGAACGTGCCCTTCAAGTTGACGTTCAAGACGGCGTCCCAGTCCTCGTCGGACATGCGCATGAGAAGCCCGTCCTTCGTGATGCCGGCGTTGTTGACCATGATGTCGACCTTGCCGAAGTCCGCGATTACGGCCTTCACGCACGCGTCGACCTCGGCCGAGACCGCAACATTGACGCCGTAGCCCTTGGCCTTGACGCCAAGCGCCTCAAGAGCGGCGACCGTCTCGGCGCACCATTCCTCCTTGAGGTCGCAGATTGCGACGTCTGCGCCGCATTCGGCGAGCTTCTTTGCGATGGCCGCGCCGATTCCGCGAGCGGCGCCAGTGACGATTGCGACTTTGCCCTTCAAGTTGTTCATAGTAAGTATCAGTTAGTAGTTAGTGGTTATCAGTTTTTAACTCCGATTAATCCGAAATCTCCGCTAACGCTCCGATCTTTGGGGTCTGGGGTGAACCCCCAGCCTTAGGCAGTCTTGCCGATTTGAAACGGCGAAGCTGCGGAGCGGTAGCGAGAGCCAAAATCATCGGAGTTTTCCTTTAGCAGTTAAGGATTAGGCGAGGGCGGCGACCGTCGCGTCGAGCGATGCGAGGTCGGCGACGTTCGCAGTTGCGAGCGCTGGGTCAATCTTCTTCACGAGCCCGGAGAGCACCTTGCCAGGGCCGAACTCGACAAACGAATCGCAGCCGAGTGCCTTTGCCGCCTCGACATCCGCCGCCCAGTTCGTCGTGCCAGTCACCTGCTCGAGCATCGTCGCCTTGATCTCGCCAGGATCCGACGAATGGGGCTTGCCCGTAACATTGGAAAGCACAGGAAACTTCGGCGCGGAAAAGGCGATACCATCGAGGATGGGGGCGAGCTTCTCTCGCGCGCTTGCCATGAACTTCGAGTGGAAGCCGCCAGCCGTCGCAAGCGGAATCGCACGCTTGATGCCAAGTTCCTTGGCGACCGTCGCGGCCGCGGCAATTGCGTCCTTCGAGCCGGAGAGAACCTGCTGCGCGGCAGAATTTATGTTGGCGACCGTGCAACCGGTCTTTTCGCAGAGCGCCGCAAGCTGCTCGCCAGTCGCGCCGACGATGGCAATCATGCCCGAAGGCGTCGCCTCGCATGCCTCCTGCATAAAGCGGCCACGCGCCTCGAGCTCCTTGAGCGTCGAGTCAAAGTCGAGGACTCCGGCGGCACACAAGGCGCCCCACTCTCCAAGCGAGAGCCCTGCCGCGCATGCGAACTCCGTCGGCCTGCGCTTCTGGAGCGCAAGATATGCCGCGTAGCTCGTCACGAAGATCGCCGGCTGGCAGATGTTTGACTTCGTCAGCTCCTCGGCCGGGCCTTCAAAGCAGATCTTCTTCAGGTCGAAACCGAGAACGGCGTTCGCCTTGTCGAACAAGGCCATCGCCTCGGCGTCTGCCTCGGCAAAATCCTTGCCCATCCCCGGAACTTGGGCGCCCTGGCCCGCAAACATGCAACAGTTTTTCATAGCGTGAGTATTATATCAAAATTTATTCGCCGCTGTGGGCTGGCGAAGTATCGCGGCTATGGGGCTGACTCCTGTAGAGGGACCAGCCGTTGTTTAGCCAGAACGCGATGCCGCACACCCACATCGCGGGGGCGAGCAACTGGTGATTGCCAGATATCTCAGCGACCATGACAATCGCCGTCAGAGGAATCCTTACCGAACTCGCGAGAAATCCCGCCATGCCGACGAGTGCAAACGCAGAAGGATGCACACCCCACGACGCGGGCAGGACACGTGCAAAGAAAAGCCCTGTCGCCGCGCCGAGCGTCGCGCCGCAGACAAGGGCCGGGGCGAACACGCCGCCCGAACCTCCCGAGCCGACGGTGAACGACGTGGAGAGCACGTTAAGGAAGAACATCGCGAGGAAGACGACTGCGTTGCCGTTCTCGACGAGGCAGCGGCGGATGATCGGATATCCGGCGCCGTACACGCCAGGAAAGACGAAGTAGCCGAGAAGCCCTACTAAAAGCCCGCCGACGACAACCTTGAGCGAGCCAGGAATGCGGAGGTTGGAGAACGTCTCCTCGGTTCCGCGAAAAAAGCTTATATAGAAGCGCGCACCGAACGTTATCACGATCGCGAGCGCGAAATACGGAAGGAGCCTGAGCGCATTCTCGTACGCGCAGTCCGGCATCGAGAAAAGCGGCTGCCAACCGAAGAAGTATGCGTAGATCGTGTAGGAGACAGGTGCCGCGATGAAGCACGGGAGAACCGTCTCGTACTCGACGTCGCTCGACGAGTAGAATATCTCGCACCCGAAGATCGCACCGGCGAGAGGCGCCTGAAAAAGCGCCGCAATACCAGCTGCGAGACCGGCAGCCATCAGTATGCGGCGCGCGCGCACGGTGAGATTGAGCGACCTCGCAACTACGCTGCCGCAGGCCGCGCCAATAAGCGTCACGGGGCCTTCGTAGCCGGCCGACCCGCCGGAACCGACGGTCAAGACGGAGGCAACCGATTTGATCGGGATGACGGTCGAAGTGATGTAGCCGCCGTGCTGGTGGTACGACTTGATTGCGCTGTCGGTGCCACGAGCGTGTTCTAGCCGCGCAAACCTCTTTATCAGGACGTACCCCGCGAGCGCACCGAGCGCCGGAAGGAATATCATGATCCATCGGCGGCCAGCGAGCCATGAACCGCCCATGAGCAGCGATTCGCCAATGTCGATCATGTACCGAAAGGCGACAACGACAAACCCGGTCACGAGCCCGACGAGCATCGACTCGCCGAAGTACTGCCCTGTGCGGAACGAGAGGCCCTTCCCCGCAAGAAGGAATTTCCAACTCGTTATGGAAAGCCGCCTAAACATGGCGACATCAATCGAAGACGTCGGTCACCATTCCTCGGGCAACCCTTGCAGCCGTCTTCTCGTCCGTCAGCGTCTTAAGGACGACAAGGGCGAACAGCAAAGACGAGCCAGGAGCCTGCCCAGTTATCACGTTGCCGTCCGCGACGACAGGAACGCCTGCGCAGGGACGGTCGAGCTCGAGCGAACAAGTCGGGTAGCACGTGATGTGCTGGCCTTCTTCAAGAACGCCCGCCTCGACGAGTACAGTCGGTGCGGCGCAGATCGCGCACAGGAGACGCCCTTCGTCTCTCTGGCGACGAAGCCGCTCCAAAAGGGCAGCCGACGCCTTGAGGTTGCGAGTTCCCTCGCCTCCGCCCGGGAGTACTATTGCGTCAAACTCGTCCTTCTCCGCCTCGGAGAAAGGCGCGTCCGCGAGCATCGTCACGCCATTGGCGCTGCGCACCTCTGGACCGCTCGCGAGAGCAGCGGTAACGACCTCGACACCGCCGCGGCGGAGGACGTCTATCGCCGTTACGGCCTCGATGTCCTCGAAGCCGTCCGCGAGCACCACAAGCGCCTTAGCCGACATTCTTGGCCTCATTGCACTTGAGCTTGCGACCGAGAATCTCCTTGTCGGAGAGCGCCTTTACCGCGGCATCGACTTCCTCACGGTTGGGCATGTGCACGAACCCGAAACCCTTTGACCTGCCGTTGTAGCGGTTGGTGATGATCCGGGCGTAAGTGACCTTGCCGTAGGCCTCGAACTCCTTGCGGAGCTGCTCCTCGGTGAGGTCGTAGCTGAGATTACCGACGTATATCTCGATTGATCCGTCCGCAGGCGCGGGATGGGTCTTCTCGAACCTCGGCTCGCCGCGGTCCTGACGCCTCTGGCCCTGCTTCTTGCCGAACTTGCAGGAGTCGCCCTTCCGGCACGGCCCGAAAATGCGGCAAAGCGCGCAAGCGGCGAGAACGCCTGCCACGAAAGCGGCGATTGCAAGAGTCCATGCCGGACACGGACTCGTCTTAAACAGCTCAAGAACTCCACTGATGCAGTTCATTATGGTATCCTTCCTTGTTTTCTTGCTTATGTGTTCCTGTAGTCTCCGAGCGACTTCATACGGCTCGGATGGCGTAGTTTCCTGAGAGCCTTCGCCTCGATCTGGCGGATTCGCTCTCGCGTTACGTTGAACAGCCGCCCAACCTCCTCGAGCGTACGGCTGTAGCCGTCGGTCAGTCCAAACCTGAAGTCGACGACTTGCCGCTCTCGGTCGGTGAGCGTGTTCAGGATGTCCCTCAACCTCTCCTTGAGAAGATGCCCTTCCGTGACTTCGAAAGGATTCTCGCTGGAAAGATCAGGGATGAAATCGCCGTAGTGCGCGTCGTCGTTGTCGCCGACCTTCGACTGCAGCGAAATCGGCTGCTGCGACATCCGCTTGACTGCCCTGACCTGGTCGGGGGGAAGCCCCATCTCCTTGGAAAGCTCCGCCTCGGTCGGTTCACGGCCGAGTTTCTGGATGAGCTTCTTCTGGACGCGCATCAGCTTGTTGATCGTCTCGATCATGTGGACGGGAATGCGGATCGTCCTCGCCTGGTCGGCGATCGCACGCGTCGCCGCCTGACGGATCCACCACGTCGCATACGTCGAGAACTTGTAGCCCCGCTTGTACTCGAACTTCTCGACCGCCTTCATGAGGCCGGTGTTGCCCTCCTGGATGAGGTCGAGGAACGAAAGCCCGCGGTTCATGTACTTCTTCACGATCGAGATGACGAGACGGAGGTTCGCCTCGACCATCTTCGTGCGCGCGGTCTGCCCCGCCTTGAGAACGCGTCTCAATTCGGAGAAAGTCGTCATAAACTCCTCTGGAGGCATGCCGAACTTGGCCTCGAGAAGAGACATCTTCTCGCGTATCTGCGCGAGGTCGTTGTCGCGTTTCTTGGACGGACGGGCCTGCATGAGCGCGGACTGCTTCGCAACGAGCGCTCGGTACGGCAGGTAGATGCGCTCGTCGGCATCGGCGCAAAGCGTCTCAAGGACCTTTTGCTTGAAGCTCAGGTCGATGAAGCACTGCTTTAGCGCGGCACGCGCGTTCGCAAGCTTCTTCTCGGCACCGCGCACCTCGGCGGCGGTCGGCCTCTTCTTCGCGATCGTTGAGAGGTACTTTGAGCTCGCTTCGGCGAGACGTGCCTCCACGTCCTTGATCTGCTTGCGGAAACCCGGTATAAGCGCTATGTAGGCGTCGCGGTTCTCGTCGAACTTGTCGGTGACGATCCTGTCGAAGCGCTCGTACTGGCCCTCGAGCTTGTCAAGCTGCTCGGCGTACATCTTCGGGGCGAAGAGGAACCTGTTGAACATGTTCTTCGTCTTCGCCTCGGCATCCTCAATCGTCTGGCAGATCGTGACTTCCTCGTCGCGGGAAAGGAGCTGCACCTGGCCCATCTGGTGGAGGTACATGCGGATCGGATCCTCGATCATCTCCGCAGCGCGCGCCTTCGGGTCGGCCGCCTTCTGGCTCTTCGCCTCAAGCCACTTCTTGACATCCTCCTCGCGCAGAACCTGGACGCCCAGCGCTTCGAGTATCTTGAGATAGCGGTCGGACTGGATCGCGTCAACGATGTTCGATGGAAGGATCTGGTTAAGCTCTTCGTAGGTGATGTAACCGCCGTTCGCCTCGCTGCGGCGCTTCACGTCGAGGATGACGTCGTTCAGTTCAGTCTCGCGGAGGATTGACATCCCCTCCATCGACGGAAGAATCGTCTCAGCCGACTCGGCGTCATCTGCACCAAAGCTCGGAAGCGGCTGCTGCGGAATGGCGGCCTCGGCGTCTTCAGAGTCGGCAGACCTCGCCTCCTCCTCGCGATCCTGACCCTCCTCACGCTCGACCTCTGCGGCCAAGAGATCGGCGTCAAGCACCTCGTCATCAAGCTCGGCCGCCGCCTCGGCAGGCGGCAAATCGTCACCATCCGCATCCTCCGCTGAAATGCGTTGGCGACGAGGACGCGAGACAGAATCCTTCGTCTTTTTTGGGGTGCCCTTTTTCCCGACGGCCGCTTTCGACCCCGCCTTTTTCGCAGGTGTCTTCTTCGAAATAGACTTCTTTTTGACCGTCGCAGGCTTCTTAACAAGCTTTTTCGCAGCCTTCTTCAAGGCCTTCTTCACTTTCGCCATGTTTGCTCCAATATACAATCCACCCAACTGCACTTTGTCAAGTGATTCGAGTATTATACCACAATTTTTCGTCCGCGTGTGGGGGAAAATGACAATTTTTTTTAACGCGTAACCGCTTCGGGCTGCGTTAGAGTTTGTAAATAGGTTCGTCCCTTAGCATCTCGACGAGGAACGGCGCAACTCCGGCCTTTTCAAGGGCATCTGCCATGCGGATATTTGGCCGCGGGATGAATGAAGACCCAGCGACTCGCAAAGAAAGCAGCAACACGCACCGCCAGTGCTCTGGACGCGCGCCCTCCTTCTCCAAGGCGCGACACCAGGCGACAAGCGACTCGTCGTGCTTATCGGGATAGTCTTCGCTGTACTGCCCACGATTGCGGCACCGGCAGATGTTGCGCACAAAATGTATTGGAAGCCCCTCGCGTCCAGAAGGGACAAACTCCTCCGAAAACTCGTAGACTCCGCCCCAAAGCGCAGACCCGTTCTTGCCCTTCAATCGGCGCAGCGTGATTTTCTTCCTGTCCTTGCCAGCATAGAAAGGCGCAAACGCAAGAACGAAGGGATTGTGCTTCTCGCCTGCCATCCATCGCTCATAGGCCCAATTCACCGATTCGCCCCAGCACCCCCTGGCCAGACTCGAGGCCTTTCCAAAAGACTTCGCCCGCTCCACGCCCTCGCCGACATGGCAGAGTGGATCGGCGAATTCTGTTTCCAGAAACTCTAAGATCTTCTTCCGCAGCGACTCGTCGCCGACCTTCCCGACGCCGAACTCCCGGACTAGAAACGGCAGAAAGACGTTCGTCTTGAAGTGGACATTGTCGGCGAATGGCTTTCCCTCCCCTGCGAGATACTCTTCCCAAACCTTTGCAGCGTGCTCGCCGGGGAGCTCGACGCGGCGCCAGCTAAGATCAGAATCTCTCATCATTGACTCAGCGCGAAATTTCGCGAACGCCTCCTGTTGAGCCCTCTCTCTGTCCTCTCGCGCCTTTCTTATTTCGCGCACCTGCCGATCATATTCCGCATTTTCCTTCGCTATCCTGGCTTTGGCGAGCGCGACCTCCTTGTTATGCAAATACTCCCTCACCTCTCTGTCCAATTCGTCGTTGTGGATTAAATGGGTTTTGAACCCGCATTTTTCTATCAACTCCTCCTTTTCGGCGTCCGAACACTTCCCTTCAAGCAACAGAGGACGCAGCAGACGGCTCATCTCTTCGGTACAGAACACAAATATCTGATCCTTGTCCGACCAGGGTCCGCGCAGGGCGTCGAGAGCGATCACGCGAGAAATCAGATTGGTCTCATGTTCTGTGGCAAGGCATTTCTGCATCCTCTCCCTGCACCTCCACACGACGCAGTTCGTTCCGGTCACGGACGTACCGTAAGATACAGTCCCAAATCCCGCATCAGAATATATGAAACCGTCGTCACTCTCGACAACCTTGCCTAAAAGCCGTAGCCGGACGACCGAGCCGGACGAACCTCGGGCGAAAATGGACACGTCGGCGGCGAAATCGCCGATGACCTGTCCTGCCTTCAGGCAGACGCATACCGTCTGATGGTCGTGCGCCGCCAAGGCATCCTTGAAAATCAAGACCGACACCTCGGCTTCAGACTCGATACGCTCAATCGCAACTACGTTTTCCGTCACGTTGCTTATGGTAAATTCCCGCGTACAGCATCCGCCGGCCACGATCTCGCCGAGATCAATCACCTGAGGCGAAAGCGAAATCTGCCCGTCTGCAACGGCCGTAGACGCAGCAAACACGACGGCAAGAAGAAGGTGAATAACAGCGCTTTTCATCTCCGAACCTCCTTCTCGTCAAAGAGGCCGATGCGCCCGCACTCTGCGTCAAGGAGACACCATTGGAGCTTGCCGTCCTTACCTAGGCCTGCAACCGGTATCCGCCCAGAGCCAACGCGTGCGTAGACCTGCGGATCCTCTGCTATCGGGGTCTTCCTGAGATAATCCCAGTCGTCCTCCGGTTCGAAACCGCGCCATTCCGACGGCGGAGCCGACTCGAACGTGCAATCTCCCGACGGAAGCCCGGTCCATGCCACACGCAGCGGACGCTCCTCGGCATCGTACACGAATCGCGCCGACACGCCGTTCGGATACGACAGACATTCCACGAGGTCCGTTCCCTGAAGGTAGGAAATCTTGACCTCCCCAAGCCCCTCGACAACGAAACCGGAAATGCGCCCCGTCCGCGCATCATAGGACTGCGTCAGCTTTCTGACGCCACGGACCGCATATCCAATCGACCTTCCAAACTCGTCACGGACAACTTCAAGCCCGTTCGTCCGCGCCACGGCCGCCGCAGCGAGGTCAATGCCGTCGATGGACTTCAGGCGGTTTTTCTCGTCGTACACGAAGACCCGCGAGCGTCCGTTCACGACCTGGTTTGTCACAAGCCCCGTCGCCTCGTCCCTGAAGTCGCGCAAATGCCCTGTCTCTTTTCCTCCGCCATACGCGGTTACCGCGACGAGGTCGCCGTATTCGTCGTATTTGCGAACCACCTTCTCGTCATCGCAGGCCTCTGACACCATCCTCCCGAAATCGTCATACGAAAAGCGCACGATCTTCCCTGACGGCAGCGTCTCGGAAAGCAGACGCCCGTTACGGGCGTGGACATAGGCCCGTCGTCGGCCGCTGCGGTCGGTCACAGCCGAAAGCATGCCCTGCGCGTCGTATTCGAAAAGCGTCTTCCCTCCGCGTCCGTCCGTCGTCGAAGAAATACGCTCCTGAAAACCGCGCTCGACGGAATTCGTCACGCCGGACGAAGAAACGCTTAGAACCGTAACGCCGTTGGATGACACGTCGATTTCCGGTTGCGTGGCCGTCGGACGGTAGACGAACTCGACCAATGTCTTTGACGCGGCGTCCATACGGCACAGATAGCGCGTCTCGTGATGCTTTGAATCCACCTCGACGCGTTCGTTCATGCCGTCGACGCGGCGTCCGGAAATGCGCGTCCTCCGCGCTCCCGCAAACGTCCTATTCGTGCCGCACACCTTGACGCTGGAATCTTCCTTCCACCAGCAGCCACGTATCTTCTGATAGATCGTGTCGGTCTCGACGCGCGAATCATCGCGTCCTTCCGCATGGCCGTACCAGTTAGTGACAGAGACCGTCCCGCCGCCAAGACGAGGCATTTCGTGGACAGAAAAGCGCCCTTCGGCATCATGTGAATATCTATACCAGCGAGGGGAGTCGAGGCCCTTCGGCCCGATGTAGACCGTCGTAGCGCCGTCCTTTGTTACCGAGCTTCGGATCAGCTTGCCGTTAAGCCGCGTGCGCGTCACGCCATCCGCACCCTCTTCAGTCTCGTACTTCTCGCCGGGCTCGCCCGTCACGTCGGCAAGTCGCCCCGCATCGTCATGCGAGATTGAATAGTCGTATTTCACGCCGAAGACCGAGCCGTATGCGTTGGTGATGTAGGACCCCAGATCATAGCGACGGTTGTGCTCGTAGACATTCCCGGCTGACTGGACCATTCGCCCAATGGCGTCGTACTTCCATTGCCGCTCAAGACCTTCTGCGTCCTTCTCGGCGACGAGTCTGGCGTCCTCCCAGATCTTTTCCGTCTGCTCGCCTTCCGAGTTCTCGGTCGATAGCTCTCGGCCCGCTTCATCGCGGCGAAAGTTCTTCCAGGTCAGCAGCTCGCGATCTCCGTCCGGCAGCAGTATCCAGCTCTCTTCCCGCACCGTGTGCTTGTACTGGTCGAGGAGTCGTCGCCTGAGCACCGTCCGATAGGGCGTTCCAGCCGGCGCATTCGTCGTAGTGTCGAATTCCTCGAATATCCGCCGGACGAGACCGTCGTTGGCGACTTCCCTCGCATTCGTCCAATGTATGTTGCCCTCGGGAGAGATTTCATAGACCGTATGCCAGCGTCTGAAGTCATCATCAAATGAGTAGCGGAGGGTGTCGCGCCTGACAGTACGCCGGTTGGTCGGCGACCCAAACGGCGCACCTGGGACTGTCGCCACCTCGTTGATGACAATCTGGTCTTTGCCGTCTCCGTCGGTGGCTGGTGCCGTAGCATGGTATCTCCGCGAAAGCTCCTTTTTCTTTCCGTCGGACGTCACTTCATACTCAACGGTTACGCTTGGACTGGCTCGTGAGGCTATTGCATTTGTCACCAGCGGAGCGTAGTCATACTCAGTGCGGTGGGCCTTACCGATAAAACCAACGACGGCGCCCTCGGCGTTTGTGATCGCCTTTGCACCGTCAATCGGCGTCATCACGACGCTTGTAGGGGAAAACGAGGAATTAGTACTGCAATGCGGATCTAGATCCCAGCAGTATTCATACATCGTCCAGTTGCCGTCGGAGTCGATTTCCGAGCGGCACCGTGCATAGCCCGGTCCATCGTGATAATAGGCCTTGCGCTCCCAGACCTGATTGGGGCCCGTGCCGCGCGACGAAAAGGTCAGAAGATTGCCGTGTCCGGGAACCTTCTCTAATTCCTCCCTCGTGACGACACCGCCACTGCGTATCTCTACCGTGAGATGGGTGTCAGTTTCGACACGAAGCCGCTGCCATTTAGACAGGATATTGCCTTCAGCGTCGAATTGTTCGATATCGCACCACCCATCGGGGAGAAATGTCCAATTCGTCTTGCGCTTGTCCTTGCCCTGATACCGGTAGATCAGCGTAAACACCGTCTTGCCAGGAATCAAGACATATTCGCGAACCGGCACCTCTACGCCATCGCGATAGAAACGTATATAAGTCGGGCGGCCCTTGACTATTTCCAGCCTCCCTCCCCGTATCTCCTCTATTGAAAGCCATTTGAGACCATCTGGGATGGTGTCCGGGTCGTCAGTCCGAAAAGGCATCGCCCTGTTGCCATCGCCTTCCGGCGTCCCAAGTGGAACGCTAAAGTCAACCATGCCATGAAGAGCCAGACAGCAGTCAAGAGCCACCAATGCCACTACTGCCTTACTAAGCCAAGTTGTCATATAGGATACCCTTTCTCAACAAGCCTTCCGCCACATCCCTCATTTTCAACGGCTCCTACCTACTGCTCCCACGGCTTGCGCTCGGGTGGGTCGAGATAGACCTTGTCGCTCGGGCGGAAGGACGTATCGGCCTGCGGGACAATCTTGGCGAGTTCCGAAAGGAAGCCGACAGAAACGGCAACGCGGGCGGTTGGGCCAAGATCAACCTCGACCTGCGTGCCGTCCGAATTGACGAGCTCAAGGAAAACAGGAAGCCGCCCAGGGCTCTTTACCACGGCCTGGCGGATGCGCACCGCCTTGTCGGCAAGACCCGGATCGTCGTACTTTAGCCGTATCCTGAGCCCCGTCGAAAGCTCCGCAAGGGCGTCTGAAAGCGGCCGCGCCTCGCGGACGGTGAAATTAAGGTCGCCAACTTCTGGATGCTTCTTGTCGAACTTGTCGTCCTTGCCGTAATTGACTCGATAGGCGACTTCGCCAGAGAGCATGACGAGCTGATCTACGCACGACTCAACGGACGAGTGCTTTTCCCACGCCTTTGCGAAGCAAAACGCATCGAGGAAGCCGCCCGAGCCGTCGTCAATCTGTAGGATCGCCCACTTTTGCCCGGGGGTTCCGTCGGGGCGAGGCTTGCCGAGCTTGATGGTGCAGGCGGCAAGTATGCCTACGACGCGCACGTCAAGGTGCTTAAGCGCACGCTCTTCCTTTAGGTGAGGGTTCGACTTCTTCTTCCACTTGTCTACGGGCTGCGCCTTCAAGAGCTCTTCCACCGCCTCGGGATCGGCGAGCTGCGCCGTCTTGAAGGTGGCGACCTCGGATATGACGCGGCGGCACGACTGAAGCGGATGGCCTGAGACGTAGACGCCAAGGAGATCGCGCTCGTTCTTAAGATCCTCCGCAGGCGAAAACGGCGGCGAGTCTGCGAGTTCGGCGTCAGACACCTTCTCCTCGCCGCCTTCGGCCATCATGTCGAAGAAGTTCGCCTGGGCGCTTGCCTGCTCCTTCGCCTTCTGCTGGCACTTCTTGATTGCAAACTCAATGTTGTTGAAGAGCTTCGCGCGGTTCGGCTCGAGCGTCGAGAACGCACCGGTCTTCGCAAGGTTTTCAAGGACTCGCTTGTTGCACACGCCTGTTCCGGCATGACGCATGCAGAAGTCGAGAAAGCCGGTATAGGGGCCGTTCTTCTCCCGCTCTTCGACAATCGCGTCGCCAGAGGCGCCAACGCCCTTGATGCCCGCAAGCCCATAGCGGATTCCCCGCGCATCAGGAGTGGGCACAAAGCGCGCACCTGACTCGTTGACATCAGGGAGTCGCAGTTCGAGATCCATTTCCTGCGCCTCGGCGACAAAGCCGGGGAGCTTCGCGAAGTTCCCGATTTCAGAGGAAATCTGGGCACACATGAACTCGGCCGGGTAGTGCGCCTTCAAGTAGCCAGTCTGGTAGGCGACCCACGCGTAGCAGACGGCGTGCGACTTGTTGAACGCGTACGACGCGAACGCGCGCCAGTCGTCCCAAATCTTGTCGATGAGAGTACGCGCCTCAGTCTCGTCCGCCCACTTGCCGATGCGGAACTCTGGATTCGCAAGACAGCCCTCGACGAACTTTACCTTCAGCTCCTCCATCACGGCGAGCTGCTTCTTGCCCATCGCCTTGCGGAGCTTGTCGGACATGCCACGCGTGAAGCCGCCGAGGAGTCGGGAGAGAAGCATCACCTGTTCCTGATAGACGCAGACGCCGTACGTGTCCTTCAGGTACTTCTCCATCAGCGGATGGTCATAAACTATCTCCTCCTCGCCCTTCTTGCGGCGGACAAAAGTCGGGATGTACTCCATCGGCCCCGGGCGGTAGAGCGCGTTCATCGCGACGAGGTCGGTAAGCCGCTCGGGCTGCAGGGCCATCAGCCACTTCTTCATGCCGTCCGATTCAAACTGGAAAAGCCCTGTCGTCTCGCCCCGCCCGAAAAGCTCGTATGTCTCCTTGTCGTCGTCGGGGATCTTGTCGGGGTCGAGAAGCCCGTCGGGGCCTCGCAGCGCCTCAGGAACACGCGGGTTGTTCGGTCCAAGAATCGCGACGCACTCCTTTTCGACGGTGAGCGTCTTAAGCCCGAGGAAGTCCATCTTGAGAAGTCCGACCGGCTCGACGAAATGGCCGTCGTACTGCGTCGTCAGAAGCGACTCGCCCTCGGTCGGCATCACCGGCAACGTCTCTGTCAGCGGATCGCGCGAGATGATTACGCCGCACGCATGGACGCCCGGCTGGCGCATTCCGCCCTCGAGCCGCCTTGCACGCTCCATTAGGAGATGCACCGTCTCGTCCTCAGAGTTGAAGGCGTCGACGAGCCCCTGCGAATAGTCGCCGTTCGGGTTGCCGTTCTTGTCCTTCGTGCTCGTCGCCTTCTTAAAGGTGATCTTCGGCGTCTCGGGGACGAGCCCCGCAAGCTTGTTGGTGTCGGCGAGCGGATAGTCCATCACGCGGCCGACGTCCTTGATGACGCTCTTCGCCGCCATTTGTCCAAAAGTCACGATGTGCGCCACGTGGTCAGCGCCGTACTTCTGCGTCACGAACTCGAGCACCTTGCCGCGCCCCGCATCGTCAAAGTCCACGTCGATATCAGGCATCGAGATTCGGTCGGGGTTCAGGAACCTCTCAAACAGCAAGTCGTACTTTATCGGGTCGACGTTCGTGATTCCAAGCGCGTAGGCAACGGCCGCGCCCGCCGCCGAGCCGCGCCCAGGGCCTACCCACACGCCCATCTTTCGCGCGTTCGCGATGTAGTCGTTTACGATAAGGAAGTAGCCAGGGAAACCCATCGTCTTTATGACGCCAAGCTCGAAATCGATGCGATCCTCGATCTCATTTGAAATCCCGTGCGTTCCCAGTTCCCACCCCGCATTGAGCCGCCTTCGGCGCTCGCTTCGCTCGGGGGATACGTTACCCGTTCCCCATCTCTTCCTAGCTCCGTCCCATACCAATGACGCAAGATAGTCCGCTTCAAACTTGATCCTGAGGACTTTCTCGTACCCTCCGAGACGCTCGAAGTTCTTCGGCTTGTCCTCGGTGTTGAACTCCTTCCGAAGCGCTTCTTCATCAAATTTCTTCGCATATTCCTCTTCGCTGCCGAACTCGGCGGGAATCGGGAACTTGGGCATGATCGGGTCGGAGTTGAGCTCGTATTCCTCTATTAGCCCCGCGACTTCCTGGGTCGCGTCGACGACCTCTGGGTGGTCGTGGAAGAGCTCTCGCATCTCCTCCTCGGTCTTGAAGTACTCCTGACCCGTGTAGATCATGCGGTTCGGGTCGGAGAGCTTCGTGCCAGTCGAAAGCGCGAGCAGGACGTCGTGCGAGTCGTCGTCCTCCTTCTCGAGGAAGTGGACGTCGTTCGTCGCGATTACTCGGATGCCGAGCTTCTTCCCGAGCGCGATGACGGCGTTCGCGACGTCGCGCTGGCGGGCGTATAGCTCGTGGAACTCGTCGACGGCCGCAGGGGGAATCTGCTTGCCGTCGCC
>JAZSLQ010000211.1:0-3250 GCA_045535455.1 Kiritimatiellia bacterium | reverse complement strand
ATGTCGTAGCTGTCGAGCATCGCGTCCGGGGTGCCGTCGGGGGCCTTGCCGCGGATCTCGATGCGCGGGTGGAGGTTCGACTCGGACGTGGGGAGGACGACAAGCGTCTTCGCGCCGGTGGCGCGGTCCGTCTCGGTCTTGACGCTGACGTCCTCCTCGAAGTCGACGAACTGGATCGTTCCGGCCGTCTCGGAGAGGACGGGCACGGAGTGCGGGTCCCACGTCGCGACCTTCTGGCCCTTCTTCACCTCGGCGCCGTCCTCGATGAGGAGCGTCGTGCCCATCTGGAGCTGGTAGGTGTCGAGCTTGTTGCCGCTCTTCGAGTAGATCTCGAGCGTGCCGTTCTTGTTGAGGACGACTTCACGTCCCTCGTCGTTGCGCACCTTGCGGATGTCGACGAAGCGCGCCAAGCCGTCGTTCTTGAGGACGATCTCGGGGACCTTCGCCGTCGCGGAAGCCGTGCCGCCGATGTGGAACGTACGCATCGTGAGCTGCGTGCCGGGCTCGCCGATGGGCTGCGCGGCGATGATGCCGTCCGCCGTGCCGATCTCGACTTCCTTGCCGGTCGAGAGGTCGCGGCCGTAGCACTTCGCGCACATGCCGTGCTCGGCGTCGCAAGTGAGGCCGGAGCGGATCCAGACCTTCTCGATGCCGGCCTTGTCGATCTTCGCGCACGCGTCCTCGTCGATGATCTCGTTCGCGGGAACGATAACGTCGCCGGTCTTCGGGTCGCGGATCTCGTAGAGCGCGGTGCGCCCGAGAGCGCGGTCGCCGAGCGAGACCTTGACTTCGTCGCCTTCGACGATTGCCTCGACCTCGATGCCGTTGACCGTGTTGCAGTCTTCCTGCGTGATGATGACGTCCTGCGACACGTCCACGAGCTTACGCGTGAGGTAGCCCGCGTCGGCCGTCTTGAGGGCGGTGTCTGCGGGGCCCTTGCGGGCGCCGTGCGACGAGATGAAGTACTCGAGAACCGAGAGGCCCTCGCGGAACGACGCCGTGATCGGGCGCTCGATGATGTCGCCATTAGGCGCCGCCATGAGGCCGCGCATGCCGGCGAGCTGGCGGATCTGGAGCTTCGAGCCACGGGCCTTCGAGTCGACGAACATGTAGACCGGGTTCAGCTCGGTCGGGTTCTTGTTCTCGGGGCTGATGTTCTTGTCGATCGTCTTGTAGAGCTCGTCGCCGACCTTCTCGGTCGTCGCGGACCAGATGTCGACGATCTTGTTGTGGCGCTCGCCGTCGGTGATGACGCCCTGCTGGAACTGCTTCTGCACCTCGTCGGCGGCCTTGCGGGCCTTGGCGACTTCGGCGTCCTTCTCGGCCGGGCGGATCATGTCCTTCAGGCCCATGGACGCGCCGGAGATCGTCGCGAAGCTGTAGCCGAGCGTCTTCAGGCGGTCGATCGCGAGCACGGTCTCGTCATGCCCCGCTACCTTGTGGCAGTCGAGGATGAGGTTGCCGATCGTGGACTTGGAGCACTTGTCGTTCCAGAAGCCCATCTCCTTAGGCCACACGTTGTTGAAGATCACGCGGCCAGCGGTCGTCTCGATCACGCGCTTCGAGGGGTCGCCGTGGGGACGGCCCGTCGTGCCGTAGTCGGGGTTCCTGAGGCGGATGCGGGTGTGGTACCCGATCGCGCCCTCGGCAATGCCGAACTCGACTTCCGCTATGTCGTTGAAGAGCGGCAGGTGCTCCTCGCCCGCGGGAACCTTGCCGGCGAGCTTGCCGGCGAGCTTGTCCTGCTGCGAGGGGACCGTGAGGAAGTAGAGGCCGAGGCAGACGTCCTGGGTCGGCGTCATGACCGACTTGCCGGAGGCCGGCGAGAAGATCGACGTCGACGCGAGCATCATGAGCTTCGACTCCATCTGCGCCTCGACGGAGAGCGGCACGTGCACGGCCATCTGGTCGCCGTCAAAGTCGGCGTTGAACGGGGTGCAGACCATCGGGTGGAGGCGGATCGCCTTGCCCTCGACGAGCACCGGCTCGAACGCCTGGATCGAAAGGCGGTGCAGCGTCGGCGCGCGGTTGAGGAACACGGTCTTGTCCTTGGTGACTTCCTCGAGGATATCCCAGACCTGCTCGTCGTGGCGCTCGATCATCTTGCGGGCGGTGCGAACCGTGTGGCAAATGCCGAGCTCCTTGAGACGGCGGATGATGAACGGCTCGAAGAGGCGGAGCGCCATTTCCTTCGGGATGCCGCACTGCGGGAACTTGAGGTCCGGGCCGACGCAAATCACGGAACGGCCGGAGTAGTCGACGCGCTTGCCGAGGAGGTTCTGGCGGAAGCGGCCCGTCTTGCCCTTCAAGATCTCGGAAAGAGACTTGAGCGGACGGTTGCCGGGGCCAGTCACCGCGCGGCCGTGGCGGCCATTGTCGAACACCGCGCCACCGGCCTCCTGAAGCATGCGCTTCTCGTTGCGGATAATGACGTCGGGCGTCTTGAGCGCGAGAAGGTTGCGAAGGCGGTTGTTGCGGTTGATGACGCGGCGATAGAGGTCGTTGAGGTCGCTCGTCGCGAACCTGCCGCCCTCGAGCGGGACGAGAGGACGGAGCTCCGGCGGAATGACGGGAAGGACGTCCAGCACCATCCACTCGGGCTTCGAGTTGGAAACGCGGAATCCCTCGACCACCTTCATGCGCTTGGCGATCTTCTTGCGGTTCTGCTTGGAGCGGGTGTTCTCCATCTGCTCCTCGAGCTCCTTCATGAGCGCGTCGAGGTCAAGCTTCTTGAGGAGCTTCCTGACCGCTTCGGCGCCCATCTCGGCCCTGAAGCCGTCGACGTACTTCTCCTGCGCGTCGATGTACTCCTGGTCGCTGAGGATCTGCCCTTCCTTAAGCCCTGTGTCGCCTGGTTCGGTGACCATCCAGTCCTGGTAGTAGAGGACGCGCTCGAGCTCGCTCGTCGTCTTGTCGAGGAGAAGTCCCATGCGCGAAGGCGAGCACTTGAAGAACCAGATGTGGCTCACGGGAACCGCGAGCTCGATGTGGCCCATGCGCTGGCGGCGAACGGACGCGAGCGTCACCTCGACGCCGCAGCGGTCGCAGACCATGCCCTTGTTCTTGATGCGCTTGTACTTGCCGCAGGCGCACTCCCAGTCGTGCGTGGGCCCGAAGATCTTCTCGCAGAAGAGGCCGTCCTTCTCCGGACGGTACGTGCGGTAGTTGATCGTCTCGGGGTTCTTGACCTCGCCGTGCGACCAGGCGCGGATCGTCTCCGGAGAGGCGAGCTGCACCTTGACGGCGTCAT
>JAZSLQ010000170.1:0-13172 GCA_045535455.1 Kiritimatiellia bacterium | reverse complement strand
ACCCCCGCGCGCCCTCCCGCGCCGTCGCATCACCGCCACGCGTCGGGGCTAAACCTGCCCCTGCCTACAAACGGTCGAATGTAATGTTGTTGCCGTCTTCGATTTCCTTTGCAATGCTTGCGATTGCATATAGCGGCACTTCTTCCGGGTCTGCATCGGGATGCCATTCGTTCAGCGATGTTCTGTAGGACTTGACCGGCTTGAATGACTCCCTGAACAGTTTAAGACTCTTCGACTTTGTGTTGATCCCGGCCTTGGCCTCAAGCGGATATATGTTGTCTCCTCCCTGTATGACAAAATCAAGTTCGGCGTCGCCGGCATCTGGCGTCCAATAGTTCGAGGCAATGTTGGCTGCAACAAGTTCCTGAAGGACATACTGCTCCGTCAGGGAACCGTTGAAGTTTGTGAAGATGTCGCTGCCTTCGAGAAGCGTCTTGGCGGGGAGGTTGCTCATGGCACCAAGAAGCCCCACATCGTGCATGAAGAGCTTGAAAGACGAATAATCCTCATACGACCGAAGCGGCATGCGCGGCGGATTGACCCTGAAATGCTGATGCACCATGCCGGCATCCGTGAGCCATTGAAGCGCCTCTTCGTATTCTCTTGCCCTTGCCCCGGTTCGGAGCGACTTGTAAATGAACTTCTTGTTTTCCTTTGCAAGCTGCGCAGGGATGTTGTTCCAAAGGAGCCGCAACTTTGAGAGTAAGTACTTGTTCTTTGCATGCTTGGCAAAGTCCTTGTCATACGCAAGAAGGATGTCTTTCTGCGCTTTGCGGGCCAAGCGAAAATCCCTTGTCTCGGAGAATACCTTGACCGCCTCGGGCATTCCTCCGACAAAAAGATACGCCTTGAGGAACTTGACAAAAACAGGCCGCTGAATTTCAATCATCTTGTAGTCGCGCCTGTCGATGAGGTCTAGGTAGCGATCTTCACCGATTGCCATGAGAAATTCGCGAAAGGTCAGCGGTCGTATATCGAGAAAATCAACTTTCCCGACCGGGAAGGACGCCTTGTTGGTGTATTGGTTGCCCTTGACGCGTTTTTTCTTGCGGTTCAGGGAAAGTCCGAGAAGCGACCCCGCTGCCATCACTGCGAGTCCTGGCATTTCTTCACAAAGAAACTTCAAGCTTGTAAGGGCTCGTGGAGATTCCTGGATTTCATCAAGGACGAGGAGGGTCTTGCCTTCTTCGATGCTTTTACCGGTGGCGAGGCTTATTGTTTCGACAACGGAGCGCGCGTCTATATTGATGTTGGTGAATTGGTCACGGAGGAGATTATCGTCCATGAAGTTCACATATACGGTGTCTTTTGGATAATGCTGGCCAGCGAACTCCGTCATAAGCCAAGTCTTACCGACTTGCCGTGCTCCCATAAGAATCAGCGGCTTGCGATAGCGACTTTTCTCCCAATCAGATATGGATGCCAATATATCTCTTTTCATTTTCGCTCCTAATTGACCCTTATGCTGGGTATCGCGAGGAATTATAGCATCTTAACTGGATAGGGTCAAGTGTAGCTACCACATTTTCGGGGGGAATATTCGCATTAAGAATCACATAAATGGCACGAATATCAATACCTATTGCCACATAAATGGCATGAAAAGAAAAACGGCAAGGATCAGACTTTCGCCTGCCTCACAGACAGCACCTCGGCAATGTACATGATGTGCAGATCGTCAGCCGAAGAGTAGCATTTCTCGAACGGCGTCCTGTCGATGAATGACGCCTCAGCCATCGGCTGGCGGTAGAGCGTCAAGCTCATTTACATCTCGAACTTCTCGATCTTCATCTCGCCACAGTCGTTGATGATTGCGACATTCTTGACGAACGGCTCGGAAGCCGAATGAGCCGCGAGCGCTGCCTCGTCGCGCCAAGTCTCGCAGATGTCGTTTCGATTTATCCTGCATATCGAAAACAAAAGTAGTTTAACATACTCCGACAGGAAGAATCAATGGGGAAGTTGTACCGCCAAGCATTCCTTTTTTTGATATAATAGCGACATGAACAACACAACACGTCGCGAGTTTGTCACGAAGACCGCCGCTCTTGCGCTTCTTTCCTGCAGGGGCTCGGGACTCTTCGCCGCCGCCGAGAAAAAGCGCCTCAACATCCTCTACATCATGACCGACGACCACGCCGCGCACGCAATCGGCGCGTATGGGTCGCGGATCAACAAAACGCCGCACATCGACCGACTCGCGCGTGAGGGAATGCTGCTAAAGAACTGCTTCTGCACAAACCCGATCTGCACGCCGAGCCGCGCCGGAATCTTGACCGGCCAATACAGCCACAAAAACGGCGTCCCCGTCTTCAACGACATCTCGACCGACATCAAGACAATTGGCGGCTACATGCGCGACGCGGGCTACTACTCGGCCTTCATCGGCAAGTGGCACCTCGGCGGCCCAAAGACGGTGCGCGACGCCGACTGGGATCGCTGGATGGTCTATGCGAACCAGGGCGTCTATTTCGACCCGTGGTTCTGGGAGAAGAAGGACGGCAAGATCGTCAAGACGGAGTACCGCGGCGAATACGCCACGGAGAACATCACGAAGGTTACGGAGAACGTAATCGACGGCGCTCTTGCGACCGGCAAGCCCTTCTTCGTAATGATGCACCACAAGGCGCCGCACCGCAACTGGCTGCCGAGCGACAAGTACAGGGCCGCGTTCCGCAATCTCACGCTGAAGGACATCCCGCCGCCCGACACCCTCTTCGACGACTGGAAGGGACGCGCTTCGCCAATTAGAACGACGGCGATGACGCTGCTCCACCACATGCGCCTCAGGGAAGACCTGAAGCTCGCGGAATACTTCTCAGGCGGCGGCAAGTTCGAGTTCGAGGGACGCAGCTACGAAGGCGCGAAAGACGCCTCCGGCAAGTTCATCGACGCGTGGCCCGCAGGAATGGACGACCGCGCAAAGACCGCCCTTTCCTATCTCCGCTACATGCAGGACTACCTCGCCTGCGTCCAGTCGGTCGACGATTCCGTCGGCGACATGTGCGACTACCTCGCGAAGAAAGGAATCCTCGACAACACCGTCGTGATCTACACTTCCGACCAGGGGTTCTTCCTCGGCGACCACGGGCTATACGACAAGCGCTTCATCATGGACGAGGTCGCGCGCATGCCGTTCATCGCGCGCTGCCCCGCGATCATCGCGCCAGGGAGCGTCAACTCCGACATCGTGACGAACATCGACTTCTCGCCGACGTTCCTCGACATCGCCGACGAGCCGAGGCCAGGACGCATGCAGGGCGAGAGCTTCCTCGGCAACCTCAGGGGGCGGACGCCAGGCTCGTGGCGCGAGGACTGCTACCTGCGCTACTACGTCGAAGGCGGGGAACACGAGACGAGCGCGTGGTACGGCATCCGCACGAAGACCGATGCACTCGTCTATTACTACAAGCGCAACGAATGGGAATACTTCGACATCGTGAAGGATCCCGACGAGGTGAAGAACGAATACTTAAACCCCGCCTACCAGGAGCGAATCAACTTCCTCAAAAAGCGCATCACCGAGCTAAAGCAAAAGCTCGGCGACGACGACAAGTACGCAAACGCGAGGGAATACGGCCCGGTAGAATAAGCCCTTTCGGCTTCATTACATCGTATGGACGGCCCAGGCGGAAAGCCCCTTCTTGCCAAGGGACTCCGCAATTTCCTCTGCCCGCGCCGCAGACTCGACAAGCCCGAATACCGACGAGCCGCTGCCGCTCACCGTGGCGCCCATGACGCCCGCAGTCCTTAGCGACGCAAGCGCGTCTGATATCTCTGGATGCAGGCGGCACGCGGGAAGAGCGAGGTCGTTCACGAAAGAAGCGGCAATGCGTCCAAGGTCGCCCGTCTCAAGCGCCGCAAGACACGCCGCCGTCGCCGACGGCGCGGCGAGATCGCGCGACGTGCACCGCGCATAGACCTCGCGCGTCGAAGTGTGGACGCCGGGATTCACGAGCACGAGATCGAGCCGCGGGCAGGAGACGCGCTCGACGACCTCGCCGCGCCCCTGCATGACGACTGGTCCGCCGAGCACGAGCGCGGGGACATCGCTCCCCACCTGAGCCCCGATTTCGCAAAGTTCCTCGCGAGAGCACCCGAGATTCCAAAGGTCGTTCAGGGCGACAAGCGTCGCCGCGGCATCTGCGCTGCCACCACCAAGGCCCCCTCCCGCTGGGATGCGCTTCGTGACGCGAATCTCCGCGCCACGCGAAGGATCAAGGGCTCGCGCGGCCTTTAGGACAAGATCGTCGGCATATCCCGTGTCGGACGAAAGAGTCGCCGAAGACGCGATCTCAAGCGTGTCCGAGAGCGAGATTGTGACAACAAGCGAACGGAGCGCGTGGTAACCGTCACCACGCACTCCGAAGACTTCAAGGGTCAGATTGACCTTCGCGTATGCCTCAGTCGTCATTGTCCTTGTCATCGTCCTCGTCATCGTCTTCATCGTCGCACGAGTCGCCCTCCATGCCGAACATCATGGCCGACATGGCGATGCCGCCGAGGCACTTGCACTCGTCGGCGGAAATGCGGAAGAACATCCGGTGGACATCGTCCTGGCGCCACAGCATGGAGGCGCACCCGCCCTTCGTCTCCGTAGCCAGCTGGTCGAGAACGGGCTTCATCATCGCACGCTGCTCTTCGGGCATGGCCGCAGACGCCTCGCCGACGACGGCCTTAAATGTGGATGACAGCGAGAAGAAGGACACGGCGTAGGGCTTCTTCGACGCCGCCTCGGGAAGCGTCGCCGCAAAGCGCTCTGCAATCGGCCACTGCGGCGTGAAGCCCTTGACGGCCACCGAAAGCGCATAGGCCGGCGACTTGGCGGAGAAACTGTTCTTTGCCTTGAGACCCTTCGCGTCTTCAAAGAACTTCTCCAGGTCGAATTTCTCAAACGCGTCCTTGTCGTCCTTCATATTGCAGATCGCCTTGGTGTCGAACACCATCTTGAGCATTCCCTTCTCGGACTTCGTGAGCGTGACATACTTCGCGAGGTCGAGCCCATGCTTCTTCAGAAGAGCGACCAATTCAGCCCACTTCGCCTCGGAGAGCTGGCCGGCGCTTCCAGCGTCTTCCGACTGGATGTCGGCATAGATTGCGTCCTTGCCAGCGGCTGCGAACGGGCTCTGCCCAAGCGGCTTGAGGCCGCACTTGTCGCCTTCGCTGCCCTTTTCGAACTGCATCGTCCCGCGAATGTCAACTCCGAGATCGGAGACCTTAATCCCGATTGAGAGCGCCTTGGAGTAGCCAAGCGACTCCACCAAGTCAGGATCGACGTCCTTGTTTGCCTTCACGGCCGCCTGAATGGCCTTGAACGCCTTTTTGTCGACCCTGAGGCGCATGACATCGCCGTTCATCGACTTCGCCGTGGCGGGAATCTCGGCAAGCGCGAGCTTCGCCTGGTCTATCTTGTCGCTCGCGCCGACCCATTTGCCGTCCTCGGAAAACACGACGTATGTCGTCTCGTCGGAATCATCCTCGTCGAACATGTCGCCCTTCACGACGACAACGCCGTTCGTCTCGGACGAGCCCTTGTGACGCTTGAGGAATTCCTCCTTGGAAACGGAAATCGGATAGAGGACGGCGAACTCGAGAGTGTCGAGCGCGTCTTCCAAATCCTTCACGAACGCATCGCCGTCAAGGAAGACGACATAGGACATAGGGGACTTGTCGCGCGCCGGGCCGAAGAACTTGAGCGTCGGCGTGTCCGCGACCATGGCGGCCATGCCGGCGGCGGCGAGCGGATTGCCCATGAAGCCCCCGATTTTCGCGATGGCCGCCCCCTGGACGGTGACATCGGCGACCTGAAGCGCTCCTATGCGCTCCCAGGCGGCAAAAGAGGAGAGCGAGACTGCGGCAAGTGCGGCTGCTATGAGCTTTTTCATGGGCATGGTTCCTTTACTTGGAGTTGTTGGACGACAAATCGGCGATGGCGGACGCCACCGAAGCGAAGAGCCTGTCGAGCTTCGCAGTGGGGACGGTTGAAAACGCTATGCGGATGAGCCCCGAGAGGACGATGGTGCCGACGGAATACTTCGCGACGAGATGGCGGCGGACCTTCTCGGCGTCGACGCCGATTGGCTTTACGCACATGAAGTAGCCGGAGTTGAACGGCATCACCTCGAAGCGCTTCGCATATTCGGGATGCGCCTTGAGAATAACGCGTATCTGGTGGTAGCGCTTCTTGAGGACGGCGAACTTCTCGCGCTTCTGCGCGGCGTAGCCCGGATCCTCGAACGCACGGAGCGCGAGATGCTGGCCGATGGACGTCACGTTGGAGACTCCCGAGCGGACGTCGCCCGCGGCCTTCGCCTCGAGCGCCTTGAGCTGGTCGGCCGTCGCGCCCTTGAACGCGAAGGCGACGAAGCCGACGCGAAGGCCCCAGACATAGTCTTCCTTCGTCGTGCCGTCGAGCTTGACGGCGAGGACATTGCGATGGAGATCGGAGAATTCCGCGAAGAGCGATTCGCCGTGTATGCCCTTCTCATAGACAAGCCCGAAGTACGCGTCGTCGCAGAGGACAACGATCTTCTTGCCCTTGGCGGCGGCAGACTTGACGGCGGAGACGATCTTCTTCGCGTCGGCAAGCGTCGCCGTGTAGCCGGTCGGGTGGTTCGGGGAGTTGAGGATAAGTATCTTCTTGTTGCCGGGGGCGAGAAGCGCCTTCTTCATCGCGTCCGCGTCGAACGCGCCCTTCCTAAAGGTGTTGAAGCGCTCGATCCTGCAGCCGACGGCTTCCTTGAAGATCAGCTCGTAGTTATCCCAGAAGAGATCGGGGCAGACGAGCGTGTCGCGAGGCCCGGCGAACAGTTCCGCGCAAATGCGGATGCCGTGGGTGAGCGCGTTCGTCACGACGGGATTGGAAAACGTCTTGCCCTTGAGCGAGGGGTTCTTGGCAAACTCCATCGCACGCCATGCCTCGCGCAGCTTCGGAAGGCCGAAGCTCCCGGCATAGAGGAACGCGCGCTTGTCAAGGCCCACCGTCTTCCTGAAGCAGTCCATCACGAGCGGAGAGCCGTCCTCCTCGAACGCCATTCCGACGGTCGCGTTGAGTTCGCAGGACCTTGCCTCTGCACCCTGCCCGAGAATTCCGCCGTAAGGAAAATACATGCGCCGACCGACGGGGGAGAGAAATTCAACCGCCGTGCCGAGCGTCTTGTTCAACTGAAGCGCCAACTTGTTCATATTGAAGGCATATTATACCAAAAAAGGAGCGGACGCGGAAACCGCAGCTTCCACGTCCGAATGCCCTTGCGCCAAAAGAGCGCGTGTTACTGCGCGGGAGCAGCGCCGTCGTCGCCGTAGCCCTTCGACTTCAGATAGTCGACGACCTTGCCGACGGTGGTGAGACTTTCGGCGTCCTCTTCGGGAATCGCAGCGCCGAACTCCTCCTCAAACGCCATGATGAGCTCAACCGAGTCGAGCGAGTCAGCACCGAGGTCGTCGATGAAAGACGCCTCCGGCGTAACCTGTTCGGCATTGACGCCGAGCTGCTCAACGATGATGTCCTTTACGCGTTCTTCAAGCTTTCCTGCCATAGTTTTTCAACTCCTTTGTTGTTGATGTGGTTATTATACTAAATTTGTGCCCCACCGCGCAAGGGGGGTAGAGCGGATTGTTTAAAATGTCAGTTCCAGAGCTTTTCTATCGCGTAGTAGGCCCGCGCCTCGCGCGAGAACACGTGCACCACGACGTCGATGAAATCGGCGACAATCCAGCCGCACTCGGGATCACCCGCCATGCGGTTGCGCTTCACGCCCGCCTCGCGCATCGCCTGCTGGGCGTTCGCGACGAGCGCCTTCAGGTGGGGCGCTGCTGAACCTGTGCCGACTACGAAGAAGTCCGTGAGCGAACTTTTGCCGCGGACGTCGTATATCTTGACGTCCTCGGCCTTCGACTCCTCGAGCGCCTTCGCGATTACCTTTGCTTCCTCTTCTGCTTCCATGCCGCACATTATACCATATTTCCGACACGTGCAATGGGCGAAAGGGCCCGAAAAGCATGGGGGGCAGCCCACACAAACATAAGAATATAGCCGAAGAGCTCGACACTCTCCTCGACGAAATGGCCACAGCCGACGGAATCTGCTGCGCCGAACGTCTGCCATACGGCGGCCAATCCAAGAAACTGCGAAGCAAAGAACATTAGCGCAACGCCACAGGCAAAAAGCGGGAATCGACGCGAGCGCCGCATGACTCTCAAGCCCGAATAGACAGTCTTCGCGTAGCGCACGGTAACTGCCGCGAACGTGGCAGTCACGACTGTAAGCGCCCAAGGCCAGACACATGCGCCAAACGCCCTGTCCAGCATGAAATCCGACTCTCGAATTGCCATGTCAAGGAAGAACGCCGCGAGCAGCGCATGTGCACCGCGCCCCGCCTTCAATCGAATGGCGCAGGTCGTCATTAACACACCGCACACAGCCGCAAGCACAAGTCCAGTACATTCGACGAGACCGTTCTCCGCGCAGGCCGTACCAAAAACAAAGATATCCGCCCACACTGCGACACCAGCCACAACCGCAGCAAGTAGCGGCACGAGGACATCAAGCGCAAGACCGACCCACACGCGACGGCGAGCGGCGCGAACACGCGCATCGTCGCCATACTGCATGGGTCGGAACGGTATAGGATCTACGCTCGGCGAGGACAACGCTGCAAGCTGGTGCTCTGTCTCTTCCGGAGTCACCGACGAATGAACCACGTTGGTGCGCCCCGTGAGAGCACGAAACGACTTCTTGAGCGCATATACATTCGCATCTACCACGAGCTCGTGCCCGTATGTGTCGCACTCGCGCTTCCACACCGGCGACGGGTCCTCGACAACTATGACACGAAACGGTCCAGTTCCGCACTTCCTTGCCTTGTTGCGCCAAATGTGCCAGCTGCGCCAGCCGTACAACGCCGCAAGGTTTGCGGCGAAATGCCGCTTCGGCCACGCAACTTCGAACGACTTCAGGACATTGAACCGCGCCGAGATTTCCTCGACGATCCTATCCTCGAAGGCACGCGCTTCAGACCATATCACAAAAAGGAACGTGTTTCCCATCCGCTTAATGTCATTCTCTTCCTGTTTAACAATTCAAGTCACCACGCCCCGCTCGCGTGCTTCAAGCTGCGCGAGCTCTGCGGCGGTCGGCGTCTTTCGGAAGTACCGGTAGTTGAGCACCCAGCACGACGGATGGCGACGTATTACGCGCTCCAAGTCGCGTATGCACCCTTGCGTGAAACCCCAGATGTCGCGGGCAACTTCCGGACGATAGGAACTTATAATCTCGCAGCGCCAGCGTCCGTCCTTTAGCGGACGGCTCCAGGCAATGACAACGGGGGCCTTGCCCTTCGCCGCAAAGAACGCAGGAGCCGCGGAAACCGGCACAGGGCGTCCAAAAAAGCGGACCCATATTCCGCCGTTCTTCGGCTTCACCACCTGGTCGACGAGAAGCCCAAGGGACTTGCCGTCCTTAAGCCCCTGCATCAGCGGACGGAACGCACCGTCGGCATGAACGATTTCCTGGCCGATAGACTCCCTCGCCTTCATGAGAAGACGCGTCATGCCGCGTGTACCGATGTCCTTCGCAACAGACATCATGCGGTGACCCTCGAGGAACGCAAGCTGCGAAAGTATCTCCCAACAGCCAAGATGCGCCGACACCGTGACGGCTGGGCGATTCGCCGCGAGGAACGCCTTGCCTTCCTCGCTCATCTCGCCTGCAGCCGCCGCGCGCGCCTTCGCGTTACGGCACGTCCAGAACGCATATCCAACAGTACGCGCCATGCTGCGGTAGGAACGGCGCACGATCTTTTCAGCTCCAGGGATGTCGCGCCCATAGACGACACGCAGATTGGAGAGCGCAAGCACACGTCCGCGCCTGTCGAAGAAATACATGACGCCGGCCGCAAAGTCGCACACTGCGAGCATGGCGCGTCTTGGAAGAAACGCGAAGACCGCATACCCGATGCCGATCCCAATCCACTCAAACGGACGGCGCATGGCCCTCAGAATCCTCTTCTGCCGACGATGCATCATTCAACTCCAGCAGAAAGGAAAAGTATGAAGCAGACGGCAATGACGACAAGCGCAAGCGCGACAACGGCGAGAAGCGCAAGCGCGAGCCACCAGCCGTGCGGAACGGGCAGTGGATGGCGGCCCTTCTGCCGCGATTTCGGCGGCGGCACGACGGGAAGACGTATCTTTCCAGACGACGTGCGCGGAAACGGCGTGCCGCGCACGACAACGCGCTTGATGCGCTTGTACAGGGGAAGCGTCCGGTTTACCGCGGCAACTGCGCCGCGGACCTCGGCTTCTGAAATCTCCGCGAAGATCTCGGCAGTCACCGTACGGCTCTCGGACTCGCCCGTCACGACGACCTCAACAATTCCAGGGAACGAAAGCAATCGCCCCTCGAGTTCCTCGGGCGCGATCTTCTTGCCAGACGAGAGAACAATCGTCCGCTTCGCGCGGCCCGTGATCCAGACGTATCCGTCGGCATCTATGCGCCCAATGTCATCAGTCCTGAACCAGCCATCCGGCGAAAGGACGGCGGCCGTCTCCTCTGGCGCATGGTGGTAGCGCAGCATCACGTTCGGACCACGCACCATGAGTTCGCCCTTCTCCGACACCTTCGTCTCCACGCTCGGGAGAGGCGAGACCTTTCCCGCGCTTCCGTGGCGCGACGGCTCGCCGCACGGCGCAAGCGAGAAGAGCGCGGCAGTTTCGGTGAGGCCGTAGCCAGTCAGCACGCGGATGCCAAGCGCCGCGAGCCGGTCGTCAGTGCGCGGCGAAATCGGCGCGCCGCCGACAAGCACCCACTTGAGCCCCCTGACGCCATGCTGCTCGCATTTTGTCGCGAGGATGTCTGCAAGCGCAGGGACAAGAAACGCAAAGTCCACGCGGAAGCGGTTCACGGCATCGTATATTCGCCTGAAATCGGGGCAGACGCCAAGCGCGACGCCATTCACGAGCATCAAGTACGTCGCCGCGATTCCAAAGATGTGGTGAAGAGGCAAAAGCATGAGCGAACGGTCTGTCGCCCCCATCTGGAACACCTTGCTCCCTGACTCCGCAAACGACTCTATTGCCGCGAGCGTAAGTTCCGCCCCGCGAGGGACCGTCGTCGTTCCGCTCGTAAAGACCATCGTCGCGACAGTCGGGGATCCGTCCTCCTCCGTCCGCTGCGGGCCGGGGCCATCCCAGAGCGCGAACGCCTCGGCCGTATGCCCGCCCTCCATGAAACTGTCGGCGGCAAGCGAGCTGAAGCCGACACGCAGGATGTTCGGCATCCTGCGCGCGACCTCGAGCGCCTTGTCGCCGTGGAGCGACGAATGGGCAAGAGTCTTCGCGTCGACGAAAGCGAGCCGTTCGCATATCTCGTCTGCCGAAAGGTTCACGTCTATCGGCACTGCGCACGAGCCCGAGAGGAGGCATGCCGCATGGGCGACGATCCACTGGTAGGAATTCTCGCCGAGTATCCCGATCTTGGCGCGAGGGCAGTACTTCCCGATTGCCCACACGACGGCTGCGATGTCGTCGGTAAACTGCTTCCACGAAATCGGGACAGACCTATCGCCTGACGAGACGAGAAAGGCCGGGGCGTTTGGACGCTCTATGCGAAACTTCCTGAACGCCTCGAAAATCACGAATAGACCTCCTTCGCCCATTCATAGGGCTCGGAATGCGATTCGCCCGCCACCGTCTCAACGAGGTAGCGAATGACGCGACGCGAGTCGAAGAGCTGGCGGTATCTTCTCATCCCCGCCGCGGCGACCACGCGCCTCGTCTCGTCATGGGTGTTGTACCACGCAATCTTCTCCGCAAGATCGTCAGGCGAGTGGAAATACACGGTCTCGTCCTTCGCGAAAAAGTCCTGCATGGAATTGCCGTCGTACTGGAAGGTCAGGATTCCGTTCGCCATGAGGTGCGTAATGCGATCGGACGCATACCACTTCCAGCCCTCGAAGCGGTTGATGGAAAGCCCCATTTTCGACGCGGCCAACGCCTCCTCGTACGCGTGGCCCACGACAAGCGGACGGCCCATTCCGAAGAAGCCCAGCCGAACGTTCTTGTCGACCTTCGGGAGCAGCTTCGCCAACACGTCCTTTCTCTCGTCGTCATCCGCAGGGCGTCCCGCGAAGAAGAGGTCGTACTTGAACTCGGTCTTGAGCGAATTGTCCTCAACCTCGTATGACGGGTCGCTTGGGTTCGGGTAGAAGCCGACGATGTTCCTGCCGGTGGTCCACTCCTTCAGCTTTTCGCCCGCAGTCGTGACGAAGATCGCGTCGCAGGAGTTGACGCGCCGCCTTATCTGGTCGCAGCAGTGCTCCTTCGCAAGAGGGTCGCAGTTGATGTGGACGATCTTCACGCCAGGCGCGGCCCTGCGCATCTCGTCGATCGCCTCGTTCGTCACGTAGTCGCAGTGGGCGATGAAGACGAAGTCGGGCTTCCAGTTGGCCACAGTCTTGACGAGGCGCGCATTCATCATCTTCGCCCCGATGCCGCGCATGAAGCCGAGCGGCGCGAGGAAGCGGGCTATGTCGCGCTCCGAGAACGTCAGCGCCTGCCACCCGTTCCTAAGCGCCCCGGCCTCGAGGCGCATGTCGATTCCACTGCGGCCCGCGCCCCAGTGCCGGATCAGGAAGTTGCCGACGAACAAGATGCGCGGCGATTTCTTCATTTCCCCTCCCCGTGCAATTCGCGGTAAAGCGCAAGCGTCTCCTCGCACATGCGCGCGGTGGAGAAGTTAGCCCTCACAGACTCCACCGCCGCCGCGCGAATCCTCGCCTTCGACTCTTCGGACATCTCGAGCATCTCGTCGAGCTTCTCCGCCATCGCCCTTGCATCGCCGGGAGGGACGAGGAAACCAGTCTCGCCGTCCTTCACCGTCTCGCACGCCCCGCCGTGCGCCGTCGCCAGGACAAGACAGCCAGAAGCCTGCGCCTCGGTGATCGTGCGCCCGAACGATTCGGGCTGGGTCGATGCGTTTACCACTATGTCGCTCAGCGCGTACACCACCGGCATCTGCGACGTGTGGTCGCGGAAAACGACCCGCGTCTCGTCAGAAAGCTTCCCTGCTATCGTGCGCAGCTGGTCGGAATACTCCACGCGGCCCTGGTCAGAACCAAGCACCAAAACGCCGAAGCGGCGGTTGCGCATCATCGAAAGGGCCTCGAAGAACA
>JAZSLQ010000251.1:0-8944 GCA_045535455.1 Kiritimatiellia bacterium | reverse complement strand
GCGTCGAGCTTCGCGGGGAAGGGCAACGCCGCGCTCGACGACTGGCTCCAGCGCGAATTGAAGGCCGTCGCCGACGCCTACGGCAACCACCCTTCGATGGTGTCCACGACGTTCGGCAACGAGCTCGGGTTCTGCAACTTTGACGCGCTCGACAAGTGGATGTCGGCACACAAGAAGTACGACCCGCGCCGGCTCACGATGTGCTCGACCGCGCGCAAGGTCGCGCCGAGCGACGACTTCATGATCACACACCGCTATCCCGGCCTCGGCGGAACACGCGGCCTTTTCGGCGGCGAGGCGGACTACGACTACGAGAAAGTCTATTCCAAGGCGCCGATTCCCGTGATCGCCCACGAGATCGGACAGTGGCCGGTGTACCCTATGTGGGACGAGCAGATTCCGAAGTTCAACGGACTCCTCGATCCCTGGCGTTGGATTCCGATGCGCGAGATGGCAATCTCGAACAACACCTTCCGCTTCGCGCGCGAGTTCCACTCCGCGTCGATGCAGACGAGTCGGCACTTCTACAAGCTCGAGACGGAGGGTTTGCTCCGCACGCCCTCGTGCGACGGCATCGACTACCTCTCCATGCGCGACTATCCCGGACAGGGCGAAGCGCTCATCGGCTGGTATGATGCGTTCTTCGACGCGAAGCCCGCGCTCGGCGAACTGCCGCCGTTCTCCGTCCTGATGAGCACCACGCCGTGCCTTGCGAAGTTTCCAAAGTTCCTGTGGACTTCCAACGAGACGTTCACGGCGCGGCTCCTCGTGCGGAACGAGCTTGCGGACGCGATTCCGGCGGGGACGCGCTGGCGCTGGTCGTTCGGCATTCACAGTGGATGGGCTGTGGCGGAGAAGCCGATTCCTGCGGGTGAACTTGCGGACGTGGGCGGCGTTTCCGTGGAGCTTTCCAGCTTCGCCGCGCCGAGTCGTCCGGAGCTCCGCTTCGGCGATAACTCTTGGCGCATCTACGTGCTGCCGTGCATCCGGGAGCCCGACCCGCTGCCGGAGGGCGTGCTGATCACATCCGATCCCGTCGATGCCGCGAAGGCGCTTGCAGCCGGCGGGCGCGTGGTCTACACGGGCAAGAGCGCGAAGAGCGACATCACGACGTTCAAGCCGATCTACTGGTCCACGGGACTGTTCGCGACGAACCTGAAGCACATCGGCTTCGGGGCCGTCGTGGACGCCGACCATCCCGCGCTTGCGCCAACGGGGTGCGACTACTGGATGGACGAGTTCTGGCGCAAGCTCTTCGGCGACGGCCAGCACAGCGCGACGTCGCATCGCCTCGAAGGACTGCCTGCCGACTTCCGTCCGATCATCACGGTTGTGCCGGACCTCCACCATTCGTACTTCATCTCGCCGTTCTTCGAGGTGCAGGTGGGCGAGGGACGGCTTATCGTGTGCGGACTGCGGATTGACGCGAACAGCGCCGCCGCGCGCCTCTTCAAGCGCACGCTGTGGCGCTACGCCGCATCGGAGGCGTTCCGTCCGAAATGGAAAGTCGATCCGTCCTGGTTCGATGGATTTGTCAAGCCGGCGAAATCGACCGACGACTCGTCTCCTGTCCTAGACGCGGATACGCGCGACATGATGAATATCTAGAAAGCGCCTGCTGGCAGAAAGGCACGCAAATGAGCGATTATCTTGACAAGATTACGGGGATTCTCAGCCGCATTGAGGCGGAGGAGTCGGGTGCGCTGGATCTGGCGTCGGGAGCCGTCGCGGACGTAATCTGCCGCGACGGACTCGTTCACGTCTTCGGATGCGGACACTCCCACCTCGCCGCGCTCGACACGTTCTATCGCGCGGGCGGGCTCGCGTGCGTCTCGCCGCTTCTGGACGAGGACTTGATGCTCCATGACGGCGCGGCGAAGTCGAGCCGAATGGAGAAGATGCCGGGCATTGCGATAGAGGCGTTCCGTCGTGCAGCGGTTGACTCGGCAAAGGACCTTCTCGTCGTCATCTCCGCAAGCGGCAAGAACGCCGCGCCCGTCGAGATGCTACGCACCGCGAAGGCGGCGTGCGTGAAAACGGTGGCGATTTCGTCCTCGGCCTACACGTCCCATGGCGGTGTGATGCTCGCGGAGGCGGACATCGCAATCGACTGCAAAGTGCCATACGGGGATGCCGTCATCGAGGTCGGCACCGGGAAGATGGGCGGGCTTTCCACATACGCGTCGCTGTTCATCCTCAACAGCGTGTTGATCGAGGGCGCGAAAAAGGCGCTCGCGCGCGGTGTGACGCCGCCGATCTACGTGAGCGGCAACGTGGAGGGCGGCACGGCGCGGAACGTCGCGCTTGAAGAACGCTACTTCGGGAGAGTGAAGCGACTGTGACGAAAGGTCCGCATATTGCCGTGATCGGGCTTGTCGGGAGGTCGATGTTCTTCGATGTCCCGCGCTTCCACTCCGGCGGCGAGACTATTCATGCGACCGGCTTTCACGAGGAGTGGGGCGGCAAGGGCTTCAACCAGGCCATCGCGGCGGCGCGGCAGGACGCATCCGTGTCGTTCCTTGGCGCGGTCTCTTCGTCTGACGTGAAGCCGTTGAAGGAATTCTGCTCGAAGGAGGGCGTTCGCGCGGTGCTTGCGGCGAAGAAGAATGCGACGGCCTCCGCCGCGATCCTGACCGACGGCACCGGCGAGACGCGCGTCACGGTGTATGCTGGTGCAGAGCTGGCACCTAAGGACGTCGATGGATTCGCCGAGGCGATTGCCACGGCGGACATCCTTCTTCTCAACAACGAAGTTCCCGAGGAGGTGAATCTCCGCGCGTCGGAAATCGCCGAAGCGCGCGGCGTTAAGATTGTATTCAACCCCGCGCCGGCGCGTCCGCTTCCGGAGGCCTTGAAGAGGCGCGCGTTTCTTTGGACGCCCAACGAGTTTGAGGAGCGCGCGCTCGGCGATGTGCCGGGCGAAGTCGTGACGACGCTCGGCGCGAAGGGCTGCCGCATCCGCTCAACGGGTGAGGTCATCTCTGCGCCGCTCGCAAAGGCCGTTGACTCGACTGGTGCGGGCGACACGTTCACGGCAGTGCTCGCCGTCAGGCTTGCGGAGGGTGAGGCCTTGCGTGACGCATGTATCGCCGCCAACGCCGCCGCTGCCGAGGAAGTTGCCATGCGCTATGTCATGCCGTCGATTCCCCGCTGCCATTGATTTAACGGAATGATGACGTTATTTTGGTGAATTTTGCAGGAACCAAATGAATTCGGGACATCGCTTAAGAAATCTCGAAAAGGTGCAAGATCAATAGTTCAAGAAATCTTGAAAAGGTGTTGATTATGCCTCTTTAAAAATCTTGATTTGGTGCAATCCCCTGTTGTGCAGTTCGCCAAAATCATGGTATAATATGCCCAGACCTTGAGAAAGGATCGACTAATGCGCAGAAAAATCTACGATACCTTGCTGAAATGGAAGACGGACAGCAATGGGAAAACGGCAATCATGCTCGATGGAGCACGACGTGTCGGGAAGAGCTATATCGCCGAGGAGTTCGCCAAGCGTGAATATGCGGCGTATCTGCTCATTGACTTTTCTGTCGTAAAGCCCAAGGTGAAGAAATACTTCAATGAATACCTTGGCGACCTTGACAAGTTCTTCATGTACCTCTTTACCGAGTTCCATGTTGACCTTCCTAAGGGGAACGGCCTTGTCATATTTGACGAAGTCCAGAAATTTCCAAGGGCGCGGGAGGCAATCAAGCATCTCGTGAAGGACGGGCGGTATCATTATCTTGAAACAGGGTCGCTGATATCCATCAACAAGAATGTCAAGGACATCGTCATTCCCTCCGAAGAGAGACGGGTGAAGATGTATCCGATGGATTTCGAGGAGTTCCTTTGGGCCTGTGGCAACGAGACGGCCATGCCGCTGATTTCAAAGTGCTTTCGCGAAAAAACTCCTCTTGGACGGGAGATGAACGACACGCTGATGGACTTGTTCAGGCAGTATCTTGTCGTGGGCGGGATGCCGCAGGCCGTCGCCGAGTTCAACGCTTCGCACAACCTTGGTAGGGTCGATGCGGTGAAGCGCGACATCCTGTCCCTCTACAGGGCGGACATCCACAAGTACGGCGGGGCGTTCAGGCACAAGATATCCGCCGTGTTCAACGCGATACCGTCGCAGCTCTCGCGGCACGAAAAGAAGTTTGTGCTGTCCGAAGTAGAATCCGGCGCAAAAATGCGTGACTACGAGGCGGCGTTCGAGTGGCTGAAGGAGGCGATGACGGTCAACGTCGCGTATGCTGCGAGCGAGCCCAACGTGGGGTTCAGTCTGAATGCCGACCGCTCGGCGCTTAAGTGCTATCTTGCTGACACCGGACTTCTCGTCAGCATGGCCTTTGACGAAAGGGAGCTCCTGGCGGAGGACATCCACAACCGCATACTCTCGGAGCGGCTTGAGATCAACGAGGGGATGCTTGTTGAGAACGTCGTGGCGCAGATGATCAGGGACGCGGGACATTCGCTGTTCTTCTATTCAAACTCAGACCGCCGCGACGCGCAGAGCAGGATGGAGATCGACTTCCTTGTCGATAAGCCGACACTTACAAGGCGGCACAACGTCTCGCCCGTGGAGGTCAAGAGCGGGCGCAACTATACATTCAGTTCGCTGCGAAAGTACTGTGCGAAATACCGGCAGTTCCTTTCAACGCCTTACCTCGTCCATGACGGCGACTATTCGGAGAAGGAAGGCGTTGTGCTTCTGCCGTTCTACATGACGCCGTTTATCGTCACGGGGTAGGTAGGAGCATTCGACCACAGCCGAGCGGACTGCGGTGCGTCTTTCCGCGTGGCTGGGCAAGAATATATGGAGCTATCTTATCTGTCGGGTCTGACATTGGCGGAATGATGATGTTTTCTTGGCGGATTGAGTATTCCTCTTGGCGTGTGGTTGTTGTATAATACTCGCAAGTGAAATAAGGAGAAAACCATGCTGAACGACTTTGGATACATCGACAAGGCGATCGCCAACATCAAGGAGGTCGCCGAGAAGCAGGAGCAAAACATCAAGGCCGCCGCGAAGCTGATGGCGGACGCCATTGCCGACGACAAGCTCATCAACGTCTACGCGGGCGGCGGACATACGACTCTCGCGATGGGCGAGATGTTCTTCCGTGCCGGCGGACTCGCCAACATCAACCCTATGATGGAGACGGCGCTTTCAGTCTTCAATCAGGCGCTCAAGTACCTTGCGCTGGAGCGCACCGTCAACTTCGGCGCGTCCATCGTGAAATACTATGACGTCAAGGAAGGGGACGTGGTGCTGTTTTTCCACAACATCGGCATCAACCCCGCGACCATCGATGCCGCCGAGGAGTGCAAGAAGCGCGGCTGCAAGATCATCGCCGTCGCGAGCTCGTACTGGCAGAACGAGATGCCGAAGGACCACTTCATCCGCCACCCGAACGGCAAGAACCTGTTCGACTACGCGGACGTCTGCATCGACGACTACAACCCCGTCGGCGACGCGGTCGTGAACGTCCCCGGCATGACGACGCCCATCGGCCCCGTCTCGAACGTCGTGGACTTCACCATCGCGCACCTTCTTGAAATCGAGACGTGCCGTCAGTGCGTCGAGCGCGGGATCGTCCCGCCTGTCTGGAACTCGGCCAACGCGCCCGGCGGCGACGAGAAGAACGCCGCGTATCTCGCTAAGTACAGGCCGCTGGTGAAGTGCCTGTAGCGCGGCTTGATGCCGCGCGGTTTAAAAGTTGAAAGGTTGAAAAGTTGAAAAGTTGAAAGGTTGAAAAGTTAAAATGAACCTGAAAAAGATGAACAAGGGGCTCGACTTCCTGAGAGAGAAGTACGGAGCCGCAAAGGGCGCAATAACGCTCAAAGATGGACATTGCTTCGTCGGCGCGACGCCGCTTCTGCCGGGCAGGATGGAGCGCAAGATCGTCGAACTGAAGAAGATGACCGAGAACGGCACGCTCGAGGGCGTCTCCACGCTCCGCTTCTCGAGCTTTGCGCCGAAAGGCGCAGACCTCGAGGCGATGCTGGCGAAGGAGCTTGACCTCGCCGCGTACCTGGGCGCGTCCGATGTCGTGCGCGTGATGGCCGTCGCGAGCGGCAACGCGATCAACGTTCTCGCCAAACTCGCCAACGACGTGAACGTCTCGGTCGAGATCGGCGCGGGGCTGCCGAAGGGCTCCGAGCCATACGACCGCCACGAGATCATCGCCAAGCGCGGCGTCGCCTGCGACCAGACGGTCGACACGCACACCAAGCACGAGTCGATCCGCTGCTGGGGCGCGGACGGCATGGAGGAGTTTACCGATGTAGACACGGAACTCTTTGGGCTTTCATACGACGAGATATGGAATGTCCGCGCGGCGTTCGCGCTCCTCCAGAAGCGCGCCGACGCGAAGGTCTGGAAGGCCGCGTGGGCCAAGGCGACGAAGGCCGCGAAGCTCGCGTTCGCGGCGGACAAGTCGAAGGCTGCGAAGACGATAGCCGTCAAGAACGGCCTTGACACGAATCGCTCCATTGCGGTCGCGGAGGTAAGATGACGGTTGTTGTGAGGCACGAGACGAGAGACGAGAAAGTCTAACATCTAACGTCTTTTATCTCGGCTCGTCTCATGTCTCTCGTCCCATGTCTCAAACAAAAATCAATAAAACAATCTCAGAACCATGAAACCAGTAAAGATCGCAATGATGGGCATGACGCACGGTCATACCCGCAAGTACTACCAGACGCTTCTCGACAACCAGAAGCTCGACTGGGTCGCCTCGTGCGCGCAGGACGCGGAAGCGAAGAAGACGTACGAGCTCTACAAGACGGGCGTTCCCTGCTACCTCGACCCCGAGGAGATGTACAAAAAGCATCCTGACATAGAGGCCGTCGTCATTGCCTCTGCGAACGACCGCCACTTCGAGCAGATGAAATGGTGCGCCGAAAAGGGCATCCATATTCTTTCGATGAAAATTCCCACCTTCGACATGAAGGAATACGACGAGATGATCGCTATGTGCGACAAGGCGGGGATTGTCTGCCAGATCGAGCTTGAAATGCACTACAACTCCGTCGTGCGCCGTTTGGAGAAGCTTGTGAAGGAAGGTGCCATCGGGAAGATAAAATCCGTCCAGGCGACGAACATCACGCTCTCGCCGGTGTGGGCGTTCCCGTGGCAGGGCGACCCGAAGGCGAGCTTCGGCAGCGTCGTTCCGCTCAAGGCCGGCGACCCGCGCTTCCGCGGCGGCGCGCTCTGCGACCATCCGCACATCTTCGACCTCATACGCCACCTGACCGGCTCTGACTTCGACTACATCTACGCCGAGGTCGCGCCGAACCTGCGCGACGGACTGAAGGTCGAGGACATGCTCATGGCCGTCGGCAAGATGAAGGACGGAACCTCGTTCCTGTTCGATCCGTCGTGGAGCCGCCTGGAGGAGAAGCTGAAAGTCCCCGGCCCGGGCTGGGAGCGCTTCCCGAAGCGCATGGAGGTGAACGTCACCATCACCGGCGACAAGGGGATGATAAGCTGCGACTGCTTCGGCCCGAACGTCTACCACAACGGCGCGCCGAACGACCGCTACACCGTCCAGTACACCTATTTCGACGAGTGGATCGGGCTCATCGACGAGTTCGTCGCCTGCATCCGCGAGCACAAGACGCCGCTCATCAACCTCAAGTGGCACAAGGAGACGATTCAGGCCATGTTGGGTTGCTACGAGTCCATCCAATCTGGTAAAATAGCGAAAATCGGAGGAAAATAACATGAAGCTGCATAGCCTTATCGTCGCCATTCTGGCGCTTGCGCCCCTCGCGTCCAACGCAGGGCAGACATTCAAGATGGACCAAAAGACCTACGTTCCGTTCGACGCATCGACGACCGTGGCGGTGGAGTGTCCCGACTCCGCCGCCGCTCCGTGGCTCGCGTCGCACCTGAAGGAGTGGTACGGCGACTACGCGCCGAAGGTCGCCGCCGGCGTGACCGGTCTGACGGCGGAAGGCGACGAAGGCTATGCGGCGAATGTCGACGCCTCGGGCGTGAAGATCAAGGCCAACGCGCTGGCGGGCGTCAAGTGGGCGAGCTACACCCTGCGCCAGCTCGCCATCGCGAAGCGCGGCACCATGAAGACGGATGGGATGATCCTCCCGACGCTTTCGATCACGGACAGCCCGCACCTCGCGTTCCGCGCCGTGCATCTCTGCTGGTTCCCGGAGACGCGTCCGCAGCAGATCGAGCGCGCGATACGCCTTGCCGCGCTGCTCAAGTTCAACTACGCGATTGTCGAGCCCTGGGGAACGTACAAAAGCGAGAAGCATCCGTGGCGCTGCTGGCCAAACGCGCCGATGACGAAGGCCGAGACGAGCCGCCTTGTTGCGCTCGGGAAGGATCTTGGCATCACGCTCATTCCGCAGATAAACTGCTACGGGCACGCCTCGTTCTCGCGCGGCGGCGCTTCACTCAAGCACAGCGCGCTCGACATGCACCCGGAGTACGCGCCGCTCTTCGAGCCCAGCGGCTGGAACTGGTGTCTCTCCAACCCCGAGACGCAGCGTGTTCTCCGCGAGTTGATTGCCGAGATGCACGAGAACTTCGGCAACCCGCCGTTCTTCCACCTCGGCTGCGACGAGGCCGAGCCGCAGACCTGTCCCGAATGCACCAAGACGCCGAACGTAGAGCTTGTGTGCAAACACATCGCCGGACTCGCCGAGTTCGTCCGCCAGCGCGGCGCACGGGCGATGATCTGGCACGACATGTTCCTCGATAAGAAGGATCCGCGCTGGAAGGGTTTCGTGAGGCACGGCAACGCGCAAAACGTCGAGGGGCTCGCTACGCTTCCCAAGGACATCATCATCTGCGACTGGCAGTATTCCTACGGCAACATGAAGGAGAAGCGCGAAGAGTGGCCGACGATCTCGTTTTTCGCCGAGAAGGGGTTCAGCGTCGCGGGCTGCCCGTGGATGAACTACAACGCCATGAAGCCGATGG
>JAZSLQ010000094.1:0-9114 GCA_045535455.1 Kiritimatiellia bacterium | reverse complement strand
CCCCGAGCCCGAGCGCGAGCTCGACAAGCCGTTCCTCATGCCGATCGAGGACATCTTCTCGATCGAAGGCCGCGGCACGGTCGTCACTGGCCGCGTCGAGCGCGGCGTTGTCAAGGTCGGCGACGAAGTCGAGATCGTCGGTCTCAAGCCGACGGCCAAGACCGCCGTCACGGGCGTCGAGATGTTCCGCAAGCTCCTCGACCAGGGTCAGGCCGGCGACAACATCGGTACGCTTCTCCGTGGTACGAAGAAGGAAGAGGTTGCCCGCGGTCAGGTTCTCGCGAAGCCGGGTTCCATCACCCCGCACACCGAGTTCAAGGGCCAGGTCTACGTCCTCACCAAGGAAGAGGGTGGCCGCCACACCGCGTTCATGAAGGGCTATCGTCCCCAGTTCTACATCCGCACGACGGACGTGACGGGCGACATTCAGCTCCCCGATGGCGTCGAGATGGTCATGCCCGGCGACAACGTCGAGATCACCGTCAAGCTCATCGCGCCTGTCGCGCTTGAGGACAAGATGCGCTTTGCTATCCGCGAGGGCGGCCGCACGGTCGGCGCCGGCACGGTCAGCACTGTCATCAAGTAATAGAAGAGAAGTCCTGTGAGATGCCCGGCCGGAAGTGGCCGGCCGGGCTCTATCTCTTCAGGACGGAGGAATGGAAAATGCGAGATCTCGCTATTTTGGCCTGTGGTGAGTGCAAGAACCGCAACTACACGACGACCCGTAATAAGAAGACTATGACGGAGCGTCTGGAGAAGGTGAAGTTCTGCCCGCACTGCCGCAAGCGCACGACCCACAAAGAGACGAAGTAAGTCTCATCATTAGGGTAGTAGCACAATGGCAGTGCAGCGGTCTCCAAAACCGCCTATGGGGGTTCGATTCCCTCCTACCCTGCCAACGGAACGAGGAAGAACAAGATGAGCTTTTTCAAGAAGACGCAGGAATATCTGACTGGCGTGTCGGCTGAAGCCAAGCGCGTGTCATGGCCCGGCAAAACCGAGCTTTGGGAGTCGACGCTTGTCGTCATTTCGTTCATCTTCATCCTCGCGGCGACTACGCTCGTCTGCGACAAGCTGATCGAAGGGTTCATCAAGGTCGTCCACGCAGGTGCGTGAGCGTCCGTCTGTGAATGGAATGAGAGACTGAAGGGGTAATACGATGGTCAAGCAGTGGTTTGTGCTTCACACGCTCACCGGCCAGGAGAACAAGGCCCAGAAGTCGATTGAGGCCCGGGTCAAGCTCGAGCGCATGGAAGAGTATATCGGTCGTTGCGTGATCCCGACCGAGCGCGTCACCGAGAAGAAGGACGGCAAGAAGCGCACGATCACGAAGAAGTTCTTCCCGGGCTACGTGCTCGCAGAGCTTGCGCTCTACGACGAGACGAAAGGGCTCGACGAAAACGGGAAGAAGGCGATTTTCGAAAGGACGTGGCAGTTCCTTCGCGAGACACCCGGCGTGATCGGGTTCGTGGGGGGCGACAGGCCGCAGCCGCTGAAGCAGAGCGAGGTGGACTCGATTCTCCTCGATCGTCCTTCTAACGGCGCGATGGCCGAGCGTCCGAAGGTTGATTTCAGCGTCGACGAGACGGTGAAGATAAACGATGGCGCGTTCATGGGCTTGACGGGCCAGGTGTCAATGGTTGATCCCGACAAGGGCAAGCTCAAGGTCGAAGTAGCAGTCTTCGGCCGAAAGGTCCCTGTCGACGTCGAATACTGGCAGGTCGAGAAGGTCTCCATCGAGGAGACGCTCGAGCCGCTTAAGTAGTAGACAGGTTTTGCGGTCCGAAAAGGTCGTTCGAGCGACAAAGCGAGTGAGCGAGGGCGAAGCCCGAGCGGAACAAGCGGAGGAGCGAGCTCGACTTCACCGGGAGGGATCCTCGGGAGGAGCCGCACGAAAGAAGGAAAAGGCAAATGGCCAAGAAAGTAACTGGAGTCGTCAAGCTCCAGATTCCCGCCGGCGCCGCGAATCCCGCGCCGCCCGTGGGCCCGGCCCTCGGTTCTGCTGGTGTCAACATCATGCAGTTCTGCAAGGAGTTCAACGCCAAGACGGCGAAGGACTCGGGGCTCGTAATCCCCGTGATCATCACGGTCTACCAGGATCGCAGCTTCTCGCTGCAGTTCAAGTCGCCGCCCGCGAGCGTGCTCCTCAAGAAGGAAGCCGGCCTCGCCAAGGGCAGCGGCGTTCCCAACAAGAACAAGGTCGGCAAGGTCACCAAGGCCCAGCTTCTCAAGATCGTTGAGATGAAGAAGGCAGACCTCAACACCGACGATCCCGAGCAGGCGATCAAGATGATCGCCGGCACGGCTCGCAACATGGGAATCGAGGTGGTCGAATGAGCAAGCACGGAAAGAGATATTTCAACGCGCTGAAGAAGGCCCCCAAGAAAGAGGTCTCTCTCGAAGAGGCGGTCAAGTTCGTCAAGGACAACGCCGGCGCGAAGTTCGACGAGACGGTTGACGTTTACTTCCATCTCGGTAAGGAGCTCACCAAGGGCGACACGGCGGTGCGCGGCACCGTCAAGCTCCCCAATGGCTCGGGCAAGACCGTCAAGGTCGCGGTGTTCGCCGGTGGCGACCACGCCGAAGAGGCGCGCCAGGCCGGTGCCGACTACGTCGGCCTCGCAGACCTCATCGACAAGGTCACGAAGGAAGGTTGGTGCGATTTCGACGTCGCGATCGCGACCGTCGAGGCGATGAAGGAAGTCCGCAAGTGCGCCCGCATCCTCGGTCCCCGCGGCCTCATGCCCAACCCCAAGACCGGCACCGTCACCGACGACACCGCGACGGCCGTCAAGGAGGCGAAGGGCGGCAAGGTCGATTTCCGCATGGACAAGACGGGCAACATGGCCGTCGTCGCGGGCAAGCGCTCGTTCGACGCCGACAAGCTCGTCCAGAACATCAAGGCCATCGTCGCCGCCGTGCAGGCCGCGAAGCCGGCCACGGTCAAGGGCGTGTTCATCAAGTCGATGACGGTCTCCTCGACGATGGGCATCGGCGTTCCGGTCCAGATCGTCGGCGATGCCGAATAAGGAGGGTTACTAAAATGAGAATCGAAAAGATTGCAATCCTCGACGAAGTCGTCTCCCGCGTAAAGGACTCTGACTACTGCTTCATCATCGACCACGGCGGCGTTACCGTCGCGCAGTTCGCGAAGCTCCGCAAGGCCCTCCGCGCGCTCGACAGCCGTCTTCTCGTCGTGAAGAACACCTTCCTCGGCAAGGTTGCCAAGGAGAAGGGGTGGAGCGAAGAGGTCAACGCGATGTTCAAGGGCAACTCCGCGATCGTCACCGGTCACGGCGAGCCTACGGCCGTTGCGAAGGCCATCATGGAGTTCGTCAAGGACTCCAACGGCAAGGCGTCCGTGAAGGGCGCTGACTACGATAACAAGATCGTTGACGCCGCGATGGTCGAGGCCCTCTCCAAGGTTCCCGGCAAGGATCAGCTCCGTGCGACGCTTCTCATGCTCCTCAAGGAGCCTGCGACTCGTCTCGCGCGCGTCCTCTCCGAGAAGGCCAAGAAGGGTCCCGCCTCCGCCGAGGCTATGGCGGGCGAGGGCGATGCCGCACCTGCAGCCGAGGCGCCCGCCGCCGAGGCCGCTGCACAGTAAACAAAATTTCCCTGGCATGAAAAACGGCCAGGGTTGACAAGTAAAACAAAGGAAACAAGACAATGACTAACGAAGAAATCATCAAGGAACTGTCGGGCAAGACCGTTCTCGAAATCAACGACCTCGTGAAGGCCCTCGAAGAGGCGTGGGGCGTTTCCGCCGCCGCCGCAGTCGCAGTCGCGGGTCCCGCCGCTGGCGCCGCTCCTGCCGAGGAGAAGACGGAGTTCGACGTCATCCTCAAGTCCGCCGGCGCGAACAAGATCGCGGTCATCAAGGAGATCCGCGCGATTACGGGTCTCGGCCTCAAGGACGCCAAGGACATGGTCGACGGCGCTCCCAAGAAGGTCAAGGAAGCCATCGCGAAGGACGAGGCCGAGAAGATCGCCGAGCAGCTCAAGAAGGCCGGCGCCGAAGTCGAGGTCAAGTAATCTCGCTTCGACCTTCCAAGGTCACGTAAAGGAGCGCGGCACATTCGCCGCGCTCCTTTGTTTTTTTTCTCGTCGCATGGTGAATGATGGAAGTGATTTCGTCGCGAAAAAATTTTTTCTGTTTCCACTTGCGCTTGAAGAAAAAAAATTGTATCATTCCATCAGAAGCCGCGGTAGTTGCGATCGTCTGACCGCGCCGACGGTTTCTAAATACTAAAAGGATCAAGACATGGCTACTACCAAGAAGGCGGTTAAGAAGGCTCCTGCGAAGAAGGCTCCTGCGAAGAAGGCCTGCACGAAGTGCTGCGCGAAGAAGGCACCCGCGAAGAAGGCTCCTGCTAAGAAGGCACCCGCCAAGAAGGTTGCCAAGAAGGCTAAGAAGTAAGAGAGGCGGTTCTGAAAACCGCACTGCGGCGCTTGAGGTTCGAAATGCCTCAAGCGCCTTTTTTTTCCACGGCGCGTTTTGGTATAATATGAACAAATGAATGGTACGAAAGAATGGTATGTGAGAATGAGCGACGGCAACGTCTACGGACCGGCCGACGTCGCGTCGCTTGTGAGCTGGGCGGAAGACGGGCGCATCGATCCGTCGTCGTCGCTTTCGAAAGACAGAATCAGATGGACTCCTGCGCAGTTGATGGGCGAGCTCGAGATGAAGTGGCTCGTCGAGCTTGAGCCCGGCAAGCCGCTCGGTCCGTACAACAGAAAGTATCTTGTCGCGTCGATGGCAGATGGTTCGCTGCCGCCTGAAACAAAGGCGTATCGTCTGCATGAGTTTCCGATCGACGAGGATCCGCCGCCGACGATTGTCGAGAAGGAAGTGATAAAAGAAGTTCCCGTCGAAAAGATAGTCGAGAAGATCGTCGAGAGGCGCGTCGAAGTTCCCGTCGAGAAGATTGTCGAGAAGATCGTCGAGGTTCCGGTGGAGAAGATCGTCGAGAAGATCGTCGAGGTTGAGAAGCCGCCGCGCACCACTGTCGTCGTGCCCGAGATTGTCGAGCCGGCTGGCAACGAACCGCCGCGTCGCGCAGGCGGGAAGGGAATGTTCGGTGACGTGAGCAGGTCTGGGCTCGAGGCGCTCGAGCAGGCGGCGCGCCGCGAACTTGCGGTGGCCGGCAAGTCAAGGTTTGGATTTTTCGGGAGGAAGAAATAATGAGCCAGTGGTACCTCAGGACACAGGACGAAACCTTCGGGCCTGAAAGCGAAGAGAAGCTTGCCGAATGGGCTCGCCTCGGCAGGATACAGCCGGGGCAGGAAATATCGGAGGACAACGAAGTGTGGCGTCGCGTCGAGGACGTGCCGTTTCTCGACATGCGTTTCTCGATAGACATTGGCGACGGGAATCCGCGCGGGCCGTTCAATCGTGTCGCGGCGGAGGCGCTTCTCGCGAGCGGACGTCTCCCTCCGACGGCGACGCTGGTCGAATCGCGCGAGCCGTTTGACGCGCCCGCGCCAATTGAAGAGCCAGCGGATGACGTGGCGTTGAGTGACGCAAACGACGCGCCCGCGTTGCAGCCCAAGCCTGAGGTGCAGCCCGAGCCGCAAGTCGAGCCAGAGCCAAAGGTCATCGAGAAGATTGTCGAAGTTCCCGTCGAGAAGATCGTCGAGAAAGTCGTAGTCGACGAGACACGAGTGAAGGAACTCGAAGAGAAGCTTGCAGCCGCGACGCGCGTCGCAGACGAAAACGAAAAGGCGACGAAGGACGAGAAGGCCGTGAGCGATAAGCTTCGCGAGCAGGTGCGCTCGCTCGAGGACGAGCTCCGCCGCCTGCCGCAGACCGCGAGCGAAGTCGCGGACATCCAGGCGGCCGTCTATTCGATAATGACTGCCGAAGCCGAGGAACTTGCCGCGGTCATCGAGGCCGAGAAGAAGGCGGCTGACGAGTTTCGCCGCCGCCACGAGGAGCGCGCGGACAAGCTCTTGGAGCGTCGCCGTCTGCTGTTGAAGCGCGCCGGCTCCAACATCGAGGACATGACGCGTCGTGCGCTTCTTGATCGCCCGGAGGATCCGCGCATGGCGCAGATGCGCAAGGAGTACGACGCGTTTCGCCAGCACGCCGAGAAGACGGCCCTTGAGGCAGAGCGCAAGATACGCGATCTTACCGACCAGCTCAGGACGAGCAGGGCCGAGACGTCGCGCGTCGCAGAGGGGATGCGCGACATCACCCAGATGCGCGCGGAGATAGAAGACCTGCGTGCGCGTCTCCAGCAGCGCGAGAAGGAGCTTCTTGAGTCGAAGCAGGCGAACGAGGCGATGCGCCAGCAACAGGCCATGAGCCAGCAGGCGCTCATGGCGCGTCTCGCGTCTCTCGAGTCGCCGTCGATCGGAACGGCTTCCACGCTTGCGACAAACCAGAGCAGGGAGGCGAAGCTCGTGAAACTTCCTTCCTGGATGCGGATAGGAAAATGACGACGCCAATTCTCTCGCTTCTCGCGGTCCTTTCTGTATGGGACTATCCTGCGCGCCAGCCGCAGCACGAACTTTTGCGTGCCGAGTTTATACAGGCGGTCCGCGCCGGAGACACGACGAAGATGGAGGAGTCGTCGAGGAAGGGCACAGAGCTTCTTCCGGACGATCCGACATGGGCCTACAACCTCGCATGCTCTCTCGCGTACCGCGAAAAGCCGGACGAAGCGCTTGACCAGCTTGAGAAGGCGATCGACCTCGGGTTCCGCGACGCGAGCGCGATTGCAGTCGACAACGACCTGAGGCGCATTTCGTCGAATCGCCGTTTCAAGGAGCTCGTCGAATATGCGAAGGAGAGCGCCGATCGTCCGATCATGCTTGGGCCGCTCGCCGTCGCAGACGCGACGGGAATAGTCGGCGGGTCTCTTGCGCTTGGCGAGCAGAACATGCTCTGGGATTTCGACGTCGGCTGCTTCATAGCAAGGATGAAACTATCGCCTGGAGTCGTCGACGGCAATTCGGGCGACCTCTACATGAACCGCGATGGCGGGCATTCTCGTCTCGTCGTCACGAACTATCCCGGCGTCACCGAGGTGAAGCTCGACAAGACGGGCCGCGAGAGAAAGCTCGACCTCGACTTCCCGAACGTGCGGTTCCCCTATCCCGTGTTTGGCAACTGCAGCCGCGCGTATGTCGGCGACGAGTTCTGGCGTTCCATTCCGCGCGCGATGATGACGACGTCCGCGCGTCACCTTCGCACGATGGCAACTCTCTACATGGACAACCAGGTGTGGGTGTTCCCCGCGAACGCAGACTTCCCGCCTGTCGGCACGAACGGCGACGTGTTCGTTTCCGTCACGCCGTACTGGCTCGTCACGCAGGGGCGCAGTTGGAGCGACCAGTACTATCTTCGCGCGGCGCTTGACGCGAGCCGCTCTTTCGATCAGGCGGTCAAGCGCGAGATAGTGGAGCGGCGGCTCCTTGCTCCGACGATCATGACGCTCATCAGAAAGTCGCTGAAGACCGTTAAGAACGAAGACGACTATCTCACTGAAAAGGCGCATCCGACGTGTCTCCCGCCGAACGGGCTCGATCTCGCGCGACTCAAGAAGCTCGCAGCCGACGTGCGTGCGACTGAGATTCCACCCGTCGTGCGCATAACGCGATTTGGCGCGCCAGTGGAGAAGAAGCCGGAGATCCCCGAACTTACATACCTCACACCTTTCGCCGCGGCGTTTGTGCTGCGTTCGCCCGAGGTAAAGCGCTCATTCGCTTTTGTCGTGGACGGAGCTCCCGAGGTTGCCTATCGAATTGTTCACGATCCCGCTGGCGCGGCAAAGATCGAGGAGCAGAAGGGCGTCGCCGCGCTTGTGTCGATAGACCGCACGAAGCTATCTGGAACAACGCGCGTCGATCTTGCAGTGTTCGGGCGCAAGCCCGGCACCGGCTGGGGTGCGCCGACCTACGTGTCCTTTTCCGTCGTTGACATGGATGCGCCTTACCACGATCCGGCGCTCGTGCCGCGCACGGAGGCGAAATGAAATTTGTCCTCGCTCCGCTTGCCGGCTTTACCGACGCGCCGTTTCGGCGGCTTTGCTTTGAGGGTGGCGCAGATCTCTCCTACACCGAGATGGTTTCTGCCGCGGGGCTCGCGCATGGTTCTTCGCCGACGCGGCACTTGATGGAAACAATGCCCGGCGAGGGGCCTGTCGCCTGTCAGCTCTTCGGCTCTCGCGAGTCCGATCTCGCGTTTGCCGCACGTGAAGTGACGGCATGCCGCGCGGACGATGGTTCGCCGCGCTTCGTCGAGCTGAACCTGAACGCCGGCTGCCCGATGACGAAGGTGACGCGAGAGGGGGCGGGGGCTAAGCTCGCGGAAGACCCGGAGAAGGTCTATCGGCTTCTCAAGGCGATGGTCGAGAATACCGATCTTCCTGTGACGCTGAAGACGCGGCTTGGGCCGCATCCGCGTCGCAGGACTGTGTTTGAACTTCTTGACGCGGCCGAGCAGGCGGGCGCGAAGGGATTCATTCTTCATGCGCGCTACACTTCGCAGATGCATGGCGGAGAGGTTCATATTGACGAACTTGCCGAAGTCGTCCGCCGCGCGAAGATTCCTGTTGCCGGCAATGGTAGTGTCGTTGACGCGAAGAGTGCGGCGGCGATGGCGGCGACGGGAGTTGATGCGATTATGGTGGGTCGCGCCGCGCTTGCCGCACCGACGATTTTTGCCGCGCTGAAAACGGGTAGCGCCGTGCAACGTGCGGCCTGCGACGAGCAGAACGAAGTCGTGCGGAAGCATCTTGGCTATTTGCTGGAATTCCGCAGGCAGCTTGCCGAGCGTTTCCCCCACGACCACATTCCTTCCGAGGACGCGTTTGCGTCGGTCAAGATGCATGTCCATCTTTTCCGCTATTTCAACGGCCGTCCTGGTGCTGCGGCACTCCGCGCCCGCCTCAATTCCGTCCGCACTCTCGCCGAGATACACGACGCAATCGAGAATTTGTCCGACAATCGCAGCGCTTGATTGTGCTGGAATATCCCCACCTTTGTAAAGAGCTGTCGAGCCCTCGGAAAGGCCCGCGCGGTTTTTGCGGAATTCCGAAGGTTTTGCGGCCGTGCTTGTTGCGCAAGCGGTTGCGTCTATCCCGTCAGGAGTTCAAACTCCATCTG
>JAZSLQ010000046.1:0-10337 GCA_045535455.1 Kiritimatiellia bacterium | reverse complement strand
TGGCTACGATCCGACTTCCCCACGCGGGCGATGCGCCACCAGGCAAGGTGAACGAGGCGAGTGCGCCGGCGGGGATGATGACGGTCGTCTTCGCGCACGGCGCGGCGGAAATCGTCTCGCCGGCGGCGTTCACGCTCTCCCAGTTGGCGGGATTGGCGAGGTCGGCCGCGGAAGACGGCCTTCCGCCCCTCCACGTCGATTCATGCGCGATGTCGCCTTTCAGTCGCACGAGTATCGTATCGGCGTCCTCCATCGTGGCGACGTAGTTTTCCGGGTCGGAAAGCTCCACATAGTCGAGCACGCCGCCGGAGGGGACGAAAATTCCGCCGGTCTTGAAGCGAAGTCCCGTGCCGAAATAGTCCGTCGTGTCGAAACGAATCTTCGAGCCCTCGCCGAGCGCGACCGGCGAGAAGGTCATGTAGCCGTATCCGCCGAGAGTCGGGACGGTGTATGTCGTGTTTTCGGGGATGACGACGCTTGTGGTGCCGCCGCCGAGCGGGTTGTCGGGCCCTGCGATGATGTTGGCCTTGATCTGCTCGTCGGAAAGAACGCCGTCCCAGATGCGCACTTCGTCGATTTCGCAGGCGAGATCCTTCATCGAGTTCGTCCACGGGTTGTTGCCCAGAAGAAGCGCCCAGCCGTCCGCCGCCGCCGAAGCGAGAGTCAGATTCCTGACGTTGATGGACTGCTTGGAGTAGATGAACCCCGTCGCGGCGTCGCTCACCATCCAGCGCACGTCGCTCGAGCCGTCGCCCTTGTCCTCAAGGGAAAGCGTCACGTGGAACGGTACGCCGGCCGGCGGGCTCAACACGTTGACTCCGCCGCTTTTGTTTCCGGCCACGCGGTTTTCGGTCTGGCCCCATCGCGAAGGATTCCAATTGTTGTTAGAGCCGCCGAGATCAAGCGCAAGCGAAAGATGGTTCGCCGTGGTCGAGTCGATAAGTTCGTAGTTTACGAGATACGCCCACCCTGCGGGGTTCGCGGTCTTCGTCGCCCAGACTTCGAGCGTCGCGCCGTCGCCCGTCCCCATGACGCCCTCGCCGAAGTTGAGGTGCCCCGTGCCGTTGCCGCCGGAAAGGACGGCCTTGCCGTCCGCCCACGCCACCGTGCCGCCGTCGACTGTCGTGGTTTTCGAGGTCTTCTTCATCACCTTCGCGACCGCGCCGCCGATGGAATCCGTGAAATTGGCATCGTCCGTGCCGTTGAAGCTCCAGCGGTGGACGAGACTTGCCTCCGCGCCCGCGGCAATGTCGCCCGCAACGAGCCGGACGTTGCGGCGGTTTCCCACCGCGCCCGGCGTCGAACGCACCATTCCAAGCTTTTTCGTCGAGACCGTGTCGCCGTCCACCTCCGCCGAGAGGGTGTAGTCGTAGCCCGGCGGGAGGTGGAGGACGTATTGGCCGTTTTCATCCGTCGCGCCGGAGACTTTCGAGCCGTTGAAGGCATCGAGCGCCGTCACCGTCGCTCCCGCAACCGGTGTTGCGCCGTCGTCTTCGAGAACAGTTCCGCCGACGAAGCACCCGCCCGCGACATAGCCGGCGTATCGCTCCTCCGGCGTCATGATGTTATAGACGATTTTCTTCACGGTCGGGTATTCGACGTCGGTCTCCTTGTCGTCCGGCGGCGTGTACCAGTACGAGCCGCCCCCGCCGTAGTTGTAGTGGACGTACTGCCGCGAATCCGAGTCGAGTCCGTAGCCGTCGGCGACTATGGCGTGGCCGGGTATGCCCACCGCGCAGGGCGAACCCATCGCGAACGACGGCAGATATGCCGCAAGCTGCTCTTCAAGCGAAATATCCGTCCCGTCGGAGCGGTACTCGGCGTTCTTGTAGCCGAAATCCTGCACCAGCGCCGCGGCGATCGCGCAGGTATCCGCTCCGCTGCCGCCGAGATGGTAGTCCATGTTGACGGTAATTCCGCAGTCGCGCAGGAGTTGGCCTATCGCCTTGCAGTGGTCTTCCGTGAGCGTTCCGGCGCTTTTTGCGGCTTGTGGGTTTGCAATCATGTTCTCCCAGTCGTACGGCCCTCCGAACTCCGGCCCCGGATACTCCCACGACTGGCCGTAGCCTCCGCCGACGTGCCACTGGTTCGTGTAGACGACGCCGGGCGTCTTCACGTCGTCAAGGAAGCGCGAAGAGTGCTCGCGCAGAAGCGTCACCTTCTCCTTCGGCCACTCGAACGAACGCATCATCTGCCCCATCGCCGTCGCAACGCATCCTGAAAGGAAGTTCGACGGCGTATAGTAGTTGTAGCAGGCCGTGCCGCTTATGAAATACTGGTTCCACTTCGTCTCGCACAACGGCCCGTAGAGCGGCGTTGCAATCGAGCCCGTGCGCGGCAACGCCGCCTTGAGAAGCTTCGGCCCGGCCGCCTGGGACGACGATTCTCCCGCCGCCGTTTTCAGCCGCGTCCACGCCGAGGCATTGGCGGATGACTGCGACGACTGAGACGTTTGGGACGACAGGGACGCGGCATCAACCTCCCCCGCACCATATTCCAAATCATCCTCGTCATCGGTCGTCGAGGACGACGACCCTCCCGCCTTTGTGCTCTTTGTGTTCTTTGTGGCTAAAGAATTCTCCCCCAATCTCTTCGTGCGCCCGGCGACGTCCGTCGTGAGCATGACCCACAGTGGATTCTCGTCGCTCGCCACGAACTCTCCGTCTTCCGAATAGGCGAGAATCGGCGCAATCTCCGTGTCGCCGGACGTGACGGCGAAGCCGCCGCCGGAGAACGAGACCACGTAGAACGCGCCGCGCCCGTCCTTGCCCTCGTATGCCTTGACGTCCGCGATCTCCGCGCCTTGGAACCTGTCCTTGCCCGTCAACGCCTCGCGCAACGCCGCCCAGCCCTGCGCCGCCGCCCGTGCGTCCTCCGCCGCGACCTCTTCCGCGCAGAGCGGAAGAATCGCGCCAACAACCACCACCGCACACGCGGCAAAGGAGGCGGCGAAATGCCCGGCATTTCCATTTTCCATTTTTTGCGAACCATGAGGAGATTTAGAGCGCATCATCGCTACGCACCTTTCTGCTTTTGTCCAGACTGGCTTCCCGGCGGCGCGGCAGGATTCGGTATTCTTCCTCCACGCATTTGAATGAAAACGCAACATCTTTCATTGTCTCTCCTTGAGTTCGTGCGCGAGCGCGTCTTCTCCGCCCGCGCGTGTCGCCAGCAGGTCGCGCATCAGCAGCGTCTTGTCGACGCAGTAGCAGTGTCCGGCAACCTCCTCCCAGTCGCTCTTGCCGACCGGAAGCGGCAGCTTCCCGTAGCGAAAGTCTCTCGTCTTCTCTTCCATGCCGGATATTATACCAAAAACCCGCCATTATATGTTTCCGCATCATGATTGCGGCAAAGACTTGCAAAACGCGCCTGCCTGCGGGGTCCCCTTGTCATTCTGTCCCCTGTCATTCCGACAGCCCCGTCGCGAACCACGTTTGCATCTCGTTGCCCGGTTCGCGGTTGTTCCACAGGAAGTAGGGGATGAGAGTCACGCCGTTGGAGCTTTTCAGCAAAGGGAACGACCTGTCGCCGATCTTGAAGGCCCCCTCTACGAACGTCGCATCGGCGGGGATGGTCGCGTCGAACGCCTTGCCGCCATTGTCCGCGCCCTCCGCGCAATAGACGATCGGGCCGCGCTCGACCGCAAGGAGTCCCTTGTCCGCCGCAACGTTCTCGTGCGCCTTGATGCGCCTGACCTGCATGCCCATCGAGACTTCGACGACATCACCGCTCTTCCATTCGCGATCGATGACGCAGTATCCCTTCACTGGCGCGGCGTCGATTGCCACGCCATTCACTTTCACGGAGAATTCCGCCGGCGTCCCCGGCTCGACTTGCATATAGAGGTCGCTCGGAACAGGCCGCCCGACGCACCACCCGGGAACGCGTACGTCGAGCGCAAATCTCGCGCCGTCTTCCGGCGGTGCCACGTCTATGCGCACTTGACCGCTCCAGGGATAATCCGTCTTCTGCGCAATCTTCACCTTGCCGCATGCGAGGCGGAGCGTCGCTTCGCTTTCCATGAAGAGATTTACGTATGCCGCGTTCTCCCGCGTCGCGTATGCAAATTGCGCCACCTGCGGAACGAACCGGACGATGTTCACCGGACAGCAGGAGCAGCTGAACCACTTCGAGCGCTTGTAGCCGCCCTTTGACGCAAGCGGATTCGGATAGAAGAATTCATCGCCGCCAAGCGACACCCCCGAGAGGATGCCGTTGTAAAGCGCGCGTTCCAGAACGTCGATGTACTTGGAGTCTCCGTGCATGAGAAACATCCGCTCGTTCCAGAGTGCATTCCCGATTCCGGCGCACGTCTCCAGATACGCGGTATCGTTTGGAAGTTCATAGTTCGCGCCGAATGATTCGCCTTTGTGCCGGGCTCCGACGGATCCATTGAGTGCGAGTTTCCTGCCGGCGACATTCTCCCAAATCGCGTCGATGGCGGCAATATATTCGCGATTCCCCGCAAGCGCGGCTACGTCTGCCATTCCGCAATAGAGATAGGTGGCTCTCACGGCGTGGCCGACTGCCTCGCGCTGCCTGACGACGGGAAGATGCGTCTGTAAATACGCACCCTTCGCCTCCATTTCCCCGCCCTTGACGAGTTCGCCAGACTGCGCGGACACGGCGTCATCCCACTTCGAACCGCCATTCCGCCGCCCGCGCATGTCGAGGAGGAACTGCGCAAGTCTCAGATACCGCTCCTCGCCCGTCGCCCGGTACAATTTGCAGAGCGCAAGTTCGATTTCCTCGTGGCCGGACGTATCCTTCAGCTGGGTCGGCGCAGGACCGAACGTCCGGTCGATGAGATCTGCGGACTTTATCGCCACGTCGAGAAGCGTCCGCTTGCCGGTCGCCTCCCAATATGCGACCGCAGCCTCGTAGAGGTGGCCGACATTGTAGAACTCGTGGCTGTGCGCGAGATAGCTCCATCGTGTCGGCCCCATGCGATCGTATCCGGTTTTGCCTTTTTTGTCCTTCTTCGTCCAGCCGAGCGTCCGCGCGGCGTAAAGGTAGCCGTCCGGCTCTTGTGCACCGGCGATGGCCTCTATCACGCCATCCACATATTTCTCGAGTTCCGGGTCCGGATGGGTCGCGAGCGTGTACGCCGCGCCCTCGATCACCTTGTAGACGTCGGAATCGTCGAAGGGTATTCCCTTGAACGAACCCCACTTGCGAGCGGCGGCGTTGCGGAAATTCGGAATGCGCGCTTCCTCGCATTTCGCGAAGTCCGCCTTGAGCGTGGAAAGCCTGTTCGTTTCAATGAGCGGCAGCCAGAAGCCGCCCGTGACCGTGACATTAGTCAGCGCGGCGGGGGTGTACGGATAGTCCCCCGCGAACGCAAAGACCGGAGTCGACGCCGCAATGGTCAATGCCGCGAACGCGGTGAAGAGTTTGGTTGTACGCATATCGGTTATCGACCTTCCCGCCGTTCCTAGCGGTGTGAACTGGCGGACGCGTCGCGCACTTCGCTTCGCACCACTTTGCCGTCGCGCCATTCGCAGTCCACGACCTTGCCGCCGCGAGCGCGGAGCCCGCGGAACGAGCCGTGCTTCGCCCACGACGAAGGAAGCGCCGGCAGAAGGTCGATTTTGAAGTTGCCGTCAGCGTCGAGTTCGTGGCTTTGCAGGAGCAGTTCCGCGAACGCCGCCGCGCCGCCGTAGTTCGCGTCGATCTGGTGGACGCCGTGCGCGATCGACCAGAGCGTGTCCGTCGCCTTGTATTCCATGAGGTTGCCGAAAAGCCGCAGCGCGATGTCGCCCTCTCCCGTGCGGGCGCGGCAGCACATGCGGTGGACAATCGCCCACGCCTCGGTCTTCTCTCCGCGCATGTCGAGAGTGCGGCTCGCGGCCTTCATCCAGTCCGGCGTCGAATGGTTTATGATGGCGCCGGGGTAGAGCCCGACGAGCTGAGATATGTGGCGGTGGTGCGTCTCGCATACGAAATCGGCGTAGAAGCGTTCCTCGCGGAACTCCTTTATCTGCCCGCTCTCGCCGATCTGCACGGGGTCGTACTTCGCGAGCTGCTCCTTGCAGCGCTTCACCACCGGATCATCCTCCCGGCCGAGAATCTTCGCGAAGCGCACGAGCGCGGCGTTGTTGAGCTGGATCATCTGCTGGTCGAACGCGCAGCCGACCGTGCGGTAGTAGCCGCCGCTCTTCGCGCCCTGCTCGGGCGAGGCCGAAAACGCGGAAAGGTACAGTCCGTTGGTCTCGACGACGCAGCGCGTGAGGAAATCCGCCATGCCGCGCAGAACCGGCCAGCATTCTTCTTCGAGCACCTTGCGGTCCTGCGTGAAGTCGTACCAGTCGATGTAGAGCGCGGTGGTGAAGCCTCCCGTCCCGGGACCCGAATGCCCGCCGGGCGCGCCTGCGACCTGGTACGGCCACGCGGCGGTGCCGACGCTCCAGAAGTCGTCCGAGAACGGCTCCTTCAGACCGGCGGGATTCACGCGGCGGATGTAGTTGCGCGCGGCGGTCTTCGTGGTGGGCCGGAACGCCGCGTTGTAGGCGGCGTACGCCTCCATGCATTCCGCCATGTTGCACGAGAACGCGCCCCAGTAGTCCATCTGCACGTTGATGTTGTGCCAGAAGCCCGATCCCCACGCCGTAGCCCGCACCGGGCCCGACCAGCATCCCTGTAGCGAGCCGGGAAGCGTGCCGGGGCGCGAAGACGACGCGAGAAAATATTTGCCGAGCCGCCAGTAGAGAAGCTGGAGATAGACGCTGCTCCCGCCGCGTGCTCGAAGTTCCGGCGTCGAAAGCGCCATGTCGGCCGCGTCGAAATCGACGTCGATGGAACTGCGCCCGACGAGGCCGCGGAAATCTTCGAGATGGCGCCTTTTCAGTTCGTCGTAGCCAAGCGCGCACGCCGCCGCGACGCGCCGTTCCGCCTCGGCCGAGGGATCCGGCCCGAAATACGGCGTCCGGTCGAAATTCTTCTCCGACCACTGGCCTTTGGACGCCTCGAACATCTCCGGCACGAGGCGGTAGTTCGTGGCGAGCGCGAAGACGACCGTCGCCTCGGTCGCGCCATCGACCTTGAGCGAGCCGTCGGCCTGCGCCGTTACCGCACCGTCGGAAAGAACCCTGAAGCGTCCGGCGAGCTTCACGCCGTACACCCCGCTCCTCGCGGAAAGCGAGATTTCATTACCCGCCGACTCCACCTTCCCGGTCCTGTCCATCGGCGGCGGCGCGTCGAGGAACGGCACTTGGGCGCGGAGCGTGAAGGAGAGCGCCCCTTTCTTCGAGGCAGTGAAACGCATCGCACCGACCTTGTCGGGATAGGAAGTGAAATACTCGCGCGTGTAATCGACGCCGCCCGCCGAGTACTTCACGGTGGCGAGCGCGTCTTCGAGATCCAGTTCGCGGAGATAGCCGGTGGCGTCTTTGTGCCCGAACTCCACGGAGAAATCGGCGGCGTCGGTGAGATTCCCCTGTATGCGTTTGAGCCTGGCGTGTATCTGCTGCGTGTGGAACGTCGGTTCGGTGAGCTGGAGGCGCTCCACGTCCGTGCCGCCGAATTCGGACACGCCGAAATACCCGTTGCCGAAAGAGAGCGACCGCGTCTGCCAGCCCTTGGGGCTAAACTCCGCAGGCTCGCGGAAGCGGATCCGCCACGTCGCGCCGGGATGGGGTTCCGCCGCGGCATCCGCCGCCACCGGCGCAATGGCCGCGCAAACCGCTGCCGCCGCAAGCAAAACACTGTGCAATCGCGCAATTGCACAATTCCGCAATTGCACAATCATCCACCATCCACCTTCTGATTTTTTCGCTTTCGACAGTATCATCGATTTTCTCCTTGCTTGTTTTTTGTTTTGACTTATGCAGTCACGATATCGTTATCTCCTGCCCGTGGAAGCGGAAGTGGCCTCCGACGACATACTCGACGGCGGTCGGCGAGAATCTATCGGCGACAGTCATGTGTATGTGTCCGGCGAGAATCGCCTTGAGAAGAGGCTGCGCCTCCAGATAGGCGTGGAATTCCTGCGTGCCGGTTCGCCTGCCGGCTTTCCTGTAGCCGCGCTCGTAGCCGCTCATGTCGGGAACGTCCTTGAGTCCGGTCTTGAGCCCGTATCGCTTGGCGGCGCGGGCGATGCGCTTCGTCGCGATCGGACAGTGCATGCAAAGAATGATCGGAAGCCCCTTCTTCACCTCGGCCTCGAACCGGGTCGCCTGCCCGGCCGTGACCGTTCCATAGGAATTGTCCAAAGCGACGAAATTGACGCCGTTGACGACAGTCGATTGAAAAGAGATGTCGAACGGATACGCCGCCGCCACCTTTTTGCGCGTCTCTTCCTTGGAAACCTCGTTTTCGATTTTCTGTCCGTGGTAGAACTCGTGGTTCCCCAGCGAACCGATGATGGAATCTCCAGCCTCTCCGAAGTATTTCCTGACAAGATCGAAATTGGCCTCGCTCTGGAAGTCGATCAAGTCGCCGGTATGGACGACATAATCGACACGCATCTTCGCCCATGCGAGCGAATCCCTCAACGCCTCCTCCTGGAGCCCGCCGAAGACGCGCGAACGGCAGACGGTCTGCTTCCGCGTCCACTCGTCCTCGGACGGATACGCGGCCGTGAGATGCGTATCCGAGATGTGCAGAAGGGAAATCGGCTTTTCCGCTCCGGCGTCGATGTGCTGGCACACGATCGAAAGCCGCTCGGTGTGTCCCCGGTACGGTGACGGCGCAGAGCCGTCCGCAAGCGCCGGCAGCGCAGCGGCGGACGCGAACGCCGCACCGCCGCACACAAACTCTCTCCTCGATATGTCCATGTCGATATTGCCTTCCCTCACTGATGGACGGTCAATAGAAGATGATCATGAAGCCGCTGGCCGTGCGCTTGATCGTCACGCCGGGAACGGTCTTGACGAAGACGTTAGGGTACGTTTCGGGGATGACCATGTTCTCCGTCAGCCCGGTCGGGTCGATGGAAATAGGCGTGGTCGCGGGAAACGCGCCAAGTATGGCGTTCAACTGGTTCTGCGTCTTCGCGGAGAACATAAGCCGGTCGAACGTCACGCCGCTAACCATGTCCTCCGTTATCGTAACGTCCGTGAGGTCGAGCGTGTTGGTTACGCTGACGCGCACGTCGTACCCGAATTCACTCTTTATGGTCGCAGCAACGGACAGGACGTTCGTCAGCGCATGGGTAGTCGCCGGCACTGCGGTTATCGACTTGGCATTATGGTCGAACGCAAAATCGAGTTCTCTGCCCTCTCCATAGCGCAGAACCGTGTTGCCCGACACCGCATCGTCGCCAAGATAGTCATCCCAGCTGCCGTAATTTGCACCACCGTCCAAATTCCCGACGGGAACGAAGATAGTGCAACCTGAAACACTTTGGAACATATTGGCGTCAGAACTGCCGTATTGCGTATGCACGCCCGTGCGCGGTCCGGCAAGAAATACCCTGAGCGAAGTGCAGCCAGCGAAACATTTGGATTTTCTTATTGTCGCAACGCCACTATCGTCCGGCCCGGGGAAATAAACGCCCTTGAGATTTACACAGGAGTTGAACAACGTGTTGCCGTTGATTGCGACCGCACGGCGAGGGAATGTGATTTTCGTTATTTTTGCACCGTTGAACGCACTATCCTGAATATTGCCCGACAGCGAGGCAAGGTCCACTTCGCCGTCCATTGAACAATTTAGAAATGCATTCTTCCCTATCGTGGACACTTTTGACATGTCAGGGTATGTATTCAGATTTCTACAACCATTGAATCCTTCGGATGGAATAGTCGTGATGTTTCCGAGCGATGCCAACTCCGTAAGCCCAGTGCAATTTTTAAACGCATAGTTTCCTGCACTCGTGACGGTATCTGGAATCGTCAACGTCCCTGACAGTTTCGTGCAATCTAGAAATGCCTTTACCGCAATCGCCGTGACCGTGTACTGTATAGCATCATCTCCTTCCCCGATGAAGAACGACCATGGAATTTTAGATGCGTCTATCGCTGTGGAAGTGTCGATACATGCCGACGAGCCATCACCGAGAGTGGCGGTTCGCATAGTCATGTTCGTATTGACCGTCCATGTCACACCATGGATGTTTATCGTGCCTATTTCCGCGTTCGCCGCCATCGGGATTGCCGCGCTCGCCGCGACCGCAGCGAAGGTGATCAGTTTGCTCATGCTCATTGTTTGTTCTCCTTTTGGTTTGTTTTCATGCCGTCGGGCATAAATGGGTTTTGTTGCAAAGCGAAGCCCTCCCGGCGCGGGGGCGGCTCCGCCAAGAATGTAAAAACGCCACGGCGCGGCGACCTGAAAGGCCGCACGCGCCGCGTGTATGCATCGAAACTATCAGGCAGGGCTAGGCTATAATTACCCCCCCC
>JAZSLQ010000201.1:0-16188 GCA_045535455.1 Kiritimatiellia bacterium | reverse complement strand
CCATGAAGGGGAAGTTGTCTTGTCCGTACAGGGGAAGTGAAACCCCCGTACAGGGAAGGTCGAACCCCCGTACAGGGAAGGTCGAACCCCCGTACAGGGGGCAACGCCGATCCCCGCAGGGAAGAGCCGCCGCCGCGCCCGCCTCGGAAAAAGAACACGCGCACGGCGGATTTACCGCGCCCGTTTCAGCGCACCGCCCGGAAGCAACCGCTTCGCGTGGTTCGCAGACAATCATATACAATGTCGTCATATACGGAAAGAACCCTCGTATGGCGAATCACATCAAGAAAACGCGAGCTGCATCAATGCCACTATGTCGATAAGCTTTGACCCTTCAATCCCCAGATTTTCCAGATAACGCCTGTGCGACAGCCTTGCCATAGGACTCGGCGAGGTATGTCATGCCAAGATCGTTTGGATGGGCCCCGTCAACAGTTCCCTCAAAGTCTTTGGGGTACATTCCGTCTTTAGGTAAATACACCAGGTTGTCCCAGCCCTCAGCCTTTAGCTTTTTGTAGAGTTCTCTGGTGAATATATCCTTTGACTTGGGCCCGTCGCAGTACACGTCACACATTTCGGCCATGACGATTGGAACATTCGGCCTCTTTGCACGCAAATTACGTATGAACGGTTCGTAGTTCTCGTCCACGTTGCGCCCTTTGCGCGGAAGGTCACTGGAGATGCCCATATTGTGCAGGCAGTCAAGGACATAGCAACTCGCGTCGATGCGCGCAAGATGCTCGCTCATCTCGTACTCCATTGCGCCCGAACCTGAAAAACCAAGATTTACTATAGGAACGTCAAGTTCGCGTCCAATAATATTGACGAATGACATTCCGGGGCGCGAGGCACAGCCTCCGTGCGTGATGGAGGTCCCGTAAAACACGACAGGCTTGTCAACGCCGCTCTTCCTTGGTCCGAGTGCAGACACGACGGAGTTGGTCTCAATTCCGAGGAGGAACTCCTTAATGCCATTGTACAGGGGCAAATTCACAAGGCAAGGAGTCCCCGGCGTCCAATCAAGCTCAAGGCTGGCTCCACCAGGCTTAGAGATTCGGCCTGTCTTGACGTAAAGCCACTTGCCGCGGACCTCGTCAAAGCGGTAGACGTCTATTCCGCTGACACCTGTCGACGGCATGTGGTCCATTGAGAGACGAGTGAAGCACGGCACCCATCTGAACACCAGCTTTCGCGAGTCGGTCGCAAACCTGAACTGCATGCCAGTCGTATGGCGCTTCATGTTCCGCACTCCGCGGTTGACGTTCGTAGTTACATTCGCCGGAAGCCTGTCGTAGTAGTGTTCTACGTCATCAAACGCGCGACCCTCCATAGGCAGCAGGCGTCCGTCGATCCACTTCACATCGTTTGTGACCACGGTGGCTTCTACCGCCATCCTGCGGTCGTATTTGGCGATGTCGTTTTCGCACCCGCCTTGTGCCGAATTCGCAGGGAAGAACGAAGCCGCAGCGACAAGCGTCGCCATACAGACCATTCCGCACCCATTTCCCGAATCTCTCATTTGGACAATCTCCTTTCTACGAATGAGCAAAGCTCTGGCGTGAAGCAAATTCCGAAGACAGTCGCCGCAAGAATTGTTCCTCATAAAGTTCTCATCTACTTATCCACCACCTTTTCAAGCCCCGGGACAGAGTGCCAGATGCCGGAGACGATCGGCTCCGACGCCTTTCCAAAGCAGTTGTATGCCCGCACTTCAAGATGGTAGTCAACGTCTTGCGGCAACTGCGCGACGTCGAACCAGAACCGCATCGTCTTCGGCTCGTGCTTCGCCAAGAGCGGATAGCCCGGCGAAAGGAACTTCTTGACTAGGGGCTTCGAACCGTCTTCCGGCACGGCTCGTATCTCGTAGTCAAACACGCGGCAACCCGCTGGCACAAGCGCTGCGGGGAATCGGCAGTCCATGACAATCGTCCATTTGCCCGTCCTATTCTCGGTGTTGCACGTCGAAACGACCAGTCCTGCGCCGACCGGGAAGCGCGGCGCAATCGACGCGGCGGCGCGCGTCTCGAAGGCATAGGGCCTCTCCGAGCCGACGAGAGGCACAATCCAGGCAGGTGCGCCCTCGGCGCCGCCTTCCGCTATGTCGATGCGCTCTACGACCATCCTGTCGTCGTATATGGAGACGAAATACCCCTGCCCGCCCTTGTGGTCGCGCCTGCATGGAATCATGGGCATCGCCTGGACGGATGTCCCGTCCCTCTTCCCGCTGCCGTTTTCATGACCGCGGGGAAACGACGCATAGGAAAGCGACGGAGTGGCGATTACCGTGAATTCGCCCTGCCAGATCGACCGCTCGTCGACGAACGGGCGGTGCGTGTGGCCGGTGAAGGCAATCGCATTCGGGAACTCCTTCAATGCGGCAAACGCCGCGCCCTTGTCGTCCCATCCGCCGCTGTCGGAAGTGGTGCCACGCGCAGGCGGATGCTGGAAGAAGAAGAACGGCTTTTCCCCATGGAAGCGGCTGCCGTTCTCGGCCATCCACTCGGGCAACTTCTCGAACGAATCCCACTCCGCCGACACGAAGTCGTACCCCTTCACGGTCCTCGTGCGGATCGGGGCGTATTTCTCGCCAAAGACGCGCTCCCACTCCTCGGCCATGCCGCGTCTCTTCAGGGACTCGCGCTCGGAATAGCCGTTGGCGTGCATCTCCATCGTCAGGTCGCCGTACCAATAGCCGTCGAAGTCGTGGTTGCCAGTGCAGAAAAGCGGCGCAACGTCCGTTCCGGCGAACACCCGGTCCCAAGTCGCCTTCAGGTATTCGAGACCGCTCGAAAGCCCCCAGTCGGTCAAGTCGCCTGGAATCACAACGGCGTCTGCGCCGCGCGACTTGAAGTAGCGGAACGCACGTTCCGTCATCTCGCACGACGCCGGCGTCGTCAGATGGATGTCGCTCACGACGCCGAACCTAAGCCGCGGCGTTCCGGCAAGCCACCCGCCATGTTTGCATCCTGCGACGAAGAAAGCCGCCGCACCGCCTATGAATCCTCTCCTGTCAACCATGTTCAGCCCCTTTCAATTGCGTCAAAAAGTCACGAGGAAGGCGGCGCTGTTGGCGTCGCGCTTCGGCAGAACGAGCCGTCCGCCCTCGAGCTTCGCCTTGACTGTCTCGCAATCCCTCTCGAAATCGTGTATCAGCACTTCGCATTCTGCGTCGGGTTCGACGCCCTGCACCTCGACGGACAGCTCCGCATTACCCGTGCGGTAGTCCGTCACAAGAAGCGCCTTGCGCCCGCCGTCGGCGCTCTTGCACGCGAGCGTGACGATGCCGCCTTCGCCGCCCGACTCGCACATTACTGGATATTCCCGCACGAGGTCGCCGAACATCCTTAGCCCGTAGTAGACCTTGTACTTCTCGCCGGATTCATTTTTGTAGCCCCACGAACCCGTGTTCTTGCAGCCATAGTAGTAGGCCTGGTCGAGCTTAGAGGTCTGGAACTTCGACAGAAGCGCCAGGTTGAAGCAGGACGAGTCGATGCCGTTGTGCGCGGCTGGCCCCGACCAGACCTTTCGCTGGACTTCGGGGTTCTTTGATCGGAGCGTGTCCCACGAGACGTTTTTGTAGTGCCATTCGTTCAGAACAAGCTCGCACTTCTTGAAACCCTCGTCGTCACAGACTTTCCGCGCCTGCTCTATCGCAGCGAGGACTTCAGCCGGCTTGTTCCCGTAGTAGTGCCACGAAATGAAATCAGGCGCGACGTCTGCCTCGCGACAGGCGCTGAAGAGCGTGCGAAAATACTCTTCCGTGCCTATCCGGTCAGGACGGGACGGACGCCAGGTGCAGAGCGCGGGGCCGCCGACCTTTACCGTATCGCCGAACTCGCCCTTGATCCTCTTCAAGCATGTAACGAAGAACTTTGCGAACAGTTCAAGCCGCCGCTTCTCGCGCTTCGCCTGGTCTGCGACGCGCGACTCCTTCGTGTCGCCCAGGCCAAGGTCTCCGTCGGGAAGACACCACATGTTGTTGACGCCATCCGGCTCGTTCCATATCTCCCAATACCTGATGCCCCACTCGTGCCCATTGGCCCAGCCGCGGTTGTAGTGGCGAATCGTGCCCGCGAACGTCTCGGCCGCCTTTTCGAAATCGTCCGGGATCAGCGTATTGAAATGCACCTTAGGCCCGGAATGCTCTATCGAAGTGCCCAGCCGGAAGAAGATGTCGTGACCAGTCTCTTCGCGAGTGCGTTTGAGAAGATAGTCCGTCGGGCCGAAGACGTAGTTCGCCGGATCCTTCGCGTCAAGATGAGTCAACGGGAAGATATGATGCCAGTCGCATACGCGCTGGTTGGGATTCAGAAGCGCCCAGTCGTGCGTGCGCGACGCCTTGAAGCCCATGGAACGTATTTCCTCCACGACAGCCGGCGGACACGAGCATATCTGCGGTCCGAAGCCGGCCGAATGGAGCTCGGGACGGATTTTCCCTGTCTCGACTCCGAAGTTGACAGTCGCAGTTGCGGCAAGGACTATGGCTATGACATTCACCTTTTAATCTCCTTAGTTGGTGTTGGTTCTTGTTTCTACGCCTTCTTCTCGTGCGCGCCGCAGCCAATACGATGGAGTGCAGCTCCAGGCGTGGCAATACGAGTTGAGGAGTATGCTTCGGTAGGGAGATGCCATGTCGTCCGAAGGGTCGTAGCATTCCCAGAAAGTGTCGGCGCCCTTCTTCACCATGCCGCCCCAGTATTCCCTCAGGAGCGCAAGTGCCTCGGACTTCATGCCCGCGCACCACAACCCCTCGACGAAATAGTGGTAGGCGTATGGCGTTCGCGGACGCACGGCATCGGGCATGCCCATCACGCGCTTGAGCGCCCCGCGCCGCATCTCCTGCGTTCCAGCCCCGCAGATGGACATGTATGCCTGGCTCATCCAGGACACGTTCCCGTCGCGCCCGCTCTTCCAGACGCCGCGATTGCCATCCCAAAGCGCTTCCACTGCTCGTATGCGCATCTTCGCGGCGATTCCCGGGAGGTGCGCGACCTCTTTCTCGCGTCCAAGCTCACGAGCGAGCTCGTAGGCGCGGTCGAGCCCGAAGACGATTGCGCCCTGCTCGGAGGCCTGTCGGTCGAAGCCATCTTGCCAGTCGATGAAATTCCAAAAACCGTTGTCGGCGCGGACAAGCCCCGTCTCGTCTACGGCTGAGAGAACCGTCTCGCAAGCCGCCTTCGCAGTCGGCCACAGCCGCCTTGCGGTCTCGACATCGCCGCTTGCTCGCATGTACTCGAGCACGGTCGTCGGGAAAAATGCGGTGTAGTCGAGTATTCTCCTGCCGTTCGAGCTGCGCGGCGTCGGGCGTTCGAACACAGCAGTCGCGGGAGCGCCGTCGGCGGACGCACATTCCGCGAGGAGAAAAAGCGAATGGCTCACTACTTCGTAGTTGCGGAAGGTGGCGTAGTTCGCAAGCGCCTGGAGCCGAAGGTCGCCAAGCCAAAGACGCCTGTCGCGCTTTGGGCCGTCCTCAAGGCAGGTCTGCATGGAGTCGCGCAGCGTGGCCGCCGCTACTCGGTCAATCGCGTCGTCTTCGGGCGACGCGTCAGGTATCGGCCTGAAAGCCGACACATCCGCAGAGCTCACTGCACGCGCGGAAACGCCGCGAAGCGAGAACTTCCCGCCGTTGGAGCTGGCTCTGACGCGCAGTCGCATATATCTGAACGCGAAGCGGCGCGGCACCTCGAAGACAGACGGAACTTCGTCGATCGTCACAGTCTCGTCCTGTATCCACGACGGGGAAATCGTGCCGCGTGACGCGGCTTCTTCGCGCCCCTCCCCTATTTCCGAGGGCACCTCGGCAAACGAGAGGTCGAGCCGGACGGGCGCGTCGACAGGCCGGTCCAAGTCACAGAGTTCCAGCTTGACGTATCCTACAAGATGCTCGCCGAAGTCGAAAATGAATTCGTCGCCGCGCACGAGCGGACGCCCAAGGGCAGAGTCCGGCGCGCCAGAACGCGACGCTCGCCATCCCTGAAAAGCCCCTTCCGACCGTTCGACCTTGACGAGTGCGACGGGCTTGACGAGGCGCTCGCGCAGGGCTGGACACGCATCGCTCGGGCGATCTCCGCCCGCGGCAAATGCGCCGAGACACAGCAGGCCACACGCCGCCGCCAGGGTTTTGCAATATCTCTTGGCAATCATTTCTTTCATTATATCCCCAAGACCCTCTTGAAGTCAAGACAGCGTGATGACTATTCGCGTAAATTCAAGATGTCTCTTCTGGCAACGTTTACAAAGCCCGCGAGAGCCATTGCGCCTTGCGCGGCGTTATGGTAGAATGTCGCGGAAAAGGATTGAAAGCCATGATGAAAAAACGAAGCAAAAGTCGCTTCAAGACGGTTCGCAAGGTTCTCGTGCTCGTGCGACTCAAATACTCTTCCGGACGGAAGTTCCTCTCTGGGCTCTTCAACTATCTTTCCGATGGTCATGCCTGCCAGCTGAAGCTCCTGCAGGAGCCAGAGGAGCTCACGGTGGAGACGGTGTCCAACGCCAAGCACGAGGGCGTGGACGGGCTGATAATTACCCTCCCCGGCACGCCGGAGAGCATGGCGTCCCTTGCAAAGTCCGATATTCCCGCCGTTTTAGTGAACATCTACGACAAGACGATTGGGAAGCGCAAGAACACGTCGTTTATATGGACGGACAACGCTGACATCGCCCGCAAGGGGGCGAACCACCTGCTGTCCTGCGGCAACTTTATGTCTTTCGCCTACGTCCACTCCCTGCCAAGTCATGCAATATGGTCGAACGAACGCGCCGAGGCCTTTCGGGAGGCGCTGCGCCAGAAAGGACGGTCGGTTGCGGAGTTCCCGGCCAGCACCGACCTCGGTTCCGAGGCGGACATCGAGGCGCTCGCCAAGTTCCTCGCCGACCTTCCCAAGCCGGCGGCGGTCATGGCGTCCTTCGACTGGCGGGCAACACACATCCTCGATGCCTGCGAAGTCGCCGGACTGGACGTGCCGCGCCATGTGGCGGTTCTCGGAGTTGACAACGACGAGTTCTTCTGTCCCTTCGCCATACCGCCGCTTTCAAGCGTGCAGCCCAACTTCGCGGCAATCGGCGAAAAGGCGGCCACCGAACTTGCCGCGCTGATTGCGAGACGCCGCGGCGGCGCACAGCGCCACATCCACATGGCCTCGGCCAAGGTGGTTGCAAGAGAATCCACGGCGCCGATACCACCGGCGACATCGCTCGTAAGAAGCGCCCTCGCCTGCATCAAGGAGCATGCGCTCGAGGGGATAACGCCGAACGAGGTTGCGCGGCGCCTCGGCGTCTCCCGTCGTCTTGCTGACCTGCGGCTCTCCGAGTTGCGCGGCGAGACGCTGAAATCGGCTATCGAGGGCGAACGGCTTGCCCATGTGCGGCATCTCTTGAAGACGACTGAGCGCCCAATAGTGCGCATCGCGGAGGAAACTGGGTTCAAGAGCACCACGCACCTGTCGCACCTCTTCCGGAAACGATTCGGAATGTCTATGCTCGAATACCGAAAGTCGCCCCGCTAGAATCCCGACCGAATCGCCGCGGTGTCGTCGGCAATGCCGTCGCCTACGGCGCCGAAGTCCTTGACCTCGACCGCGCCTGCGCAGTGAACCGCCGCCACAACCAACATCGCGATGTTCTTCATCGGCCTCCCTTCCTTTGCCGCAATGCAAATCTCACAGACGCATTATACCGATATAATCGGCGGCGGCGCTTCGCTCGCACGACATTAAGGTGCCCTTTCTATCTCAAACCCCGACACTTCCGCTTCACGCGAAGCGTAGATGACAAGTCCGTCCATCGTAGGAAGCGGGATTCTCTGCAGCGCGGAGAAGTCGAACACGCCTACATCGCGCCATTCCCATTCCGCAGTAAGGTCTGGAATCACGACGCGGCTCTGACCTGGCGAGTGCGGGAGCCACGGCACACAGAGACCGGACGAAAATCCCGAGCTCGACGACGTGCCCGGCTTCAGACGCGCCTTCACGCGCACACGATACAGCGCCCCTTCGTCACAGGCGATCTCGCGTAGGGGAAGCTGCCACATACCCTGCATACATGCAAGACGGTTCGTCGATATCACCGCTTTGCCAGTCTCTGGCGGAGCGACGCGGGAAGTAGCGAGCGCCTTGAAATTCTCGTACATCCGCTGGCTACGCTTAGACGATTCGCTGAGCATCACCCCGCGCTTTATTTTCCTGAGCGCGTCGAGACGCGAGACGAAATCGGCGGCAAGGGGCCTAAGCAACTCCATCCGCGCAATGAACGGCGCCGGATTCGTCGTCACCCACACCGACTTGAAGTCCTTCTCGTAGCGGCGCTTGAGGCGGATGTATTCAGGTGCGAGCGCTCCTATCCGCACATTCACGGATCTGGCAGGATCGTCCTTCACGGCCTCGCCCGCCTTTCGCCACAGCCCAGATGCCTCGTCGAGGAATTCCTCCGAAAGCTGCGGAAGGTTCTCGCCGTAGATGCCGGTTGACATCGGATACGCACCGCAGTCTCCCAACGCATCTTCAACCGAAGGACGGCTCAGAAGAGAATTGCATTTGTCAAAATACTCCTTCGCAAAAGGCGCGGCGGAGCCGTAGAAGGACTCCATGAACCTATCGACCAATGGCGCGGTCGACTGATCAGGGTTCCACATGAGTTTCGACTGGAGATATGCCTTCAGTTCCGCGAATTCCCCTCCATATGCATTGCTGTCCGCCTGATCGTAGACCCACCGCGCTCCGTTTCTCCTGAACAGCCTGTAGTTCTCCGCCATTGATGGAACGTTCGGAAAAGGAAAAAGGTAGTTGCGGAAATTCACCGCGTAGTTGTAGACGAGAAGATTGCCGCATATCCGCCCCCACGACTCCATATCTTCGACAAATCGCTTCGTGTCGGCGTCCCACGACTCCTCGAACGGCGTCGCGAAGACGCATTCGAACGAGCAGAGGCATACGGCGACATTCCTTCTCGGGCGGATCGTCTTCGGGGGTCGGCGCGTGAACTGATAGGCGAGGGTTTCGACGAGTACGTCCGGAAACTCCTTCTCCACCTCCTCCGCAACCCGGTTGACGAATTTCAGGTTCGGCCCGGCGGGAGAGCCCTCGGCAGTCGTGCAGGCCGCGCACTCCACGCACGTGCAGTAGTTCCCGCAGTCGTTTTGGCTGACTCCAACTGCCTTCGCCAGCGGGTCGGCCCTAAGCATCTCCTTGACCCGTTCCGCGACATACATCGCCAGCTCGGGGTTGGACCAGCAGATCTGGGCGTTTTCGCCAATCCTCCTGCCGTTGACCTCGCTGAACCATTCCGGATGCGCGGCAAACAACTGCTTGGGCGGCACCAGTCGCCAGAAAGTATGGCACCAGCCGGTTCCCTTTGCGAACCTCAGGGCATCGCCGCCGTAAAGCAGTTTCTTGTGCCATTGTCCGTTAAGGCGAAACCGCGCAGACAACATGTCGTCGCGTATGACGTGGCGCCAGTCGGTCTCGCGAAGGTCGAATGCCGGATGGTCAGATAGCGAAGCTCCGTCCGCGACCTCGAAAACATCAAGGTCAGGAATCTCCTCAAAACCTGGAGCAAACCATTCGCACCCACCGAATCTCTGCAAAGTCTCGTATACGCCGTAGAGAACCCCACGTCCTCCGGAGGACACTATCTCAAGCCTCCCCGGAGAACTGGCTATACGAAAGCCGTCTTCTCCAAGCCCGCCATCTGCAGCCAGGCACGAAAAACGAGACTTGCCGACGAGCACGACGCTTCCCGAGACATCCTCCGTGTCCTTGACGACCGGAAGCTCCACGCCTGTCATGCGCCGCACAGTGTCGCGGAATTCGCGCGCCGCGAAACCAACGACGTCCGGAGCCGACTCGGCAACGACGATTTTCACATCTGGTTCCGCGCCGCGCCGGGCTATAACAATGCCATGTGCAGACGAAACGGCAAGCAGCGCGGAAAACAGCAGCGCACACACTCTCGTCGTCATGACTTCACACCTCCTTCCGTCCAGCCGCACTCTATTGCCTGGCCAAGATTGCCGAGGCTTCCGGATGGAACGACCTTCACACGATAGGAACTTCCCTCGGGGAGAAAGCGCCCTTTGAACGACACCTCTACGGCTCCCGAGCAACGCATTTGCGACGGTGGGAGATTGAAGCTCGGATCAAGTATCTCGCGACTCTGCTCGCCGCCTTCCTTGGCTTCGACTCGCACCACGTATTTATATGGACGCGCCCCTGCAGATGCCAATGCCTGCGGAAACGACACGCGAAGCGTACCGGACTTGAGCTTCGCCTTGACGACGGCATCCTCGGCGAACTGGGGCGCGCGCGAGGAAGCGAGACGCGCTTCTGGCGCAAATGGCCTGTGGGCGGAAACAGGGAGCGGAACAACCCAGTCGTCGCCAAGCGTTTCGTCCGGCAAGAACTGACGGCGGACGATGACGACGCGGTCGTCATACACCTCGACGAGCGCCCCCTGCGAAATACCGTGCATCTTAGGACGAGGCGAATCGGGGTTGCCGACGTTGGGCTTGCCGGTATACCACATGGAGCTTGCGTTGACGGCTGTGAAGCCGCCCTGCCAGATCGACGATTCGTCCGTCAACGTGTAGTGGGAATGGCCGCTGAACGCAATTGCATTTGGATATCCAGAAAGCACGGACGTCGCGATGCCGACGTCCTGTCCCCATGCGTTCGCCCCGTTGCAGGTGTGGCCCAGAACGGCGTGCTGCACATAGAAGAATGGCCTGTCCTCCGCGGCAAGCGCCGCTCCGTTCCGCTCCAGCCAAGGCTTGACAAGGCCGAACACCCCGCTCCCCTTCCAGCTTGGAGGATCCCAATGCTGGCCGATGAAGGTGTACCCCTTGACGCACTTCGAGAAAATCGGCTCGTATGGCTCGCGGAAGATGCGCTCCCATTGCCTCTTACGGTTCGGAAAATACACTCTCGCACTGCGCTCAGCCTCGTCTGGATATAGATTCTTCGCAAAGCCACCGCTGTATATCGACCCCTCGAAGTCATGGTTCCCCGTGACAAATATCCGCGCGACGTCACGCCCGTCAGTCGTCTTGCCCCCCGGGAAAACCTCGTCCCAAGCGTCGGCCATCGCCTGCATCTCCTCCACCATTCCGTAGTTGGCCAGATCGCCCGCGTTCACAACGGCATCAACGCCCCTCTCCCTGAACCACTTCAGCGCATGGACGAACTTCCGCGTGTCGTTGGCCCATTTCCCGTCGACGTCCTTCATGCTGACATGCACATCGGAAATAAGCCCGAACCTGATGTTCGGGGTATTCGACGAGAACATCCCCCTCGGCGCGGAGAACGCGCACCCGCCGAGCATTCCCAGTGAAATGAAGCCGCCCAGGAAATCACGTCTCGAAAGCTCCGCGCAATCCACAGAACCCGCCATTCTCACCTCACAACAACTATAAATCCGCCGCTCTTCACATACTCCACGGCACCGATGTCGGCCTTGCCGTACAGCTTGCGGTCATTGCCGTAAAGGTCTATGGCACCGGCCATCCATGTCTGCTGAGAGGCGGCGTCGATGCAGGGCGATCCCTTGAGCAGCCGGAAATCCCCCTTCTTGTCAAACTCCCATGTGCCGTCGTCATCAAGGACGCAACTTGTCAAATTATCATGCAGAGGCGATGTGCAGCAATATTGAAAACGTCGATAATGACTCGTGCTTGCATCATGGACACCATAGTTCTTGGAATCCGCGCCGCAGAAGTTGTCGGATATATGGCAGTTCCTGACCGTGCTGTTGTCGTCTTTGAATACCACCACTCCTGCCGAGCATCCGGCAACGTTTGCAACGTTGCTGACAATCGTGCAGTTTTCGATTATTCCCCCTTTTATAGAGGCGCCTATGCCAAGCCAGTTTCCTGAAGAGTTGGTGTAGGTTACGGAATTTCTTGCAATCATGGAGTTCCTGACGATGCAGGAATTAGCATAGGTTGAGCTTGTGGAGTTGAACACGCACAGTGCGCCGCCATAGTAGTTGTTGGTGAATTTCGTACCGGTCGCCTCGTTGTCGACAATCTGGCATCTGTCGACGACGCTTTTGCCGTCGACAAGAACGGCATATCCCTTTGTCTGGATTGGAGTTGACGTCCTCCAAGGCTTTGTCGTGCATTTGTCAACCAATACATCGTATGCATATGAATTATAAACTCTCATTCCCGCCGCCGCGCCGCCATAGTGCCCCGTACACGCGGTAATGTGGCAATTCGTAATCATCGCACCTGCCGTCAGCAGCACGCCGCCGCCGTAATCATAGTTGTTGCTTCCCGCGTTTGCATACACATACCCACCTGTCACAGTCAAATCGGCGATGACGGCGTTCTCGCCCGTCGCTCTGATAATGCGCTTGGTTGTCTGCGATGTGTAAGCGCTTTGCCCGATGACGACATCATCCCTGTCGCCTGTCGCGCCACGCAGTGTCACGCCGGCACAAAGATATATGTTGTTGTCAGTGTTATAGTTGCCGCTGCCCACCAGTATTTCAACTGAATCGGCCGACGCCGTCGCCACTAGGTTCGTCGCGTAGATCGCCGCCGTCTTCACATTCGCCGCCGCCGTCTCCCAAGTATCGTACGGCTCTGCCGCACCGACATTGTCCTTTGCCACATAAATAGTGGCAGAACCAGCGGCATCAAATGCCAGCATCGCCGACAACGCGGCGATAACTGATAGTTTTACCCCCCCCCCCACGCAAAAATGTGGAGATATGTATTTTCACTACAATTTTTCATCGTTGTCGTTCCTTATGGTTGAATCAAGTTTGCAAACAGAATAGCAAAGTCAGACAACTCTCGTCAACTTTTACAGTTGCCTAATTGCGAAACAAATCTATGCCTACTTTAGAAGCAAGCACCTATTCGTGGATATGCTTCTCAATCAGAAAAGCACCGTCGAAGCATCGCGCGGCGGATTTGACGCTTAAGTATTTGCCTTCATCCCCTTCTGCGGGATCTGCATAGCAGATGTCCTCTTTGTGCCCGACGCCCCCGAACACATGGAAGGACACCCACTCGTTCGCGGCGTTTTTGGTGGAGATGCCAGAGTCGAGGTAGAGTGGATGCGCGAGGCCGCGAATGGACTGCGGCTCGGACAACTCAAGCTCCATGATGTCAATCGTGTTCTCGCCGCAGACAAGAAACGGCGCGGGGCAGTAGAGACTCAACTGCGGGCCAACGTTCCAATAGCGTCCGATATTGCGCCCGTTCACATAGACCGTCCCCTTCTTCCACTTCGACATGTCAATAAAGGTGTCGGCCGTCTTGTCGAGCTTCACGACGGCGCGGAAGTGCCCACCGGAGAAGCCGTCACGACCGTCGGATGCCTTTGCCTTTGCAACCGATTCCTCGGAGAGCGGCTTGAGCGCAATGCGCCAGTTCTCAAGCGGCTTGCCGTCTATATAGACTTCGCCGACGATTCCCTTCCTGTCGTACTTCATCCCCTTGCCGAAGTTGACGTGGCCCATCGCCTCCACTATGATTTCCAGCGCGGCGGATTTGCCGCGCTTGGGAATTGAGATTGGCATCTTCCTGCGGCGACGGTCGATCGTCGCGATGCGCTTCCCGTCAAGCCAGACCTGCGCATAGTCCGCGATGCAGTCGTATGTCAGCTCTGCCGCGTCGCCTGCCGGAACGGACGTGCGGTAGATGGCCATCCCCTGGTTTTGGTCCATCTTCTCGAAATAGAGCGGGCGGCTCGCCTCGATCTCCTGCGCGACGCTGTCTCTGATGTTCGCGCAGAACGAAGGCACTACCGCGTCAAAGGACATCGCGGGGATTTCGTCCGGAAGAGGAGGCGGCTCGACGCCGATCGCGTCGAATATGATTTTCCTGTATTCGAAATATGCCTTTGTCGGACGGCCCTGCTCGTCGATTGGAGCACCGTAGTCGTAGCTCGTGAGGTCTGGCTCGTAGCCGCCTTCGCCCCCGTCGTTCGCCCCGGCGGTGAAGCCGAAGGACGTTCCACCGTGCGCGACAAAGAAGCAGAAGGAACGGCGACCCTCCATGAACCACTTGACCGACTTCGTTATGTCCGAGGGCTCCCACTTCCCTTCGCCCCAGTGCCGAAGCCAGCCAGGGTATGTCTCGGCGGAGAGAACGGGAACACCGGGGTTGTATTTCTTCGCAAAGCTCCAGTCGTTCTCGTTCATGCCAGGATCGAAGCCGACGGCGATCTCGGGATCGGGATAGATAAGGTCTTTGAGAAATCCATCACCTGCCCCGTCCGCCATGTAGAACGGACCAAACCCGCGCTTCTTCCAGAAGTCCTTGACCCACAGCAGGTATTTCACGTCCTTGAACGGCCAGCTGCCGTATTCGTTCTCGATCTGCGTCAGCACTATCGGCCCGCCGTTCTTTGCGAGGAACGGCTCGGCCACATCGGCGATGGCCGAAAGGTATTTCTCAGCCTCAATGAGATAGCGTGCGTCCATTGTGCGCACTGCAATGTCGTCTTTTAGGAGACGCAGTGGAAGTCCGCCGAAATCCCATTCGCCGCAGCAGTATGGCCCCGGACGGAAAAGCACCCATACGCCTTCTTGTTTGCAGAGAGAGAGGAATGCGGCGACATCGCGGTTCCCCGTCTTGAAGTCGAACGAACCGTCGGACTGCTCGAAGTCGTTCCACATGAAGTAGGACGAGATTGCATTTAGGCCCATTGCCTTGCACATTCTGACGCGGTGGCTCCAGTATTCACGCGGGATGCGCTGCGGCTCAAGTTCCCCTGCGCGTATCTGGACGGGTTTCTCGTCGACGGCGAATTGTCCGCCGACAAACTTCACCTCGTGTGCGCCGACTCCCGCGGCAAGCGCGGAAACTCCGGCATATACAGCCAAGAATATCGAGAAGAGTCGGTAATATGCTTTCATGTATATCTATTCTTGTGGATTGCAGAGACAGGGGGAATGCATGCTTCGAGACAACGCACTTCAAGATTAGTCTTCGCCGCGACCTTAAACGCCCCGAGGAGTTCCGCCGCCCATTCCCATCGGCTCGTTCTCGAGGTATTCCATCACCGGCTATCTTATCTTCAGGACGTCAGGAATGGACACGGGGTCGGTCTTCGCCAACTTTGCCCACCCAGAATTGGAGGCATAGGATTTCTCGACCTTGCCCTTGACGACAAGCTGTATGATGCACCCCGTGACACGCGTCCCCGTCGTCACGGACTTCGTGCCGGACGGCACGGCCCTCTTTGTGGCATGGGCGCCCCTCCCCACGGTTTTAAGACGAGATGTCTTTATCGTCTTCTGCACGAGTTTTTCGGTCGGCGACTCCACCTCGGTCTTGTAGTTCCCCTTGTCATCCAGCTCAACGGACAGGGTCTTTTCGCCAAGCAGCTCTTGCTCGCCGTTGGTCACGCCGAAGAAATAGCACTTGAGCTTGATGTTGTCGGACGGAATCTTGTCGCCGCGCAGCGACACCGAGACCGGCCACGACATGCTGTTCCTGGTGGTTTTTGTCTTCACGGACTTTGCCGCATGCGCCGTCTTGCTTTTTTGGGTGCCGCCCTTCGAAACTGTCTCGTCGGCCGTCGGATTTCCGACGCGCATGGAGCAGGTATATCCCGGCCCGTCCGCCGCAGCCGAGCCAAAGCAGACGAGAAATGCCGCAACAAGCATTAAATAAGTCTTCATGGTCTTGAACCCTTTCACGATACGGCTTTGCAGTAAAGTAATCTAATCCATTTTTTGTATTTGCATAATAGCAACTGCCCCCATTAAAGTCAAGCATTAGGCATGACTTATCTGGCAAAAGCAAATTGCCCGTGCAGGAAAGCAACCGACAGGCCGTGCGACTGCGTGCCCTGAGCGAAGACATTATGTAGCTTGTCGCTACTTGACAACCATGACAAGGCCGATGGCACCAGAAGTCAGAGACGCCCACTGAGTGCCGCCGTATGCGCCGAGGTTCACGCGCCTTCCGTTCGGCTCCGGCTCGAGGCCGACGGGGAACCCTGCCGCGCCTGCGTCGATGCACGGGCTGTCCGCCGCAGTCCGCTTGCTTTCGAACGTGCCGCTGAACCATCCGTTCGTGATCGCGCCGTTCGACTTCTTCGTGAGCAGGTGGTAGTATGGCGCACCCGTCCAATGCGGATCGGCGACGAAATTCCCTTCTCCCTCGTGCTCCTCTTGAATGCAGGAGTATTCAATAGATGTCGCGTTGACCACGCCAGACACACTGTGTCCGTAGGA
>JAZSLQ010000192.1:0-17843 GCA_045535455.1 Kiritimatiellia bacterium | reverse complement strand
CCTCCTGGCGATACTCCGAGCGCGGTTTTGTCAGCAGAGGATAAGGCTTTGGACGTCGCTTGACTGCCCGCACGTAGTTTTTCCGCGTCCGTCTCTCCAGCGTGTCCGCCGCGACAACTTTGACGAGCATTGCGAATGCTTTTGTGAGCGACCTTCGGGCCGCATACAGAATTGGGATGGTCGAGATGAAGGTCATTGCCGCAGCCGCCGTGCTGGCTATCCCGCGCCGTTGCCCGCGCGCGCGTCCGCGTGCGATGACATAGCGCAGGAGGTTGTACGCCAAGACGAGGACGCCGAGCTCCAGCTTCACGATGTGCGGCGTCCGCCCCCTGATGAACTCGTAGCCCAGCGTAGTCTTCATGTCGCGGAAGGAGACCTCGATCTCCCAGCGCCTGAGATACCATTCGAGTATCTTTTCCTTCGGATGCTTCTTGTCGTCCAGAAGCGACGTGACGACCACGATTTCCTCGTCCCGAAACCCGCGCACGTGGATCTTCGCCGTTATCACTCGCACGGTAATCTCGTCCGGGAACCCTGCCCGTCTCTCTGGCGGGACGGTCATGGACCGCTTCGACCAGCGCTTCTCCCATTTCGTTAGCCGGTCTCCCGGGCCGAGCGTCACGTCGTCCATGTGCCGCCTGCGGCACCAGTCCTTCCCCCGGAATATCCCGTCCGAGCCCGTCTCCGCAAGGATCGCGAAGGCCGTGAACGAGCAGAAAGCCCGGTCTCCGACGTGCAGCTCGCCCGCCTTGAACCTGCCGGAGGCTTCGACATATAGCCGGAAGTCGTGAGCATTCCAAGGGGCCGTGACGAGGACGGACGAGCCCTTGCCCACGAGGGAATGGGCCACCATCGCGCCCACCACGGGGAATCCGCAGCCCGGCTTCTGCCCAGAGGCGTATGGCCACTCCTTGCGGTTCTCCTCGGTGTCCGACGCCTGGAACGTCGTGCCGTCAAGCGCCCACACGCCGGTGAACTCGTCAAGCCCGCAGAGCGCGTCCGCCTCGGCGGAGAGCCTTGCCGACATTCCCTCCAGCGTGGATGGCAGGACCCTCCCGCGCGCCTTGCAGAATGCGGCGGTGGACGCCGACACGTCCATCCCGAGCTCGAACTGGGCCCTGCGCACCGCCTCCTTGCACGGCGCGTTGCGGCCCAGCGCCTGCCCGAGCATCAGGCCGACCGTGGTCCGCTCGTCGAAGGCTCGCACTCGCCCCCCTTCGCGGGTTGCGACGCCTGGGAAAACCTGCCGGAACGCTTCCGCCGCCTCGCGGGCAGACGGCCTCGCGAACCCGAGGGAGAGAAGAAGTGCCTTGTCGTCCATATAGAGCGGTAATTATACCGCTCTCTTGCGCGCAAGTCAAGCGTTTGGTATAATTTCCCGCATGAAACACGACGTGGAGATCGCGGCCGCCGAGAGGGAAATGGCGGCCATAAGGAAGGAGCTCGGAAACATCGGGCTCGTGTCGCACGGCTACGTGCAGGACCGGGGGCCGGGAGCCGGGGGGCCGTGTTACCAGTGGACCAGGAAAGTGAAGGCAAAGACCGTGTCAGTTGCACTCTCGAAGGATCAGTTCGAGGCCATGCGCACGGCGATAGCCAACTGGAAGGCTCTCAAGGCCAAGCTGTCCAGGCTCGAGGAGCTGTCCCGGCTTGTCATCTTCCGGACAACGCCGGACACCCGTCGCTCGAAGCGTCCGACAAAGGCGACGCTGGGCCTCGGAAAACGCCCGAAATCACCTTAAGTTAGCGGCATTCAGGTCTGACCCTGTTGATTCCCCAATAGAGGAGGAAATGTGGTGAAGAAGTTTTTGTTTGACACATGGTATGGCGCTCTGGTGGCCTTGGCTTCCGTTTCGGCAGTGCTTTTTGGCGCTATAGTCGCCGACGGCTATCTCGGGGTGCGCGGTAACATTGCATGGAATGTCCTGTCTTTTTCCTTGTTTCTTGCGTGGATCGCCGCGTGCGTGACATTGCTTGCGGCCATTTTCGTTTCGCTCTTTAGGCGTGGATGGTTGAGGGCGCTGTTGCAGGTGTTGTTGGGGGGCTTGCTGCTGGGTGGGTTCTTGGTGGCGTTTATGATGGCATGCGTCCTTGGAGCGCTCTTCGGGCCCAGCGAGGACCATTTCGCCGACGAGCTGGCGATCCCGGCTGAACTTGAGGCTGATATTGTGGTGCCAGGTGATCAAGCTGGAAGCCCGTTCGATTCAGCCGATGTCTATGACGACGATTTCGCAAGGGCGGTCTTTGCGGCGTTGAAAAAGGAAGGCGGCGATGATCCAACTGTCACATGCGATTTGTCGGCGCTGTCCGAACTTGTCCATAGCCGACGTGATGACTTAATGGCCTATCTCGCCAGACATCCCGGATGGTGGCTGCACGAGTATCGGGGGCGGCTGTATGCGATGCGCCGTTGGCGGAACAAGGGCGTCTGGAACCATCAGCACAACGGGTGTTATTCCGGCAACACGACGAAGCATGATTTTGCGCAGGATTTCGGTGCCTGGCAGAAGGCGACGCATTATCAGACAAGTACGACCATCGGGTTCCCGTTTACGCCGTTTGGACGCGAAAGGGGCGCGGAACGTGGGCCGATTTCAACCGCAAGGGCAGATGTTACAAAGGGAAATCTTGATTCATTTAGAAGTAACGTGTGCTTTGGCGACAAGGATTTCTGCGTTGAGGTGATTGAGGAGTCGCCGGCGCGCGAGAGGCGCATCACCAACGCCGTGCTAGCGTTCTTGAAGGACGAGTTCCAGTCGCTGACGAATCTGCCGCCCGACGCTGTAGTTCGCGGATCAGACGAATTCACGCTTCGCAATGGCATGCAGCCTGGCATATACAATCTCACGCTGCGGATCAATCCCGGCGAGCCTGGGCTAGTCTATCTCAAGGCATTTGAGGCGACGAAGGGGACGCGTCTCTCCGAAGGAAGGCTGAAGGGAGCTTCCAACGAGAGAATCGGATGGTCAAATGATCCAGAAGAGAAGTTCCTCTACGAAAACGAGTTCACGATCTATGAAGGCGACTGGGGCAAGCCGTATGCTGCGAGGATTGAAGTCTGGTTCTGTCCCGATTCCGGTCGGACGGAGCGCAAGCTGATGGAGCGCGTCTGCAAGATCGAGGGATGGATGCGATGATATTTCACGAGAGATTGACTATGTCCGCCGAGCGCTTTAGCCGCATCCGCTGTATGCTGTGGCGTTATTCGTAATGGGTCCACATGCGAAGAACCTTGACCACGTGTTCTTCCTGCAGAACCTGGTAGACGAGGCGATGCTGGATGTTGATTCTGCGGGATATGGCGCCTTTGAGGTTCCCGACCAGCGCCATTGATTTGCTACGGCTGATTCCTAGTATTGGAGATTCCCCATTTTTTTCTGGCATGAAAACGGCCACACCCCAGTAAACAAAGGGTGAAGTGGCGATTTTCATTTTGCGTTAAGTGAAAATCCACTTCCGGTTTGTAATTGAACTCCGAGCGTTTGGGCTCTCGCTACCGCTTCGCCGCTTCGCACCATACAACGGCTATACATGTGTCGGTTGAAGTGTTTTTGGATGCGGCTGTGCCGCATAAATCGGCCGAAGGCCGCTATAATCACTGCAAAATCGCGTCTCCTGATTATGGTTGAAAAGTGCGAAGCCGTGGAGCGGGAATGCGCCTGTCGCGGAGCGATCAGGTTGCCCGACGAGCAAAGCGAGGAGCCTTGCGAAGCAAGGTCGCAAGAGGTCGCGCGAGAACATCAACCGTCGGAGTTTTTCCAAAACCGCGCAGGGGTCGCAAAGGTTCGGCAGCCCAAAGTAAAATTGGGCACCTACAGGGTCAGACCTGATTGCCACAGTAAATTACCACAGTAGCGGGAGTTTATGATATACTGTTCGGCATGAGACGTTGCAGGGCAAGCGGCGAATCGAAAAGGTTATGCCGCTATGACAAGGAAAACCTACTGTGGCAATCAGGTCTGGCCCTGTTGGTTCGGCAATCGCGTTGCGACGACCCGCACGGTAGGTATCCCCCGAGCCGAAGGCGAGTCGCAAATCGGATTTGCCAGCACATATGGAACCGTATATGTGTAATCGCGGCGATGCTGGCATATCGCGTCTTCGTGCATAAAAGTCCCGCTGCACCCAAGTGGAATGATTTTTGCGGTCAGTCTTGATTTTGCGCGGAAAATTCGGTATCCTATTAGCAGACAATTTCAAAAGGAAAAGGAGTCAATCATGGTATTCGGATTTCTTCAGAACATCGGCCCGTGGCAGCTGCTCATCGTCGTCGCGGTCATAGCGCTGCTCTTCGGCGGCAGCAAGATCCCCGAGCTCGCGCGTTCGCTCGGCAAGGCGAAGGGCGAGTTCAAGAAGGGTCTCGCGGAAGGCGAGAAGGAAGAGGCCGAGGCGGAGGGAAAGCCCGCCAAGGAGCTTGAGAAGGCGTAAGTGGTCAGCGAGCTGATACGCGAGCGACTCAAGGAAGTCCCAAGTCGCCCCGGCTGTTATCTCATGCGAGATCGCCGGGGCGTCATCATCTATGTTGGCAAGGCGAAGGACCTGAGGCGGCGTGTCTCGTCCTACTTTCGCCCTCGCGCGAACCACGCGCCGAAGGTCCGCTCCATGGTCGACACCGTCTTCGACTTCGAGTGGATGACGGTGAAGAACGACGCAGAGGCGCTGCTAACCGAGGCCGAGCTAATCAAACGCCATAAGCCGCATTTCAACATACTGATGCGCGACGACAAGCGGTATCTTGCGCTCCGCGGCGATTCCGCCGCGGAATGGCCGCGCTTCTCGTGCGTGCGCACGGTGAAGGACGACGGCGCGAAGTATTTCGGTCCCTTCCCGTCGAGCCCAGTCGTCCGGACGGCGAAGGACTTTGTCGAGAAGCGGTATGGTATCCGTGAGTGCAAGTCGGAATGCCCATGCGAGGAAGATCACAGGCACTGCCTCGCAGACGTGATACGCACTTGCTCCGCGCCGTGTCTCGGTAGGATATCTAACGTGGAGTACCGCGCGCGGTTTGAGGAAGCGTGCGAGTTTCTTTCTGGACACCGTCCAGGCGTTCTCTCGGAAGTCGAGGCCGAGATGCGCGAAGCGGCGGAGAAGGGGAAGTATGAAACGGCTGCGCGGCTCAGGGACACGCTCTTCGCCCTCAAGGAGATGACGAAGGCGCACTTTGTTAGGACTCCGCCAGAGATGCGGCGGCGCAATGTTGAGCAGGGGCTTAAGGAACTCGCCGAGGCGATAGGGCTCAAGGCGCCGCCTCGCTTCATAGAGTGCTGCGACATCTCAAACCTCTTCGGAACCCATTCCGTCGCCTCGCTCGTCGTGGCGCGAGACGGCATGCCCGACAAGCGGCTCTACCGGCATTTCCGCATAAAGACGATTGAGGGCGCGGACGATCCGCGTTCGATGGCCGAGGTCGTTCGCCGCCGCTTCACGCATGATGCTGCGCCGGGAGCGAAATCGCTCGGGCTCCAGAAGCCAGATCTCTTCATCTGCGACGGAGGAATCACTCAGCTCCGCGCGACGCGTGCTGCGCTCGCGGAGTTCGGCATCGACGACGTGCCGACGGTTGGGCTTGCCGAGCGCCAGGAGGAGATTGTCTTCGACGACGGGCGTGAGAATCTTCTCTTGCCGCGCGATTCCGAGGCGCTCTTCGTCTGCACTCGGCTCCGCGACGAGGCGCATCGCTTTGCAATCACCTACCATCGACACCTGCGCGACAAAGACCTTCGCGACCGCCTGAAGAAGTCGACGTAGAATGTGCCACCCGCTCTAGAGCGCGCGAAGTTGCAGAAATCCGTCTTTGGTTGTGGTATAATGTCTGCATGAAGACGCAGATAGGAGTTGGGGTTGCGGTGCTGTCGGCACTTGCGGCCGAGGGCAAGAACTTTGACCGCGACGAGCTTAACGCAATGCTCGACAAGCTCGCCGCCTCGCCAGAGCCGAAGGTCAGGCAGGGCCCTGGGGCTATGTGCTACAGTCCGGCGATGCCACGCCCTGAAGTCTTCGAGTATGTCTGCAAGAAGTGCGGGACGCACACCGTCTATTTGAAAAATACGTTGCGAATCGGTAGCGCCCTTGCCCGCTACCGCGAAGAAGCGGCGAGCTTGCGCGCACTTGGACTCGACATTGTGCTGGACGAGTCCGTTCTGTGCAGCAAGTGTCGCACAGCAAAGGAACTCAACATTGCGACAAGTGGCGTGATTCTTAACAACCAGGACGATCTGTCTCTTCGTGCCGGCGAACCGGTTACGATAATAGAGTATGGGCATAGTCGTTGCCGGATCTTGCCACTTGTCCAAAAATCCGACTATTGGATCAGTGCACAGTATATTTCCGACAAGGGTGAAGTGCTCGGCAATAGCGTGAACATCCGCAGCAAGCCATTGTCTCTCGGAAGAGTCGTGGCCAGAGTCGACAAAGGCATCGTCCTCAAGCGCCTTCCGGCGAAGAAAGGCGATCCCAAGGAATGGGTTCGCATCGAACCATTGCCACTTTGGAAAATGAAGGAAGATATAGACTTCCAACGGGGTATGTCAGTGGCGACGAAGGACATTGGGGGCTTCTCGTACGACGAAGCGGAAGGTGCGGCGCCGGCGCGATTCTCTCGTCTTGCCTGGGTTATCAATGGCAAGCGGTCGATTGTCCAGACCTATGACGCAAGGATATTGAAGGCGTTTCTTACTGGCCAGAAGACATGGGAAGGGGCAATGGACGAAGAACGCTCGCTGAAAGGGTCGTTGTCGCGCCTGAATGTTCTTCTTGGGCCAGATGTCAAACCGCCGCCGCCAGGGAAGTAGACAAGTGATGACCGTTCTTCCGCCTGTTGCGGCGCTGGAGCTGACCTACCGCTGCAACCACGCCTGTCGGTTTTGCTCGTGTCCGTGGTTTGCGGGCATGATAAAGCCGAGTGCCGAAATGTCCGTCGACGAGTGGAAGCGGCTTATCGACGAATTCGCCGCGAACGGCGTTCGCCAGTTCTCCTTCACCGGCGGCGAGGCACTGATGAAGGAAGGGTGTCTCGACCTCGTTGACTTCGCGTCGAAGCGGGCGCTTGTGAACCTGCTCTCGAACGGACGGATCGTGACGGACGATGTGCTGCGCTTCTGCGCTGAGCGCGGGATTCGCCTTTCGGTCAGCATGCCGGGGCTCAAGTCGTTTGCGGAGAACACCGACAGCGACACGCCTGTCGAGCACATTCTTGGCGTGTTCGCGCGTGCCCGCGAACTTGGCTGCGGAACGACCGTGGGGGTCGCGGTCACGAAGCTCAACTTGCCGGAACTCTACGAGACGATTTCCGCCGCGCTCGTTGCTGGTGCGGACTCGCTGCTCTTGAACCGCTTTCTGCCCGGCGGGCGCGGGCTTTCTCATCCAGAACTTATGCTGACGGCAGAGGAAGTGCGCGAAGTCGCCGATGTTGCGGAGGAAGTGCTTTCGCGCGCGAAGCGCTACGGACATTTCGGAACGGAACTTCCAGAGTGCCTGATCGACACGGGGAAGTATAAGTTCTTACAGGTCTCGACCGGCTGCTCTGCGGCAACGGAGTTCTTCACGGTAGGGCCGAACGGAATGATCCGCGCCTGCAACCACAGTCCTGTCGAGATTCTCAGGTGGAACGAGTGGGAGCGACTTCCCGAGTGCGAGGAGTGGATGCATTTTATTCGCCACGATTACCTGCCAGAGATGTGCGCGGGCTGCGCGCGCGCGGCGAAGTGCCTGGGCGGCTGCCGCGAAGCGGCGCGTGTCTTCTTAGGTTCGCCGTCCGCCCCCGACCCGCTTCTCGCCAACGGAGTAGAACGCGAGACCGGCTTCTCGTGATTTGTGGTATAATGTCGAACATGAAGATGCAAATAGGAGTCGGAGTCGCGATGTTGTCGGCGCTCGCGGCCGAGGGCAAGGACTTCGACCGCACCGAGCTGAACACGATGCTAAACAAGCTAGCCGCCTCGCCCGAGCCGAAGGTCCGGCGCGGGGCTTCGGCGATGTGCTATGTGGTATCAATGCCGGAATCTGCGACTTTCGAGTATGTCTGCAAGAAGTGCGGGACGCATACCGTCTATCCTAAAAACCGCAAGATGATGGCGGATAGTCTTGACCGCTATCGTGACGGCGTTGCTAGTCTCAAGGCGCTTGGACTCGACATAACGCTCGACGAATCGGCCCTTTGCAAAAAGTGCCATTCTGCGAAGGAACTGAACATACCAATGAAGGCCAAGATCATCGGACGGCCACGACTGGAGGAAGAGAAGGCGCGTTTCCATTGGAAGATTGGCGAAGAGGTGCTGATAGAGTCCTACGGGGCGACGACCTGCAAGGTGCGCACGATCAATCCCGAAGGGTTGATCAGGGCGAGGGATATCTCGGAGACGGGCGAGGTGCGGGGTTACGCGCCCATCTGGTGGGCTCCTCCGCCAGCTGGCAAGCTGTACGACAAGTGCGGTGGTGTGTTCAAACGGCTTCCTGCTCGGTCTTCCGATCCTGTAGGCTGGGTACGAGTCGACTTGTCCGACAGGATCGAAGAGCGCGGCGAAAGCGAAAGCCTTCGCACGAAGTTCCTTGGCAGTTTCTCATACGAGGAGGATGACAGGGTGTCGCTTGAACGCTTTGAAAGACTGGCGTGGGTCATCAACGGCAAGCGGACTTTTGCAAGCTTTGGCGACATCGACATTCTAAAGGCTTTTCTGTCGGGAAAGAAGCTTGTGGATGACGACGACGAAGGCGGGCGTCCCCTCAAGCGCGATTTGCCGCGCCTGCGCGAACTGCTGGGTGCGGAGGCCAGATAATGATTTTCAGAGTGAAAGGAATTAGTATATGAAGAGGACATGGTTTGCTGTGGTGCTTGTGGCGGGGATGGCCTGCCTTGGCGGAGTGTCGGCCGCCGAGCCGATGGAACTGCGGGTGTATCCGGTTGTGCCTGCCTGTGTCGAGCGTATGTCGCTGGATGATGATGCGGAGATCTGGCTTAAGAAGGGGGATTGCGAGGATTACTTTGCAAGCGCACTCAATGTGCTGGGCGTCGACTGGCCGGAAGGTTCAAGCATAGTCTATGTGAAGACTGCGGGAACTTTGAACGTGCGGAACACTCCCGAGAACCTTGCGAAGTTCGAGAAGATTCTCGACGAGTTCGCGCTGAAGTCATTTAATGTCGAAATCGACACTCGCTTCGTTGAGACTGGCCGTGCGGCGCTTGAAGCGGTTGGCTACTTCGACACAAACCGCGTCGACGCGGCGGTTTTGCAGGAACGGCTGATGGCGCGCCAAGACGCCAAGCTCCTTGAGTCGGTGCGCGTCGTTACGCGTCCGGGTGAAGATGCCGTCGGCAAGCATGTGAAGGAGATTATCTATCCGACTGACTTCGATGTGCAGCTGAAGCATAATATAGCATCCTCAACGAACGCGGCGGCGCTTTTGTCCGCTACAGTAGAGCCGCAGTCGTTTACTATGCGCGAGATCGGGTCGATTGTTCAGGTGACGCCGACAGTGTCGGATACGGCGGATTTGATCGATCTTGAATTTCGTGCTGATCTTGTGGGCGAGCCCGAATGGAAAGACTATGGCGCAAAGGCGAAGTGGGAAGGCGCGGCGACATATGACCTCGCTATGGAACAGCCATTAATCCCTGTCAGGGCGAGCGTCGACACACAGGTCAGCGTTCGCCCTGGTCGCACCCTCGTCTTCGGCGGCGTGACTGATTCCCGTAGGGCAAACGAAGACAAGTTCGTCCTTGTCTTTGTCACGGCGTGGCTTGTTGACTGCGCTGATGGCGAGTATGGGCCGACAAGTCGGCGCTTGAGTGACCCTGAGGTTCGTCGTAAGTTTGAGTCCGAAGGAATGGAGTCGTGGACATTCTTCTATCAGCTGTCATTTGATTGCTGCATGATGCGTGCATATCCCGATCCAGACGCAAAGCCAAAGACGAAAGAGGAAAAGGCCGCCGAAGTCGCAGAAGACGAGCGCGAAACTAAGGAATGGCTCACTAAGGCCGCTGGCGTCGAATGGCCGGAGGGTTCGTCTCTCCACAAACTCAGGTCGCTCAATCGCCTCTGGATAAAGAACACACCCGAGAACCTTGCCAAGGTTGCGAAGCTCTGGACGAATATCCATAACGATGGCTATTGCAGAAATATCGAGTTTGACATTCGATATATGTCGGCGGACAGGAAGACTCTTTCGGAAGTCGGCTACTTCGGCAGGGGCCGCGTCAATGCGGCGGTCTTGCGGGATCGTTTGATGGCGCAGGACGGCGCCAAGCTTCTCGAGTCGCCGCGCCTTGTCACGCGCCCAGGGGAGGAGACGGTTTGCAAGGGCGTCATGGAATACATCTATCCGACCGACTACGAGGTAAATCACGCAGTCTCAAGCCAGACGGACGGCACGAACATCGTCTACGGAACCGACTCTGCTGGCGCGGCTGTCGAGCCGTATTCGTTCACAATGCGCGAGACAGGGACGATCGTGCAAATAACACCGTCATTGACGGCTGACGGCAATTTTATCGATATCGAATTGTATACATACCTTGTGGGCGAGCCCGAGTGGAAGGACTACGGCGCGAAGGCGAAGTGGGAAGGCGCTGCGACATACGATCTTCCGATGGAACAGCCGTTTTTCCCTGTTCGCGCGACCACCGACGCGAAGGTCAGCATGAGGCCAGGCGCGACATACGTCTTCGGCGGTGGCGCTGACAGGCGCAAAGGCGACGAGGATAAGTTTGTCTTTATCTTCGTCACGCCCCGCCTCATCGATCCATAACCTGCTGATAGTTTTAGTTGGATTTCTTTACCCTGCATGATTTTGCCGCAAAGAACACATAGAGAACGCGGTTCGCTTTGTGAACTTTGTGTTCTTTGTGGCTAAACCAGCCTCGGTTTTACATGGGGATACATGTCTGTTCTACGCGGGGACAGGCACTACTGCTACGCGGGGACAGGCCCCACGAAAGCCCTATTTTTCAGTGCTTTCATGACGTTGGCCTGGCCATCACCCCTAATTCTGGCCTGCTTTGCCGTCCTTTTGCTGCTCGGCGACGCCTTCCCAAAATTCATATTCAATTCATTTTTCTTTTCTGAAGATATGCTATTATGTACGTGTCGCCGCGGGAAAGCGGCGGCAGAAAGGACTACAAATGGCAAGACCAGCAAGGATCAAGAAGTCGAACAACGGAACCGCGCGATACCACCTCATGTCGCGCACCAACGACAGGCGTTTCCTGTTCGCGAAGGGGAGGATCAAGACGCAGCTCGTGGATGCGCTGAAGCGCGCGGCGGCGTTCTCGGGCGTGGAGCTCGAGGCGTATGTCGCGATGGACAACCACTTCCACATAGTCTGCATAGTGGTGCGTGGCGGGGAGGAACTGACCGAGGGCGAGCTTCTTCGCCGCGTCGCGGCGCTGAAGGGCGAGCGGGCGGCAGCCGAGCTCGCCGAGCATTGGAAGGAGCTTCGCGACATCGGCATGGATTCCGCAGTCGTCGAAGCACAAAATCGGCTTCGCGCGCGGATGAACGACGTGAGCGAGTTCATAAAGACGTTCAAGGAGCTGTTCAACGTCTGGTTCAAGCGCGAGCAAGACTACAGCGGCTCGATATGGGACGGCCGCTTCAAGTCAACATTGATCGAGGACGGTCGCTACCGTGCGCTCTGCATGCGCTACGTCTACCTTAACCCCGTCCGCGCGGGGATGGTGAAGCACGCGGCCGACTACGCCTGGAGCTGGATCGCCACGTCTGACGGCACTTTCGCGGGGTCTGTCCCCGAGGAGAGGCTGATGAGGCGGGTGGCGCAGATAGGGGCGGGGAAGATATTCGGAAGCCTCGCGTTTGTGACTGCGACGGCGTTTGCGCTGGGGGACAGGTTCCGGTCGCGAAGCGTCGCGGCAAGGGAGGTTGGTGAGATTGGCTACGCGACGCACGGCTGGCGGCTCGCGAAGGCGGCGGAAAGGGCGGCGTGAAGGGAGAAGAGGCGATGAAGGCCAATAAAATAGCGGGTTTCGTGGGGTCTGTCCCCGCGGAGGTTCAGTAGGGATTTGACCGATGTTGGAGCAATGGGATGGTGGTTTGACGGGGGTGGCGGTTTTTAGATATACTGTGTTGCATGAGCGAATTATTTGAAGTCAATGCGGCGAAGTGTCTTAAATGCGGGGCATGCGTGAGAGACTGCGCGTTCCGCGCATTGCGCATGGAGGCCGACGGTCTGCCGAAGATGGCGTCCCCCGATAGGTGCATGAAGTGCCAGCACTGTCTCGCGGTGTGCCCTGTAGGCGCTGTGACATTCGATGGACGCCGAGCGGAGGAATCCGTGGCTACGAAGGGTCTTGAGCTTCCTAGCGCGGCGGCTACCGAGAACTGGCTCAGGACACGGCGTTCCGTTCGCCGATTCGCCGGCGATGACGTCGACCAGGGCGCGCTTGATCGCGTGCTGAAGGTCCTCGGCAACTCTCCGACCGGATGCAATGCACGTGCCCTTACTTTCACCTGCATCCCGACGCGTGCGGCGATGGACCGCTTTCGCGGCGATTTCATAAAGGCAATTGAGAGCCACCGCGACGGCACGAAGCTCCTTCCGCGCTGGCTTGCCGTGCCGGCAATCAAGCTCAGGAACGGCGGAGAGGACATGTTCTTCCGCGGCGCGACTGGGCTTCTCATCGTCTCGTCTGACGAAACTTGCCCTGGTGTCACCACTCCGCGCGAGGACGTGACTATCGCCTGCTCCCACTTCGAGCTGCTCGCAAACGCGAACGGCATATCGACTTGTTGGTGCGGATTTCTCGGGCTCGTGCAGAAAGAGGTTCCCGAACTTCTCGAGGTGACGATCGGGATTCGCCGCACGACCCCGTTCTACGCGATTCTCTTCGGCCGTGGGGCGGTAAGCTATCCACGCGGCGTTCAGCGCGACGGATACGCGAGCATAGTCTATAGGCGGTAGCTCATCACTCGCCAAGTGGCAAAATTAAGCGAAATGGCGACGGAAACCACAATGAACAAAAAACTCCTTCTCTTGGCTTTGGTCGCGGCGGTTGTGCTTATCGTTATCGCGATGAAATTAGACGAGCCGGGCGCGAGTGCAGTCATTCTTTTCATGGTGGTGTCGCTTTTTGTGCTGCAGCTGCGCTCGTCTTCGACAATGAAGCCGTGCAAGGACATCAGCGAACTTGACGATGATGACGGAGGGATTGACTGGCGAGAGGAGAATGTTTCAGAGGAAGAGATTATGATGTGGAAGGGTTGGGCGGTGCTGATGGACGATGTTGCCGTTCACGAGGCAAAGGCGGCGGCCGAGACTCTTGAAAAGGCGCAAATCCGCTGTCGGCTTGAATTGCTAAAGGAAGACCGCGCATGGCACCGCTTTGGAAATGGCGGCCTTGGCACGCGGATGTGTGTTCTCGTCGCCCCAAGCGACTACGCCGCCGCACGAAAAATCGTTGAGTGAAGCCGGTTGATGAGTTTTGGTATAATGTCGGCATGAAAATATCATTTTTGCGTATTGCGGTTTGCGCGGTTGTCGGAACGGTTGTAATAGGCGCGCTCCTTGCGTGCTGTTTTCTGCGCTCGCGGACGACCGGCGTCGACACTTCGACCGTTCGCAAGGAACTTCGCTTCTACCGCTCCGGCACGGAGTGGTTCGCAGATGTTCCGCAGCACACCAAGGCCGAGAACCAGATGGTCGCCGGCGCGGACACGCTGCTTGAAGAAGTCTCCGATGGTGCCGACGAAGTGTTTGTCGTGCTGTCGTCGGACATTCCGAACCCCGACGAGTGGAAGCTTCATCTCCACATAGTTGAGCATGACAAGTTCGGCGCGACTTACAAGGTCAAGGCCGCCGGACAGGAAGGCGTCCAGATCGCCTGGCTCTGCAATGTCATGCACACCGTCTTCGGCGGCGAGCATCCGACGGATATCTACATCCACTCGATTTCCACCAAGCGACCATAAAAGAGCGATATGGCGACAGAAAACGGCAACGAAAAAGGGGTGTCTCCCCGGCGGAGTGAATGACCAGCTTCCAGACGACAAATAAGTTTGAGGACAGTCACTACCATGAATATTGAATTTACAGGCAAATACGACGCGGCGGCGGTAAAGCGCTTCGCGGGCAAGGTCTACGACAGAATCGCACGTGGGATGTGGGTTTTCGGCTGTGTGTATTTTGCCGTATGCGCAGTAGTTGAAGTGCTTCAACTCGTCAGCGGGGGTGGGTTCAGCTACTCTCTTCTTGCAATTGCCGTTGTGCTCTTTTGGTCGATAAGGTTCAGTAGGGCTCGCTATCAGAAGAACATCGACATTCTCTGCCGTCGCTATTTCTCCGACTCCGAAGAGGCGACCGTGATGATGACCGACGACAGCTACGAATGTCGCTGCGGCACCAACTTAATGCGCGTCGCCTGGCGAAACCTAGGAGCTTACTATCTCTTTGTCGGCGACGGCGTCGTGCTACTGATGGACGGCAAGGCGACTACGCTGCTATTGCCTTCTCTTTCCAAGATGAGCGTGCAGGCAGACGAGCTCAAGGACGCCCTTGCGCGGGCGGGATTGAAGGACTACCGTAGCTTACGTAGCCATGGATGGTTTGTCTTGTTTCTTGTGTTTGTCGTAGGCGGAGTTGTTGTATTCTCTAATCTTGCGCGCAGTCGCCCACAATTCCCCCAAAACGCATCTTGCATCGATAAAGAAGATGAGGACGATGACGAGGATGAAGACGAGGACGAATGGGGTGATGATTTCGGGTCGAGCGGGCAGAAGTCGTTTTCTCTGGGTGACATTGACTTTGACAGCAGAAGGATTGACGTGGACTACAGTCTTTCCGATGTACGATCCCAGACAAACAAACATCAGATATCCTATCAGGACTTTGCGAACATAGTCGCCGTTTTGCGCGAGCAGAAGTCTCAGAAGACAGTCTCAATGTTGCTTTCAATTGACGACGTCGCAAGCCCGGCTCGACCGCTCGACACACTGGCGACGCTGACCAATTCATATCTCTCCATTGATCTCGTCTTAAATGGCTGTACGAATCTGATGGATGTCGCCATGCTGGGGCGAGTCCCGTTGAAAAAGCTAACCTTGATCCGGTGTCCAATCCGTGAGATACGCGGACTGGAGAGCAGTTCGATTGAGTCGTTGATTGTTTCGGATTGTCCGCTATCATCCCTCGCGGACATCTGTCCGCTGCCTCGCCTCAAGAAGATGACTCTGGAATTGAAGGATAAGAAGGTTCCGACGAAAGAAGATCTTCTTTCTCGCTGGGAGAAGTTGGACCTTTTCAGCTACTATGAACCGGATTCGGCAAGTCCTTATCCAGTAGTGATTCCACTGTTCTCCGAGACGGAGCGATTCCAGTCGGCGATTGCAGACGCGGACCGGGTCGTGATCCGCGACGGCGGGTTTGGATGCTGTGGGAAGCCGGAGCGCGACCCAGTTCTTCTCGTCCTGACAGACCCGAAGGAGATCGCCGATTTCAACGCGATGTTCAAGTTCGAGGACAAAGGCCAAAACGGCAGTTGCATGTGCTGCGGCCATCCGGGCGTCGACTGGTGGAAGGGCGACGTGCTTGTTGCACGCACGGCGGTCCAGCATCTCCAGGGTTTGCGCTGGAAGGGGTTCTACGGCGACGCTAGTCTTGTGCCTGAATCGAGAAAGTTGCTTGGCGAGTGGTTCACCGCCCGCAATATCAAGGTCTGTAAATGATCCATTGCTGTGGCGGCGGCGATGCGCTGTGGTATAATATCGGCATGGGAATGGTGCGAGAGGAAGAAAATAAGACGAGTGGAAAGCAGACGGTGCTCCATGTCTGCTGCGGGCCGTGCGCGAGCGCGTGCGTGCCGCGACTGAAGGACGCGGGGCGGGAAGTGACTATGCTTTTCGCCAACTCCAACATCGACACCGCCGAGGAATTCGAGCACAGGCGCGCGGAGGCAGAACGGCTTGCCGCACATGACGGCGTTGCGTTTGCGGCGCTTCCCTACGACCACGCCGACTGGCTCGAAAAGGTCGCGAAGGGCTTCGAGGACGCGCCGGAGAAGGGCGCGAGGTGCGCGAGGTGCTTTCGCTACAATCTTGGCAAGGCGGCGGAATGGGCGGCCGCGCACGGGTTCGACTCGTTCACCACCTCGCTTACCGTCTCGCCGCACAAGCCAAGCGAGATGGTGTTTGCCGCAGGGCGCGAGGTTGCGGAGAAGGGCGGCGCCGGCTTTCTTTCCGAGGACTTCAAGAAACGCGAGGGCTTCAAGCTCTCCGTCGCGCGCGCGAAGGAACTCGGGCTCTACCGCCAGTCCTATTGCGGCTGTGAGTTTTCAAAGTTAGGTGCAGTGGCGAAGACATGAACTCTATGACTTCAGAGAAAGATACGGTTCGCGAGGTCCAGCGCGTCACATACGCCGGAATGGCCGTCAACATCGCAATCGCGGTGCTGAAGGGCTGCGTTGGTATCGTGTTCTCGTCGCAGGCGCTGTTTGCCGACGCGATACATTCTCTCTCCGACCTCGTTACTGACTTCGCGGTAGTCTTTGGCGTGCGATACTGGTCGGCGCCCGCCGACGAAGAGCATCCCTACGGGCACGGCAAGATCGAGGCGCTGGTGACGCTCTTCATCGCGATTGCGCTTGTCGTCGTCGCCTACGAGCTTGGCGCACACGCCATCCGCTCGCTCGTGGCGGGCGAGTCGTCTGTTCCTGGGCTTCCCGCACTTTTCGTCGCGCTTGTCTCGGTCGCCTCTAAGGAATGGCTGTTCCGCTGGACGCGTTGCGTCGCGCGGAAGGTATGCTCCCCTGCGCTTGAAGCCAATGCATGGCATCATAGGTCGGATGCCATCAGCTCGATTCCCGTCGCCATCGCGGTAGTCGTCGCGTATGTCTGGCCGTCGCTTGCATGGGTGGACGCGGTTGGCGCGGTTCTTGTCGCGCTCTTCATTCTCCATGTCGCGTGGGAGATCGCGTATCCGGCGCTTCAAGAACTCGTGGACGCGGAAATCGGCGGCAAATCTGCCGCGGTCGAGGCGCTTGCCCGCAATGTCGCCGGAGTAGTGGAGGTGCACAAGGTCCGCGTCCGCCGATATGGTGGCGCGTATGTGGCCGACTTGCATGTGCATGTCGACGCTGGGCTTTCGGTCGCGGAAGGACATCGCATTGGGCACGATGTCTCCGATGCGTTGCTTGCGTCCGACCTCGGCATAGTAGATGCCATCGTCCATGTCGAGCCAGCGGCGGGGTCTTTTTGATATAATTTAACCAACTCGGTCGGATGGAAAGCCGGCGAAGGAAACAAAACAAAGAAGGGAGCGCTTGAAGATGAACAGGAAGCTTACGATTATGCCGTGCCTCGACATGATCAACGGACGCGTGGTTAAGGGCGTGAATTTCGTTAACATCAAGGATGCCGGCGATCCCGTCGAGTGCTGCAAGGCGTACTGTGCGGCCGGCGCGGACGAGCTCGCGATGCTCGACATCACGGCGACCGTGGAAGGCCGCAAGACAATGCTCGAGGTGGTCCGCAAGGTCGCGGACGCCGTCACGGTTCCGTTCACGATGGGTGGTGGCATTTCGTCAGTCGCAGCCGCCGAGGAAGTTCTCAAGGCAGGCGCGAACAAGGTCTCCACTTCGTCTGCAGTCTTCCGCCGTCCGGAGATGATCGGCGAAATGGTCAAGGAGCTTGGCGCCGACAAGGTGACGGTCGCGATTGACGTTGCGCAGAACGCCGCGATGCCGTCTGGTTACGAGGTGTTCATCGACGGCGGACGCACCGCGACTGGCAAGGACGCCATTGAGTGGGCGAAGCAGGTGAACGACTACGGCGTCGCCTGCATCCTGCCGACTTCCAAGTCCACGGACGGCGTTCGCACGGGCTACGACCTTCCGCTCATCA
>JAZSLQ010000069.1:0-8977 GCA_045535455.1 Kiritimatiellia bacterium | reverse complement strand
ACGCCCATCTGGAACTTGTTGTTGACATGGACGTCGGTGCCGCCGCAGTCATAGTGAAGATCGTACGTCGTGTGGACGTTCCAGAGTTTGTTGCCCGAGAGGTCCATCCACTCGCAAGTGCCGCGCACCGACGACGGATCGCAGCCGAGGCCCCATGCAGTGATGTCGAGGTGGTGTGCGCCCCAGTTCGTGATCATGCCCCAGCCGTAGGGCGCAAGCTGGATCCAGCCCGGACGGTCGCCGATGTGCTTGAGGTCGCGGGTGTGGCAACGCGTCCAGTTGTATGGAACGGTCGGGTCGGTCGGACCAAGCCATGCGTCGTAGTTGAACGTCGCCGGAACCGGCTCTGGACGGCGGTCGCCGCCGGAGCGGTCGCAGCCGATGCCCACCTCTACGCGGGCTATCTTGCCGAGGCGCCCGTTGCGGACGAAATTGACAACCTTGCGGAACTGCGGGCGCGAACGCTGCCATGCGCCCACCTGCACGACGAGCCCCTTCTTCTTCGCTATGTTGGCGACGACGCGACCTTCCTGAACCGTCTGCGCAAAGGGCTTCTGAAGATAGATGTGCTTTCCGGCGAGAAGGCAGTCCGTCGCAACGATGGCATGCTGATGATCGGGAATGCAGAGAAGCACGGCGTCGATCGACTTGCCTGCGATCATCTCGCGGTAGTCGCCGTAGGTCTTGACCTCCTGGACGATGCCCTGCTTCGCATAGCGCTCCTCAATCACTTTCTTGCCGTATGCCGCACGCTCGGCGTCATACTCCGCAACGGCAGTCACGACGCAACGGTCGGTGAACTGCTGGACACCCGGGACGTCCATCGTGTGGGCGATGCGTCCGTAGCCGATCACGCCAATGTTGATCTTCCTATTCGCTACAAAGCCCCCAATGCAACCGTTGAAAAGCAGTGGCGCGGCGCCACCAGCAGCGATTCCAGACAAAAACTGTCGTCTATTCATAGATTTTCTCCCTATGTAGAGAAAATTATATCAAATTCAGCGGCGAGATTACAAACACAATCGCAGTCGAATCTGTATAGCGAGTCGGTGGAGCGAAGGTCCGAGCGAGGACTCCCCGAGCCTTCGTCCACCGCCTCAACACCTCATCGGAGGCGGTATTCGGCGCGCGGCGACTCCTCTTCGATTAGCGCCGCCCTCGCCTTCTTGAGAAGCCCGTCAGACGATTCAAGAAGCAGGGAGTTCTCCAATATGGACATGAAGCCGTTCTTCTTGCGGTAGCCATAGATACGCACGTCGCCGTCGGCGAGCTTCTTGATTTGCTCAATGGCCTCGTCTTCGTGCCCAATGCCGTCCACTAGTTTGTGCTTCAAGGCGTCGCCCGCCGTGAACACGCGTCCGTCGGCAAGTTGGCGGACCACTTCGACAGGCAGGTTCCTTCCTTCGGCCACTATCCCGACAAAACGCTCGTAGAGCTGCTTAATCGGCTCTTCGAGTATCTTTACATGCTCGGGCTTTACGGGCTTGAGGGGATTGAGCATGTCCTTGTTCTCCCCAGACGCGATGGTCACGTCAGTAACGCCGACCTTGCGCGCAAGTTCCGCGATGTTGAAGGTGCTCATTATTACGCCGATGGAGCCGGTGAGCGTGGTTGGGCGCGCCATGATCCAGTCTGCACCAGCCGCGGTGTAGTACCCGCCGGAGCAGCAGAGGTCTCCCATGTGCACGAAGACAAAGCGCCCCTCGTGAGACTTGCGGAATCGGAGAATCGCATCGTGCAGCTCGTCCGCCATCGTGACGCCGCCGCCGGGAGTGTCGATATCCAGGTATAGCCCGTCGATCGACTCATCGTCAATTGCCGCCTTGATCTTGCGCAGAGCCGTCGGCGCGCTCGTATCGTCAACTGCGCCGAAGACTGGTCGATCTATTTTGGAGGACATGACTCCACTTATGCGAATCTTCAGCACATGTGCCACGTCTTCGTCGCCGTCGCCCGAAAGCCAGACCTTCTTGAACTGATTTGCGTCCTGAGGCACGAGGGCGATGGCGTTCGCCGAGTCTGCCTGCATCTCAGAGCACCCCCTGAAGGCAACTGCCATTATTAACGCGAACAAAAAGGCAACGCCGATTAAAACGCCAACGGAAACGAGGCATCCGGCCATGCAGCCAACCTTGGTATTTGTGTCCATATATTCCTTTCTTTGCCAACCTTTCAGCCAGCCACAACAATATTCTACCAAATTCCCGCACCGTGCGTCAGCGCACAAAACAACAGAATAGAGTCGTACAAATCGCAGCAGCGTCTGTACCGCGGAAGGTAAAGTGAGGCGGTGGAGCGAAGGTCCGAGCGAGGGGATTCGGCGTATTCGCCGAGGGCTCCCCGAGGAGGAGCCTTCGGACACCGCCTCACATCTTCAGCGTTAAAGAATGTGCCCCATCTTCTCTCGCTTGGTATCAAGATAGCGCTTGTCGTGGGCGTTTGCTGGTATTACAATCGGCACTCGCTCTACAATCTCGATGCCATAGCCGTCCAGCCCCTTCACCTTGCAGGGATTGTTCGTCATGAGCCGAACCTTGCTTATTCCGAGGTCCTCGAGAATCTGCGCTCCTTCGCCATAGTCGCGAAGATCTGGCGCAAAGCCGAGCGCGACATTCGCCTCGACCGTATCAAGCCCCTCTTCCTGCTTGCGATAGGCGTGAAGCTTGTTTTCAAGCCCGATTCCGCGCCCTTCCTGGCGCATGTAGAGAATGGCTCCGCGACCTTCGCGCTCCACCATCTCCATCGCGGTGTGGAGCTGCGGACCGCAGTCGCAACGCTCGGAACCGAGGACATCGCCAGTGAAGCACTCGGAATGGACGCGCACGAGAACAGGCGCACCGTCGTCCACTTTCCCCTTCACGAGCGCAAGATGCTCAAGCCCCGTGACGCGGCTCTTGTACATGCTGAGGCGGAAATGGCCGTGATCGGTCGGAAGATCAACTTCCTCTACCTTCTCGACGAGCTTGTCAACCTTGCGGCGGTAGGCGATGAGGTCGGCAATCGTCATCATCTTGAGACCGTGGCGTTTCGCAAACGCGGCGACGTCGTCAAGTCGTGCCATCGTCCCGTCGTCCTTCATTATCTCGCAGCAGAGCCCGACTTCCTTGAGCCCCGCGAGACGGCAGAGATCGACCGTCGCCTCGGTGTGTCCCGCCCTCTTCAGTACGCCTCCCTCGCGCGCCTCGAGCGGGAACATGTGGCCGGGGCGCCTAAAGTCAGACGGCTTCACGCCGTCGCTGACGCAGGCAAGAGCCGTCATCGAGCGCTCCGCGGCGGAAATGCCAGTCGTCGTTGAAGTTGCGTCAATGGAAACGGTGAACGCCGTCTGGTGGTTGTCGGTATTCTGCACAACCATCTGCGGAAGGTCAAGCTTGCGGCACCACGCCCTGCTCATCGGCATGCAGATGAGCCCGCGCGCAAACGTCGCCATGAAGTTGACGTTCTCGCATGTCGCGAACTCCGCCGCGCAGATGCAGTCGCCCTCGTTCTCGCGGTCGGCATCGTCCGTCACGAGGACGATTTCGCCGCGCTTCAGCGCCTCAAGGCAGTCTTCAACAGAATCGAACATGCCGTTTAACTTCCAACTTCAACTTTACACTTTCAACTTGCGGTCGGCACGGAGTGCCGCCCCTACCAACTTCAATCTTTTACGATCCCGGATGAACGGGCTTCGTTCCCGCCTTGCACATCGGGCACTCCGCGGCCGTCCAAGTCTCGGGCGTCATCTGCATGAGCGAGAACATAGGGATGCGACCGAACTTCACCTTGCCGCCGGAGCGATCGACGAGCAGCACGACGCCGGCGACCTTGCCGCCAGCCGCCTTCACGAGATCGATAGTCTCCTGGACGCGCCCACCCTTCGTCACGACGTCCTCTGCGACGACATAGCGCTCGCCCTTCTTGATCGAGAAGCGGCGGAGAGCGAGAACGGTGTTTGGCTTGCCGGTCGCGTCAACGCCCTTGCCCTGCACCTTCTCCGCGAAGATGCACTTCACGTTGAGTTCGCGCGCGACTTCATGGCCGACGAGGATTCCGCCGACTGCAGGCGAGATCACGCCGTCAATCTTCTTGCCGAGCTTCCCCGACTTGACCGCTTCGCGCGTCACTGCGCGGCAGAGCTTCTCCGCGACACGCGGGAACCTGAGAACGTTCGCGCACTGGAAGTAGCGGTTGGAATGCAGTTTGGACCTGAGCTCGAAGTGCCCTTCGAGAAGCGCACCTGTGTCCTTGAATGCCTTTAGAACTTGTTTCTGCGTCATGACTGATCCTTTCAACGTAATTTAAGAAGATCTTCCTTTGAGAATGTCTGCTTCGCCTCTGCGCCCATGTTTTCGTCAGGCGCGATAACCGCAGGAGGCGGCGCGGCGACGGTCGGCGGCAGCGAATTTGGCGTATATTCCGCTTGTGCGGCGGATGTGCCGCGCACTGGTCGTTCTGGAATGACGAAGACGACTGGCATCGGCGGAAGCTCGCCAGGCCCCGACTCCGGCTTCATCCACTTGACGCCCTTTGCATCGACCTGCCAGGCCGTTCTCGCCGCGGCGAGCGCGACACGTTCCTCCTCGTCGGTCAACGTGACGAAAGCGCACGAAGACCTGCGCCCGCCCTCGCGCTCGTTTGCGCGGAAGCCGACTGCATCGTAGGGGAACAGGAGCGCGATGGCTACTGGAATCACAGAGATTTCGAGAAGCGAAATCGCCTCGTGCCTCAGCGAGCGCAGCGGATGCGGACGCCATTTTGTCATTCGTCCGCCTTCCCCGCCCTCTTCTCGGCGAAAAGGACGCTTTCAGCGCCGCTACGCCTGGCAAGAGCCGCGATTTTCATGATTTCCCCAGTCGCCACTCGGCGGTCGGCGAGGACAAGCAGCGTCTTGCGGTCAAGCCGGGACAATCGGTCCTCGAGATGCGAAGAGAATGCCGCCGCAGAAGTATCGTCCCCCATGGTGTATCGCCCGTCGTCGAAGAACACGAGCGTCTCGTGCGGCATCGGCATGACGAGCGCGACAAGAGACGCATGCTCGCCCTCGTCGAGGCCGCTCGAATCTGGAAGGTCGAAGAGAATGCCCCTCTCTGTCACAAGCGTGCCGCCGATGATATGGAGCATGAGAAGAAGAAGCAAGACCGTGAGCCACGGAACAGCGGCCGCAAACGGCTTGAGCCATGACGGCCCGTGCCGCCATATCCCCTGCGTACGCTCAGGTGTCCACTTCCAGGGACTCACTTCTTCGCCTCCCTCGTGGAAATGTATCCAGTGATCTGGCTCGCCGCGGCCTCCATCTCAACGATAATGCGCTCCATGCGGACACGGAGCATTCCGTACATCACGGCTACAGGGATTGCGACTCCAAGGCCGAGCGCCGCCGCGAGAAGCGCCTCCATAGACGCGTTGAGAAGGTCTGCACGTGCGACGAGTTCCTGCGAATTGACGATGAGGACGGTCTTGATGAAGCCGACGACCGTGCCGAGAAGGCCGATGAGCGGCGCTATCTGCCCTATGATTGCGAGAGCGGCGAGACGGCGGTCAAGCCGGCCTATCTCGGCGCGACCCTGCGAATCGACGGCTTCCCTAAGGACGCGGGCGCTGGCATCGCGATGGCGAATCGCCGTCGCAACGACGTTGGCTACGGGAACGGCCGTGTCCTCGCATATCGCAAGGGCCTCGTCCGCATTGCCGCTGGCGAGGACGTTGATGACGCCCTTCACAAAATCCTGCCAGTCGATCTGGGCGCGCCTCAACTCGAAGAAGCGCTCGAAGAAGATCACGACGGCTGCGACGGCAAGCGTCGCGAGAAGCCAGAAAACGGGTCCGCCCGATATCGTCATAGGAAGTTTCCTTTCTTCTTGATGCGCTCGACACGCTTCGCCGCCTCGGCCGACGCCGGCACGTCGCTCGCGACGACGAGACGAAGGACATTCACGGCCTGATAGTCGCGACCGCGGGATTCGAATTCGTCGGCAAGCCAGAACGCCGCGCGGGAGGACGCCGCGCGCGCCTCGTCGTCCAAGCGCTCGGTGTGGGCACGTGCGCCGCGATACGCGAAGACGACATCGGTGTAGTAACGATCAACCGCCTCGTCGATGCGCTTCAGCTTCTCAAGCGTCTTGGCAACCTTGTAGGAAACGGAAATGCGCTGGCTCGGCGAAAGTTTCTCCCCGTCGCGGACGCCGCGGTAGGCCTCGAGCGCCTCCTGGTAGCGAACGGGATTGTCGGCGCCCATTGCGAAAAGCGCGTCGGCGCCGAGAAGCCGTGCGCTCAACTTGTCCGCGGCATCCACGCCGTCGGCAAGGGCAACCCTCTCGAGGACGAGAACGGCCTCGTCGAACCGCGCAAGTTCGATAAGCGCCTCGCCCTGCACGAGAAGCCCCCTGAGCGACGACGGCGAGCCGGGGTACTTTTCGGCAAGGTACGTCGCCGTCTGTATCGCCGTCTTGAAGTCGTTCTCGGCAAACGCGGCACGCGCGGACCACACGAGCGCCTCGGGGGCATCCGGCGAATCCGGCGACTTATCCGCATATTCCGCAAAGAGCTTGCGCGCCTCCTGCCAGGCGCCGCGGTTGTAGGAATGCTTGGCAAGCCAAAGCACGGCCATCGCCTTCGTGCGAGGGTCGGACGATTCCGCGGCAATGCGCCTGACATGCTTCACGGCCTCTTCGTCAAGCCCCTGCCCGTACAGGCACATCGCCTCGAGGTAGTCCATCCGCGGCTTGCTCGCAGGATGCTTTTCCGCAACTTCCCTGAACGCCTTCTGGGCTTCGTCGAACCGGTACATGCCGTAAAGTTCACGCCCGCGGTCCTCGACGTCCTTGACGCGAACGATGTCCTTGATGCGAGAAGCAGAATCTGTCGCGGGATACTTTGAAAGCACCGACCTGTACTTGGTGTACGGCTCTTCCGTCTTGCCAGACGCGGCAAGCACGTCGCCTTGCTTGACGATCGCGCTTGCCCTTTCCTCGTCCGTCGCGGCGGTTTCCTCGGCCCTGACAAAGGCCTCGAGCGCCTCGTCGTACTTGCCAAGCTTCATGAGGGCCCAGCCAAGCCCGTCCTGAAGACGGTACAAGTTCTTCGAGTCCGGCCACGTGTCTAAAGTCTCCTTGAACACAGACACGGCGTCTGCAAAGCGCCCACTCGCGAAACACGCATCGGCAATCGCCATGAAGCCGTCGCGAGCGCCGACTGCGTCGGGTGCGGACCTAACAAGTCCACGGACAATCGTCGCCCCCTCGTCAACGGTGTTCGTGCTGGAAAGGAGTTTCTTTCCGAGGGCATAGCCGGCTTTGCGCTTCATTTCCGCCGAGACGCTGCGTTCGAATGCCTCGCGGAGAAGCTTCTCGTCATCAAGGTTTACGCTCGCAAACGCAAAAGCCCTCTCGCTCGCATTCGTGCCACGCGCCGCCACGGCTCGCCATACATTCTCCGCACCGGCCCTGTCTCCCGTTGCGGCCATGAGGTCGGCTGCGAACATCTCCGACTCCTCGTCGGCAAGCGGTTCGGGGCCATCCTTCATGATCTTGAGCGCCTCAGAAGCGCCTTTTTCCGACATTGCGACACGCGCCTTTAGACGCGTCGCGAGACGCACATACGCGGGATCGGAGAATTTCTTGTCCGAAATTGCGAACCCCGCCTGTGCCATCTACCCCGTCTCGGCGAGCGCAAGCGCACGGTAATATGCCAATTGTTCGTCCTCGGGGTTGTTCCACCCTTCGATAGCTTCCAGAAGTTCCTTCCACTTGCCTTCGCGGGCAAAGCTTTCGGCGATGACTACGCGGGCAGCGGGATCTTCCGACTTGGCGGCATGCGTGCGCGCGACATCCCAGAGCCCCTCCCGAAGCGCCCCTCGCGCAATGTCAAGTTCGTCGCCGAACGCCGAGAAGGACGCCATAAAACCAATGACGCCCATCAACAAACTTCCAACAACTCTAAATTCAACTTTCAACTTTTAACTTTAAACTTTGAACTTTAAACCAGCCCTCCAAGGTAGCCCATTTCGGCGAGCAGTTTCTGGTTCTTCATCCAGTTGGGCTCGACGTTCACCCAGAGTTCCAGCGAGACAGGGACGCCAAACACTTCCTTAAGTTCGCGTTCCGCCGCCTTGCGAACTGCCTTTATCGTTGAAGCCGCCCTTCCGATGACTATCGGCTTCTGCGAAGGACGGTTGACGAGCACCTCGGCTTCGGACTTCCAACGCGACCCCTCGTCAATGACACGCTTTACTATTATTCCGAGTTCGTGCGGCAACTCCTGATGGAGATGGGCGAGATACTTCTCGCGTATGACGTCGGCTATTGCAAGCTTGCGCGGATAGTCCGTCACGATGTCTTCGTCGAAAAGAAGCTCGCCTTCCTCGGCAAAGCCAAAGAGCGCATCGAGGACTGGCTTTGCGCCACCTTCGGTAGTGGAAATAGACTTTACCCAAAGAGGAATTGTTCCTTTCTCCAACTCTGAACTCCCACTTGTCCCACACGCCCCCCCCCAGGCATCGCGGAACATCTTCTCGAAGAACGGCGACTTGTCGGCCTTGTTGAGGACGAAGACTACCTTCTCGGGCTTCTCCTTCGCGACGCGCTGCATCCAGCCAATGTCCTCGAGCTGCGGTTCCTGCGACGCGTCAAAAACTACGCACGTGATGTCGGCTCCTGCCGCACTGCGCCGAGCCATGCGGTTCAGGAGCGTGCCGAGCGTACCAACGGCCTTGTGAAGACCGGGTGTATCGAGGAGGACAAGCTGTCCGCGAGGGTCTGCAACGATGCCGCGAATCGTGTTGCGAGTTGTCTGCTCGACTGGAGAGACGATCGAAACCTTCTCCCCAACGAGCGCATTCACGAGCGTGGACTTGCCAGCGTTCGTGCGCCCCACGACTGCGACTGTCGCGACCTTTGCCATTACGGAACGGGGAAGTTCGCGACGAGCGCCGCGGCTTCGCGCTTGACTCTCTCCTGAACGGTAGTGTCGGCGATGTTGTCGAGAACGTCGGCGATCC
>JAZSLQ010000265.1:0-15720 GCA_045535455.1 Kiritimatiellia bacterium | reverse complement strand
GGCGTTCGACTTCTCGCCTCCGCCGGCCGCCGAGGTCTGCGAAGAGTGGCGGAGGTTCGGCGCGGCAAGCGACAGGCAGAGGGTCAGCCTCGTCGACGAGGCGAACGACGGATATGCGGGCTTCTCCTTCGGCACGAACGTGATACGGAAGCTGACGGTGTTCTCGGACGGCGAGGCGCGCGTTGGCGAATGTAAAGTGTAAAATGAAAAGTGTAAAATTATCGAAAGTGACTCTATGATGACAAGGAAGAATAATTCAATAGCTGAGAAGAGTATGGCTTTCGCCGTACGCATAGTTGACCTCTATCGTTATCTGTCTGGCCAGAAGCACGAAGGCGTTATGTCAAAGCAAGTTCTAAGATCGGGAACATCAGTTGGTGCAAACGTGAGGGAGGCTAATTCCGCGCAGAGTAAATCAGACTTCATATCGAAAATGTCAATTGCGCTTAAAGAGTGTGACGAGACAGGGTACTGGCTTGAACTTCTTGAACGAACGCGTTATCTTTCTCGGGATGAGTATCATTCCATTGAGGCGGATTGTCGCGAATTGTTTGCCATGCTCACGGCAATTCTCAAGTCTGCAAGGAGCAATCCAACATCATGAGGGGAAGCTTTACATTTTACACTTTACATTTTACATTCGCATCAGACAGCGACCGCGACGGACTGAGCGACTATGCCGAGATCAACGAGACGGACACCGATCCGAACGACGCGTACTCCGCAGACGGGATTTACAATGACGGACTCGCCGTCGCGCTCGGCGGGCTCGATCCACTGTCCTGTCCCGACGGCTCTACGAATTCCGTGCTGGAGCATATCTTCTATTTGGGAACGACGAACGGCGTCTTCGCGTATCCCGCATCGACGGAAGAAACCGGGGTGTTGAAGATAACGGTTTCGGGAAGTGGAACAGGAAGGCTTGTTGTCGGCGATGATGTCGTGCCGCTTGTGGGTTCTTCGGCAGGATGGACAAACACTCTTCTGCTCGCAATCGGCAAGGGAGTGCGCATGGATCTGCGGTGGGATGTTCCGGAAGGTCTCGATGTCGCGCTTGATTCGGACGACCTCATGATAGGCGAACTGCCGACGCCTCTGCGGTGGAGGGGATGGCTCGCGTTCCCGCACACCGACGCGGAGATTCCGTGCATTCATGACTTAAGCGCAAAGAGGAAAACCGTCTCGCTCGTCCACGGCGAGGAGTTCCCTGGGCTGACGGCTGAATGGTCGTGCGAGTCCGAGGATGTCGACATCGGCAATCGCCCGCCCGTCTTCGCGGAGATCACCGGGAACTTCTCGACGCGCGAGTCGCGCGCGGTCGCGTACACGGTGGACCATCCGAAGCGGCTCAACCCCGCGCCCGTCGTCGTGGCGCAGACCCTCCGCTTCTGCCTGTGTCTTTCGGAAGACGCCGAGGAGGCGGCCAATGCCGTGGCCGAGGAAGAGGAGCAGTATTTATGGGACGAGGAGCCGACAGACGGCGAGGACGCGACGAGCGAGGCGGACGCGGCGGACGAGTACGAGAGGATCGCCGCGCTTCCGTCGGCGGGCGGAGTTCTCCAGCTCCACGGCACGATCGGACGCACGGACTTTGTTTCTCTCGACGCGCCGGAGGGCGAGCCGGTGCGGTGCTGCGAATGCCCAGACCACTGGCGGAGCAACTACGTCGCGCTGGCGTGGCGGTCGTGGAGGCTTACAGTCGAAGAGATGACGGGGGCGGAGTTCTCGATATCCCGCGAGGACGTGCAGGTGTCGGTGCGCGGGACGAGTCCGAGCCGCGCGCCGGGCTGCGACAAAGCCCTCTTCGCCACCAATGGCGTACCCAGCCTTGCGAAGTCGTACACGGTGCTCGGGGTGGACATCGAAAGCACGGCGGGCGTTCCGCTTGCCGACTACAATGGACTCAGTCCGTCGTTCGGATTCCCCGTCACGATCTGCACGAACCTTGAGCGCGCGGCGCGGCTTGCGTTCCGCACGGACGTGCTCCTGTCGAACGGCGTGTTCCGCGTCGCAGTGGAGAACGCGACCGCGCCGTTCCAGATATGGGCGGAAGGATGGATGGAGTGGGACGAGTCCGCAGGGGCGGAGGTATGGCATCCGCCCGTGCTTCTGCTGGACAGCGAGGGCCCGGCGGAGCGGCACTTCACGACGCGGCAGTGGCGCAGGCTCGTCGGCGAGCGCGGATACGGGCGGACTCTGCCGTTCGTGATCCTGTCGTCTGCGGCTGGGCACTGCGACGTCGCTGTCTCGTATGTGTTCGACGGCGGCGGCTCGGCGATACTGTCTGCGGCCCGCCAGCGCGTCACATCGGTGAACCCGCCGATGCTCCCCGACTACGGCCGCGACGGCCGCATAGACTTGGCTGATGCTGATGCGTATCTCGACGGACGCGCGTTCCGGTTCTGGACGAACGAAGACACGGCAAAGGGCGACTATTTGGGGCAAGTTTCCGACGAGGCGCCGAATGCCGCCGACCTTCTTGTGAACGGACGGCTTGACCTTGTGAACCTTTTCCCGCTGCGTCTGGATCTCAAGGCATTTCTGGACGCCTGGGGGAGCCGGGCGGCGGTTGTCCTTTGGGAGGCCGGAGATTCCCTGCGTTTCTGCGGGACGGACATGGGCGCGGACTCGGTCTGGGAGCATCAGACGAATGAAGTGTATGCCACGACCGGCGAGAACATCGCCGCCGCGACGCTGAGGCCGATAAGTGTGGATGGCGCTGAGATTGTCCCTGGAGACTATCTGGGCAACGGCAACGCGCCGGGAATACTGGCATTTGAAGCGGCGAATCCGGTAGCCGAATACAGTTCACCAGTGCTGCTTGTTCTTGTGGACGGCATCGCGATGTACAGCTTCCGGCTGCCTCTGTCGATTTCGCCTGTAAAGGAGATGTACGGATGGATCAACAGCCGGCATCTCTCCGACGAAGGCGAGGCAAGGGCCACTGCGCTCAACAGGACATGGGGCGGGGAGGATGTCAAGTCGCTGCTGTTCCTGCACGGCGCAAACGTGTCGGAGGCCGCAGCGGAGAAGTGGGGCGACGCGCTCTTCAAGCGGCTGTGGCTGTCAGGTGCGCACGTCGACTTCTACAACGTGGACTGGAGAAGCGACATCGGCTCGCCGGCAAACTACCAGCAGAACGCGTCCAACGCTTTCGTAGTGGCGAGTCGCCTCTTCTCCGTGATAACGAACGCCATACCGGGGGAGAAGGTCGTCATGGCGCACTCGCTCGGCAACATGGTCGTTTCGTCGATGATCCAGGATCACGGCCTTCAGGTGTCGAAGTATCTCATGTGTGATTCGGCAGTTTCGTCGGAGGCCTATTATCCTGCGGGAGACGAGTCGATACGGGTTCCGCATGGAATGGCCGTTGGCTTCACTCTGACATGAAGGATGTATCGTATTTCTATAATTTTATGTTCTATGAAACAGTAGTGGAGAAAGGAAACCTGCGATGATGAAGAATCTTACAGTCACGATGGTTGCACTGATGGCAACCATGTCTGTCTTTGCTTATAAGAAAGACCCTGAATATCTCAAGGCCAGACGGAACGGCGGTGAACTTCGCATGATAGTTTCCGCTGCGGACGATGACGGGAACGCCGTGTCGAATGCCAGCGTAAACGTCTTGATGGGGATGAATTTCCGAGAAAAGGCATATTTTATCAATGGTGTGACGGATGCGATGGGGCAGTTTGTCATAGAAGGTACAACCACGGGTAACGAGATTGAAATTGAGGTCACGAAAGACGGATATTATAAAGCCACAAAGAAGTTGTGCCTTATAAAGATGGGCAATGAATACGAAGTATGCGATGGCAAGTGGCAGCCTTGGGGTATGGTGTTGGAATTGCCGATGCGTAAGGTTGTAAAGCCGATAGAACTTTTTGCTTTCCATGACGGCATTGAAGTTCCTGCGACAAACACATGGATTGGATTTGATATGAAGAACAAGGACTGGGTTGCCAGTGGAAGAGAGGGCAAAATTCCTGATTTTGAGGTAATGGTCAAATGGGATGGCAGACCGATGGCGACGTTAGAGTTTGCGCAAATGGACATTCGGTTTGTATGCAAAGGTACAGGATTTTATTTTGCTGAAAAAACTAGTGGAAGTGCCTTTACTGGAGTGTATAATGCTGATACGAACAATACCTTCCAGACTGAGTTTACATGCAGTGCCATACGAAAGAACGGAGTGTTTTTAGATAGTGGAGTTCCTAAAGGAAAGTTAATGGTGGTAAGGAGCCGTTGTAAGCTGGACGACAAAGGAAATATTCTGGAAGCAAACTATTCGACAATCAGGACTTTGTTTATTGAGGGTGGCTGGAACGGAAAGGCTCAGGCAATTCTCAATTATCAATTCAACCCCACTCCCAACGACACGAACCTTGAGCCGAAATGAGACTGGCGGTCGGTCACGGCAATTCGTGGAAGGGACTGTTCAGGGACGTGGACAACACCGTGAACTTCTACTCCACGCGGGACGAGGTTGTGGCGAATGGCGACGAGTGCGTGACGACCAACGGCGTCGCGGCATATCTGCCGCGCGTTCTTCCGTTTCCGCACAATGGCTTCGGGCAGGACGATGAATGGGTGACGGCGAACTTCACTAACGCGACCGAGATTCTTGCCGTTGGCTATCCGCAATGGGTGAATGATCAAGTTGGCGAAGGTCTGACGAACGGACTTTACAAGCTCTCCGTCACCGTCGCAGACGATCCACCCGAAACGACGCTCCTTTCCGTCGGCAACCTTTCCGTCGCAGTCACCAATGCGGGCGAGTATGTTTTTCTCTTGGAGAAGGGCCCTGCATACGACTTGACCGTGTTCCCGCCAAGCAGCAACGTGACGATCTCTGCCGTAGATGATGTGCCGACGATGCGCGTAACGCCGATGATGCGCTCCATTGGCGATTATGGCGGCGGTCAATGGGTTCCCGACAGCGGCAATTTCTGGACTGACTACGCGGCAGGCATGGGGTATGCGCGGCTTTGGTGGCTTCCGTGGCTTTGCGGATCGCCAGATGTTGTACACGTACGGCATTGCAGTGGATGCTTATGCATGGGGTGGATGTGGGTGATTCTTTAGACATCCCAAGTGGGTCGGTTTATAGCTTAAAAAAGAAAGCTCGATCGTCCAACGAGACGTTCTCTTCAAAAGCAGGCGCGAATTTCATAAAACCGAACATTACGGAGGTATATTCCAGATGAGGGCACAATCGATGATACTGGTAGCCATATGTGTAGCATCTTTGCATTGCTTGACTGCGTCTGCACATACGGAAAGCGAATATCTATATAAGGCTCGGGATATGATTGGAACGCTCTTGTCTTCTGGTTGGGACTCCGAGGAAGAGATGCTCGAGCATCAACAGTCCGATGATCCACTATACCACTGGAACTACACATCGCAAGATGATTTCTTTAGCTTTTTTGTGACGAACGGGTGGTCACGAAGTGAATGCGAGGTGGCTTTTGACAAGTATCTCGCCTGGATCAGTACAAATGATATGACAGCTGTTGATTCTCAAGATCGGATGTTCGCGCGGAGTGCGTTAGGGCAGTGCGAAGCCATGAAGTACTCAAAAGCATTGGAAACGATTCGCGCTTATGCTATGAATACGACTGCAGTTGACAGGGTGTCCGTTATTGATACTGCTGTTAGGTTCGGAGGGGTAGACGATGCTTCGGCTTCTTTTATAGACACAATTGTGACAAACAAGGCGAGGTTTTCGTATCATGACATAAGTTGGGCGATACCATCGTATTGTAACAAGCTTCGCTCTATCAACACGAATGATGCAGAAGCGGTCGCGATTCGTGTCAGGGGCGCGCGCCTCTTTTACGCGAATCGTATGGAGTGGCCGGATGCAAGTGCGCTTGATGATGTGTTTGTTGCGGCGCTTCCGGGATATGATTTCAGTTCCAACCGCCTCGAATATGCGAACTATGTTCTATCGTGGATTACGAACAACGACTGGCGGGCGATGCGCGATCACTTTGTCGCAATTACAAATCAGCTTCTTTCGTCAGGCCAACCGCTGACCGTTATAACCGTTGGAGAGCAGTAGCCTTGCTCGGCTTCTTTGCGGCTCTCGGCACTCGCGCGGGGCCTTGCGGCTGCTTCGCAGTTCGCTTCGCGCACCCAACCTGATCGCTTTGCGACAGGCGCATCGCGCTCGGCTTGGCTCGCTACAAATCGCGAGTCACGCTTGCGCGGTGGTTACGCGTCTCTGCGTTAAAAATGACCTGCCGTTTAAGATTAGGCAAATTGGATGGGGAGTGTCGCGTAGTATTTGCTGCGGACGGTGGGGATTTATGACCAAAATTCTCGCGTAATGACTTTGCCATTGCATTGTCTGCGGAGATTTGGTAAACTATGTTGCAAAACATGACAAGGAGCATGCATGGCGAAGACGCTGACTATAGCACCGAAGACATCTACTTTCCAGTTCCGCATCAACCCTGTTGTGCGTAAACGCGCTGAAGCCGTCTACGCCGGCTGCGGACTTACGTTGACGGACGCAATCAACATTTTCATTCAGCAGTCCATTAACGTTGATGGTCTTCCTTTCGTAGTTACCCGCAAATCCAAGGCGGCGAAGTTCGAGCAGGCGGTGAATCGCCTTATGTCGGAAATTGCTATTGGCGAAGAGTCGGGTGAGGAGTCTGGCTGGATTGATGAATCAGATGTCATTTCCGAGTTCAAACAGAGGGAAATGGCATGAGGATTCGCTACTCTCCGGCAGCAAGAGAAGACTTGCGAGAATTGCGGCGCTATCTTGCAGTGGAATTCGACGCAACAGTCGCAGCAAAGTCCTTGGGAAAGATTGTCGACGACTTGTCCTCGCTTAAGCGGCATCCCTCGCTTATGCGGCCGTTGTCCGATAAAATTGCCAGACCATCCAAATATATGTATTTTCTCTGTGGCAAATATTCAATAGCCATACTAGAGGCAAAAACAGACGTCATTTCTATCATTCGCGTTCTTGATGGACGCACCGATTATGTGAAAACAGTTTTTGGGGCGCTATAAGGTTTTGGTATATAATGGTTAAAAAGTGAATACGATACGACTAAAGAAGGGGCGCGAGAGGAGCGTCTTAAAAGGGCATCCGTGGGTGTTCTCGGGTGCGATTGCCTCTGGCGAGGCGGCGGCGGGCGAAACGGTCGAGGTGTGCGACGCCTCGGGTGCGAAGCTCGCGAAGGGTTGGTATTCCCCCGCGTCGCAGATCCGCGTCCGGATTGTGCCCGATGCGCCGATAGCCGATCTCGTCGCCAACGCCGTTGCGCGTCGCGGTGACTTCTTCGTAAACTGCTACACGAACGCGATGCGCCTAGTTAACGCTGAAAGCGACCTTCTTCCGGGTGTCGTGGCGGACTATTACGCGGGGCATGTCGTCTGCCAGTTTACCTCGGCGGGCGCGGACGCACGCAAGGGCGAGATCGCCGCCGCGCTCATGAAGTTCGCCCCAAGTTGCATCGGTGTCTCCGAACGGCTTGACGCCGACTCGCGCGAGAAGGAAGGACTTCCCGTTGAGCAGGCGCTAAAGACCATTTGCGGCGAGGAGCCGCCGGAACTCGTTGAAATCGCCGAAGGGCAGGTGAAGTTTATCGTCGACGTAAGGCATGGTCACAAGACCGGCTTCTACTTGGACCAGCGCGACGCACGTGCCGCGGTCGGTGCGCTTGCGAATGGCGCCGATGTCCTCAACTGCTTCTGTTACTCCGGCGGTTTCGGGCTCTTTGCCCGTGCCTGCGGTGCAGAGTCGGTGACGCAAGTCGACATTTCCGGCGACGCGCTTGCGCTCGCGAAGAAAAACGAGGCGCTGCAGCACTATTGCGGCACGAAGATGGAGTATGTCGAGGCCGATGTCTTTCAGTTCCTCAGGAAGTGCCGCGACGCAGGGCGAAAGTTCGACTTCATTGTTCTCGACCCGCCGAAGTTCGCCGCGACGAGGGGCCAGCTTATGAAGGCGGCGCGCGGCTACAAGGACATCAACCTTCTTGCGATGAAGCTTCTGAAGCCCTATGGCACGCTCGCGACGTTCTCGTGCTCGGGCGCGATGGATGCGGCGTTTTTCGACACCGTTCTCGCCGAGGCGGCGGAGGATGCGCATCGCAGGTTTCAAGTCGTCGCGCGTACGCGTGCAGGAGCCGACCATCCCGTACTTCTCTCGTTCCCCGAGGGAGCTTACTTAAAGGGTGTAGTTTTACGTTCAATTTCATAAGGAGAAAAATACATGAAAACCAGCATGATTCCAATGGCCGCATTGCTCGTCGCCGTAGTAGGATGCGAGCCGCTTAGCAAGCGCGTAGATGCGCTCGACTCGTCGCTCTGGGAGCAGAGCGAATGGATATCGGTCGCTGACGCACCCGTGTTCAGCGGCCAGGTAAAGGACGGTGCGCGAGCGGCCGACGGCACGAGCTGGTTCGTCCGCGATATCGAGAACGAGGGCGAAGTCAAGTCAGCGGTATGGATGACGACTGGTCTCGGCGTTTATGAGATCTACGTGAACGGCAAGCCGGTTGGATACGACGATGTGCTCAAGCCGGGCTTTACTCATGTTAAGAAGACTCGCCGCTCGTTTACGTATGATGTCACCGATTGTCTCAAGAAGGACAAGGGCGAGAAGAATTTCTTCGCCGCAGAAGTCTCTGCCGGATGGTGGCGCGACAAGATCGTCAACTTTGCGGGCAAGAAGAGCGCCTTCCGCGCTGTCCTGCAGGTCACGTATGCCGATGGCTCCGTCAAGGTCTATGGCACGAAGGCTGACGAGTGGAAAGCCGCTATTGGCGGGCCCGTCAAGCACGCCGCGATCTTTGACGGCGAGGAATACGATGCGCGTGTCGTGCCGCCTTACTTTGGTGGCGAGGCGTTCAGGAAAGCCGAGCGCAACGACGAGTTCAAGGGCGAAATACTTCCCTCGGAGGGTGGCGAAATATGCCGCCGTATGGACAAGGCGCTTGAGCCAGTAGAGGCATACGTCTGGAAGGGTGTGGATGGCGCAGACGAGGCGAACAAGATTTTCGGTCGCGTCCACAAGCTCCGCAATGTTTCGTTTGACGGCAAGACGCCTGTCGCGCTTGCAAAGGGGGAGACGCTTGTCATCGACTTCGGGCAGAACTGCGCGGCAGTTCCCGCGTTCGTCTTCAAGGCGATCGAGGGGACTGTGCTAACGTGCCTTCCCGCCGAGATGCTCAACGACGCCAACGGCGAGCGCTCGCGCGGCAACGACGGTCCTGGTGGCAGTGTCTATCGTGAGAACTTGCGAGTGCCCAGTCTCGGGATGCGTGCAGTCTATACTTTCGGCAACGGTAAGGATGGACCGAACACGGTTGAAAACGGTTTTTCGTTTTACGTGCCGGTGTTCACCTTTTTTGGCTATCGCTATGCATCAATTACGGCGACAGACGATGTGGAGTTTCTAGTGGTCGGCTCAATCCCCGTCACTTCGATTACGAAGAAGATGGAGCTCGGCAAGATCGAGACTGGAGTCGCTGACGTCAACAAGCTCATCTCCAATGTGTACTGGGGGCAACTCTCTAACTACCTTTCCGTTCCGACAGACTGCCCGCAGCGCAACGAGCGCCTTGGCTGGACGGCAGACACACAGGTCTTTACCGAGGCGGGCTCCTTCAACGCCGACACCTCGTCTTTCTTCCGCAAGTGGATGCGCGACCTCTGCGACAACCAGCACGCGCTCGGTGGCTTCCCGGGCGTCGCGCCGCTCGCGCAGTACGGCAACGAGCCGATGCGTATCGGCTGGGCAGATGTCGGCGTCATAACTCCGTATCAGGTGTGGAAGCAGTTTGGCGACACGAAGCTCGTCGCCGACAACTGGGCGGCAATGGAGAAGTTTGTCGCGCGTGTCAACGAGACGAAGTACGACTACGAGGCGACGAAGGGCGAGAACGGCGGCTACCAGTGGGCCGACTGGGTGGGCTATGAAGACCTTGAGAGCTGCAGCGGCAAGGCGTGGAAGAACAAGGCGCTGCGTCCCGAGGCCAAACTCTACTGGAACTACCTCGGCGCGTGCTACTGGCGCTGGGACGCGCAGATGATGGAGGCGATGGCCGCCGCTATCGGCAAAGACGCCGCGAAATATGCGAAGATGGCGGAAGAGGCGAAGGAGTATCTTAAGAAGAACTTCTTCTCTCCCGAGGACGGGCTTCTCGTAGAGCCGATGCGCGGCATGCAGACGCCGGCGCTTTTCGCGCTCAAGCTCGGGCTTGTCGATGGCGACGCAAAGGCGAAGACGATCGAGGCGCTCAAGCGCAACTTCGCCGACCATGGCGACTGCCTGCAGACCGGCTTCCTCGGGACTTCTATCCTGATGGAGACGCTCACGGGGAACGGAATGTCCGACATCGCCTACACGCTGCTCCTCCAGCACAAGAACCCGTCCTGGCTCTATTCCGTCGACCAGGGCGCGACGACGATCTGGGAGCGCTGGAACAGCTACACGAAGGAGAAGGGCTTCGGGCCAGTCGGTATGAACAGCTTCAACCACTATGCCTACGGCGCTGTCCTCGCGTGGATGTACAAGGACATGGCGGGCATTGCCGCAGATCCGAAGGCGCCCGGCTTCAAGAACATCATTATGGCGCCCAAGCCCGACACGCGCATCGGGTTCGTGAAAGCGGAGTACAAGTCTGCTGCGGGGCTGATAAAGAGCTACTGGCGCTTCGAGAGCACTCAGACGGACTTGGGCATGAAGTGGGTATGGGACTTCGCCATCCCAGAAGGCGCGACGGCCGACGTCACGCTCCCCGGCGAGACGACCCCTAAGCGCTACCCCGCCGGCACCTACCACATCGTTAAAGATCTTTAAACATCGGTGAGCCAGTTGCAAAATATTTCTTTTAGCCATGTAGAACATGTAGATCGTGTAGAACTTCTACATGTTTCTACACGTTCTACACGGCTAATTTTCTCATAAAATGTTAACAAAAGCCAAATGAACATCGACCAACTCAATTCCCGCTATGGCGCTCCTGGCCGCATCGTGTTCCGCCCGGGACACTGCGGCTATCCGAACGTCGTCCTCGCAAACAAATATGGCACGGCGGAAGTCGCGCTTCTCGGCGCAAACGTCCTCTCCTATCGCCCGACTGGACATGCGGAAGTCATCTTCCGCCCCTCGAAGCGCGACTATAATCGCGGCGAGTCGTTCCACGGCGGGATTCCCGTCTGCTTCCCGCAGTTCGGCAAGCGCTTTTCCAAGGACCTGCCCCAGCACGGCTTTGCGCGCGCGATGACGTTCGAGGTCGAGGCGAGCGAGTATTCCGACGAGATGACCGAGGTGACGCTCGTCCTCAAGGCGGATGACGCTACTCGCGCCGTCTGGCCCCACGATTTCCGCCTTGCGATCAAGGTCTCGGTTTCTATGAAGCTCAACATCGCGATGGAAGTCGAGAACACCGGCAAGGAACCGTTCGGCTTTAGCTGCGGGTTCCACCCCTACATTCTTCTCCGTGAGCGCGACGGCGCGACGGTGAAGGGGCTTGACGGGCTTTCGTTCTTCAACGGAGTCGCAGGCAAGGACGACAAGCAGACTGGCGATCTCGTGATGGACCATTCCACAGACCACATCTTTACGCTGCCGTCTTCGCCGCGCCACGAATTTGCCGTAATCGACTCTGGGCTTCGCCGCGCCGTCGCGATTGCGTCTTCGGGGAACGACCGCGTCGTCGTGTGGAATCCTGGCGCCGAATGCACGATTGCAGATTTCGACGAGGACTCGTGGCGGCGCTTCGTCTGCGTCGAGCCGGTCTCGGACTGGCCGGATGGGCGTGTCTTGGGGCCGGGCGGGAAGTATGTCCTCGCCGCGGCGATCCAGTCTACGATGGAGACGACAGATGAAACGGCTAAAGCTTAATCCTGAGTTCTTCTACCGCCACCTCGCCGTCTGCATCCTCATGCTCGGCATGGGGGGCTGGTTTGGCTATGACGGTTTCGTTGTCTATCCGAAGACCCCCGCGGCAGAGCTCTACGAGAATATCGAGAAGTCGAAACCGCCGGAGGGCTTTCAGCTTGAGGCGTTCAAGCGACAGAAGATACAGTCGCAATACGGTTTCATGGCGCTGTGCCTTCTCGCGTCGGTGCTGATCGGCCTTAACCTCGCGTCGGTCGCATCTTTCCGCTTCGAGTTCGAAGACTCAGGTTTCGTCTGGCGCGGCAAGAAGCTGCCTATTTCCGACATCAAGTCGGTCGACCGTTCGCAGTGGAAAAAGAAGGGTATAGTGAAACTTCTTCTTGCTGACGGCTCGCGTGTCACGCTCGATTGCTGGCACCACCTCGGTGTAAAGGATTTCGAGAAACTCCTACCGGCGCAGTAAAATAAACATCGGGACTTGCCGAACATGCAAAACGACGAGACAGCAGGGGCGATTGCCAACTACAGCAAGATAGCGGAGGCGCTGTGCGAGGAGATTCGCGCTGGCGTGTACTCCGATGAGGGATCGTTCCCGAGTCTCACCAAGATAATGCAGCGTTTCGGAGTTTCGCGTCCAAGTGCCGTCAGGAGCGTCGCAGAGCTAAAGCGCCTCGGCCTCGTCACGACGCGGAAGGGTGCCGGTACGTTCATCTCGCAGAAGAACCGCACGATAGGCCTCGCAATTCCGGGGACTGCGGACTCCGAGTTCTTCTCCGCCATCATGGATGGTCTCGTCTTTAACTGCAACAAGTACGGAATGGACCTTGTCGCGGGCGACATTTTCGCCGTGGACCACGACAAGCGCGCCAAGCAGGCGGAACGGCTCGCGCGTCATTTTGCCTCGGTTGGCGTGGCGGGCGTCATCATGCAGCCCGTGGGATTCTCGGAAAATGCCAACCATCTCAATGGCATCATCTCCGATATTCTCGACAAGGCAGGGATTCCGGTTGTCCTTGTTGACTACGACATCGCGACGCCGCCCAACCGCAGCAAGTACGACCTTGTGGCGATCGACAACTTCGGCGCAGGACGCAGGGTCGCGGCGCATCTCTTGAATGTTGGAGCGAAGAGGATCTGCTGTCTCCTGCGTCGCCTGTGCGCGGATAGCGTGCACACGCGCTTTGCGGGTGTAGATGCCGAGGTTTTCCGCACGACGGGGCGTCACGCTACAGTTGTGGTGGGCGAGCCGACCGACGGCAAGGCGGTTGCCGCGGCACTCAAGAAGTTCAGGCCCGACGCAATCGTCTGCTCGAACGACATCGCCGCCGGATGGCTCTTAAAGACCCTTAAGAAACTTGGTGTCGCCGTTCCTGGCGATGTCATGGTTGCGGGTTTTGACGATGTACGCTTGGCGGTCAGAATGAGACCGGCTCTCACCTCTGTTCGCCAGCCCTGCTTCGAGATTGCGGACATGGCGTTTAAGGCGCTTTTGGAGCGAATGGCAGATTCGAGTCTCCCGCCGCGCGAGATACTGCTCGACACAACTCTCGTCGTTCGCAAGTCAACGACACCGTCGCACTAAGGCATGCCCCCGAAGAAATTTTTGAAGGAACTGGTTAAAACCAGTTGCCCGTTTCGCTGCGTTAATTGATATAATGAGTGGCATGAAAGCGACCACTCTTCGCATTCTCTGCGCCGCATCGGTCGCGGTGGTTTTCGCGACTTCCGCGTCCGCGCTGAACGTCGTCTACGACAATCGCACGCCGCAGGAGCACCGCGAATGGGCGGAGCGCAACCATCTGCCAGCGCACATGGAAGTCGCAGCGCGGCGCATCTGCACTGCGCTTTACGGCAACGAACCGCGCTCGCGCCTGTACGAGAACTTCACCATCACCCTCTACCTTGCGCCGACGAGAGGCGGAAATCCCGCGTTCGCGTCCGGACGCCGCATCACGTGGAAGGTGGGCGAGCATCCGTCTGGCACAATCGGGGAATGTCCCGGGATACTCGTCCACGAGATGACGCATGTCCTCGACATGGGGTCGGACCGGGTGTTCACCGAGGCGATGGCGGACTGGGTGCGCTACTACAGGGTGTGCACTAATCCCGCAGGGGTGCTTGACCGACGGTACGGTGCGCTGCGCGGCGGACGCAACTACGGCAAGTATGCGGCGGGCGCGAACTTCGTCGACTTCATGACGCAGAACTACGGCGAAGGTACGATTTACAGGATTCTGCAGGGCTACGCGAAGCACCACGGCAAGGTATGGGAGAATGTGTTCGGCAAGACGTTTGACGGCCTTGTGGGCGAGTGGCGCCAGATGGAGACGATATATGATCCGGTGTTCCAGTGGACGTACACCGGAACGGCCGAGGGAAAGCGCCGCTGGGACGGGAAGTTCTGCGGACTCAGATCCGTTGCGGCGAAGGAGGCCTCGGACAAGTCCGGCGCGTGGATAGACGGCACGACGGCCGGACGGGTCAACAACGTATCCGACGGCAGCATTGCGATTGCGCTGCACGGCAGGTTCCCGTCCGGCGGCACGCCAGTGGCGATAGCCTCTTTGGGCGCGGCGAAGGAAGGCGAGGGGAAGTCGGTGCTGCTTGCGTCCGGGCAGAGGCGCGACACGCTGTACGCGCATGTCGTCGCGACGGTGCACGGGAAACCTTGCGCAATTGTCACGACGCGGCAGATTCCCGTCCCCGCCCTTGCCACGAAGCCGCACGCCGTCGTGCTGTCGGTAGCCCGAGGGAACGAAGCGCAGATATCCGTCGACGGAAAGACGCCCGTCGTTGTCGACATGAAGACGAAGTGCGCCGGCTGCTCGTTCGCCCCTGTGTTCGCGGTTGGAGGAATGTCGGGTGGAATCGGCGTCGCAGGAATCGCCGAAGCGCGCGGCGAGAAGGGCATCTGCATAGACGACATGCGCGTCTTTGCGCGTGCGTTCAGGAAGCGCGAGACGGCGGACTACGCTGCTGCGTTCGGCCCGGACTACCGCGCTGCGGTCGCGGTCAGCGCGGAATGGTGCGGCAAGCCCGGCGCGGCAATAGACGATCCCGCCAGCTGGCGGTGCTTCAATTCCATCGGCGAGCGCGTCGGCGTTCTGCCTTCCAAGGATACCGTCGTGAGGGTGTGGGGACGGAATCTGCCGTCAGTCCCGTCTAAGTCTAAGTTTTCATGCAAGTCCTTCATCATCTACGGAATCGTCGTGGTCGAGGATGCGGATGTCGATCTACGCGGCGCGGGTGTCGTGGAATTTGCGGACAACACGCATGTCATAACGCGAAACGGACGCCGCGTCGCGCTCGCCTCGCTTCGTGCGAACAGCGTCCATCTCGACGGCATGCTCGCCGTCACGGACGAGATGAAACTGTCCGGGCGCCTCGCAATGAAAGCGGGGAGCGTCCTTCGCCTTCCCATCAACCCCGACAGGGCGTCTGCAAAGTCGATTTCCATCATCGGCGACGGAGCGGTGGCGCTCATGCCAGGTTCCTCCGGTCGGCGCAACCAGTTTCAGAAGATCATCCGCCTCGAAGAGATGCCGAATGACATGTCGCGCTTTCGGCTCGGGCCGTCCGACGGGCCTGACGACGCGGACTTCAAGCCGGCGACCGGCGGCAAGTTCCTCGGCGCAACCCCGCGCAAGCCATCAAACCAGTAGTTCGCTATGACGTGGGAATAATGGGGAGGGACCCCATTGTGATTTCGTTTTTTGCGCTCTAATCGGCTGAATCAGAAGATGCGGCCAGACCAGAGCTGGTCGATAAATACACGCCAAGGAAGTATGACGATTTCGTCCGTTTCCCTTTCCGTGGGTTCGTCGCACACAAGCAGCCGCCGG
>JAZSLQ010000172.1:0-9549 GCA_045535455.1 Kiritimatiellia bacterium | reverse complement strand
GAGTGGTCGATGGTGCAACCTTGGAAAGGTTGTGTGGGGGCAACTCCACCGGGGGTTCGAATCCCCCCCCCTCCGCCAAGTGGCGGTAATGAAGGCGATGGCCTCCGCACGAACTGGAATTATGCTATAATTATCCCGTTATGGGATTTTTCAAGGCATACGACATGCGCGGCACGTTTGGTGCCGACTTTGACCTCGATACAGTATATAAGGTGGGGCTTGCCCTGCCGAAGGTCGTAAAGGGGAAACGCTGGCTCGTCGGGCGCGACTGCCGCACGACAAGCGACGCAGTTTACGACGCGCTTGTGAAGGGACTTTCCGAAGCGGGCGTGGAAGTGAGTGACTTGGGGCGCTGCACGACGCCGATGGTCTATTACTTCACAGCCGCAGACGGTTTCGACGGAAGCGTGATGATTACCGCGTCGCACAATCCGCCGACGGACAACGGCCTCAAGGTCTCAAAGGCGACCGCGCTTCCTGTCGGCTATGCGAACGGTCTCAATGAGGTCGAGAAGATGGTGAAAGAGGACGCTATTCACTCTTTCAATCCCACGCTCACCCACTCAACCCCTCAAGCCCTCAAACCCTTAAACCCTTCCTCTCCTCTCTCTCGCTACATCGCCTGGCAGAAAGGTCGCGTTGACCTTGGTTCGCTCTCTGGTCTAAAGTTTGCCGTCGACTGCTCAAACGGAATGTCCTCGATTTTTGCGCACGAGATGTTCCCGAACGCTGTGCTGCTCAACGACACTCTCGACGGAACCTTCCCCGCGCACTCGCCTAATCCGCTTAAGCCAGAGGCGCGTGAGCAGATTGCAAAAGTCGTGCGCGAGAAGGGGCTTGACTGCGGCGTGATCTTCGATGGCGACGCTGACCGCGCGATGTTTGTCGACGAGCGCGGCGAATTTGTCCAGCCAGACTACTTGATTCCAATTGTGGCGAGAGCCACAATTGGAAGTTTAAAGTTGTAAGTTGAAAGTGAAAAGTTGAGAGGTGAGAGTGAAAAGTCGCAAGCAGGAAAGGTCAAGATCATTCATGACGTCAGGACTTCGCGCGGCGCGATAGAGACGCTGCGCGAGGATGGCTTCGAGCCGGAGATGGTTCCTGTTGGCCATGCCTTTGCAAAGCCGATCCTTCGCAAGATTGGCGCTCTTTGCGGCGGCGAGCTTGCGGGGCACTACTACTTCTCGGAGTTCTTCGGATGCGACTCCGGTCTTCTCGCGGCGACGCGCATCCTCTGCGAGATTGCAAAGGCAAAGCAGGCGGGGAAGACTTTCTCCGAGATGATGAAGCCGATAGTCTCGCGCTACGCCAACTCCGGCGAAATCAATTTCAAGGTCGAGGATAAAGAAGCCGCCATAGAGCGCGTTCTTTCCGTTGCCAAGTCGCTTGGCGAGGAAACTGGGCGAAGCGAGATCGACGGCGTGCGGCTTGAATATCGCGATGGCTGGATTTCCGTTCGCAAGTCCAACACCGAGCCGTATCTCCGGCTTCTCGTCGAATGTCGGACAAAGGAAATGCTCGATAATTGGGTTGGCCGTCTCTCTGGCGCAATTGCACCGCATAACCCACAAAGCGCAAGTATTTAGCCGTGTAGAACATGTAGAACGTGTAGAAAAATCTTAAAAGACATCTCTGCGCCACTGCGTCTCTGCGTTAAAAAAACTGAATATCTTAAAATGATTGTTGACTTCCACGTCCATTCTACGGCAAGTGACGGCACGTTTGCACCGCGCGACATCGCGGCAGATGCAGCGCGCGGCGGATTTGCCGCGATTGCGCTTACGGACCATGACAACTGCGATGGAATCGGCGAGTTCCTTGGCGCGGAGATAGGGCTAAAGAAAGTCGCGGGCGTGGAGCTTTCGATAGAGCCGGGGGTAGGGTTTGACAAGTTCCATCTACTTGCGCTCGGCATCGACCCTGCGAATGAATCGCTCAAGGCGTTCCTCAAGAGCATCCTCGACGGACGCAACGCGAGGAACGAGCGCATCGTCGGCAACTTCCGGCGCATTGGCATCGAGATGGTCGATGTGCCGAAGGGCACAAGGCCTGTAGAGGACTATGCCCACGGCGATGTTCTTGCGCGTCCGCATTTCGCGCGGTGGCTTGTCGACAACGGATATGTTGATGATATCGTAGCGGCGTTCGAAAAGTATCTTCTTCCCGATTCTCCCGCCGAGACGCGGTGCTACGAAGAGCGATATCATCCTTCGCAGGAAGAGTCGTTCCGCGTCGTCCACGGCGCGGGAGGGCTGTGCGTCATGGCGCATCCGAAGTATTGGCGGCGCGAGTGGAAGACGACGGGGCCCGACTATGCGGCGGCGGAGCGCGAGCTTGCGCGGCTCAAAGAAGCGGGGCTTGACGGGCTTGAGGCGTTTTATCGCGCAAATTCCGTCGAGGAAAACGTCGGCTTCTCGCACATAGCCGATGAGCTTGGACTTATAAAGAGCGCGGGGAGCGATTTCCACGGCGCCAACAAGCCGACAATACCGCTTGGCATGGAAGTGCCGGAATCGTTTGCCACGCCTTTATTGGAGCGGCTTGATTTAGCATAGATTTGCGTGCTGTTCATTTCGCGCGTTTTGCGATGAACCTGCGATGTTCCAAGGGTGGAATATGGTATAATACTCGGTCAAGGAGCAGAAGATGAACGTCGTATCACTCGTAGGCAGGCCCAACACGGGCAAGAGCGCGCTTTTCAACCGCATCGCGAAAAAGCGCGTCGCCATCGTATTCGACCAGCCGGGCGTGACGCGCGACCGCGTGACGCGCGAGGTGGACGTCCTTGGGCGCAAGATAATGCTCGTCGACACAGGCGGCATTGCGTTTGACCGTAGCGTAACGAACGACCCTCTCGACGAGGAGACGAAGAGCCAGGCCGCGCTCGCGGTCGAGGACTCCGCCGTGTGCGTCGTCGTAGTGGATGCGCGCGCGGGCATCACGCCCCTCGATTCCGAAGTCATCCAGCGCGTCCGCAAGTCTGGCGTTTCGTGCGTCATAGCGGCGAACAAGTGCGACACTCCCGACGACGACTGGCGTGCTGCGGAGTTCGAGAGGTTCGGGCTTCCCGTATTTGCGACGAGCGCGGAGCATGGCCGCGGCGTAGAAGCGCTCGTGAAGGATTTTATTTCAAAGCTTCCGCCTGTAGATCCAGAGGAAGAGTCCGGCAAGCGTCCGCTCAGAGTCGCGGTGGTCGGCCGCCCGAACGCCGGCAAGTCGTCATACATCAATCGGCTCCTGAACGCGCCGCGTGTCATTGTCTCGGAAATCGCGGGCACGACGCGCGACGCAGTCGAAGTTCCTTTCACGATCGGCACTGGTCCCGAGGCGCGGCGCTACATGCTTGTCGATACGGCAGGAATGAAGCCGCACACGAAGATGTCGAAGACTTCCGTCGACAATTTCTCCCTCTTCCGTTCGGAGCAGGCAATCGAGGAAGCGGATGTCGTGATCCTTCTCCTCGACCCGGTGATGGGGCCGACGATGCAGGACAAGCGCATCGCGGGCAAGATCCTCGACGCGCACAGGGCGTGCGTACTCATGCTCAACAAGTGGGATCTCGCGCTGGAGAAGGGGATAACGAGCGAGAAGAAGGCGGCTGAGGCAGTCCGCAAGATGATGCCGTTCCTCAACTTCGCGCCGATTGTCTTCTGCTCCAACAAGTCGGGCTACAACATCCGCCGCACCGTTGAGGCGATCGACCGCGCCGCCGCGTCGGCGAGCGAGAGGATTCCGACCGGGATGCTCAACAACTCAATCGTCAAGGCGACTAAGAAGACGGTCTCGCCGATGGTCAGGGGCAAGCGGCTCAAGATATACTATGGGCTCCAGGTCTCGACGAATCCGCAGACGATACGGCTATTCGTGAACGACCCGAAGCTCGTCACTCCAGCGTACCTCAGTTACATAGAGAAGAACATCCGCGCGCGCTTCGGGCTCGAGGGTGCGCCGCTCAGGATCTTCATGAAGGCGCGCACCCGCAAGACCGCCGCCGCCACCGCCCAGCCGAGTTGAGCCACAGCGGGTATCTGTGGGCTTGCAATTTTCCGGCTTTGATTGTTGACCGTGGTGTGAAAAGTTAGTATAATAGCGCCGAAAAGTCAGCTATAACTACTAAACAAGCGATTTGCACACGCAAATCGTGCCTTACAGGAGTACTGCGCTTATGAAAAACGTCAGGAAGTCCCTTGCGGCATTTGCCGCATTGGTGTTTGCACATTCCATCCAGGCTGGCGGCACTGTGACGTTCTCGCCTACGACACTGCCAGACGCAACCGTCGGAGTCTCGTATTCGGCGACTGTGTCGGTTACGGCAGATGCGGGAGTCCAAGGTGGCGGTTGCAAGTCGTCGCCGCCAAACGGGATCAGGTGTGAATTCAAAATGTCTTCCGGGGCGTTTTTTCTTATATCTGGAACGCCTACAGTAGCAGGTACTTATAAGTTCACCCTTATGGTGTCCCTTTCCGACAGGACGAGCGCAGAGCAGGAGATTACGCTCACCGTAAAAGCGGGGACGCCCGCGACGCCTGAGTTGACGCGGTCGAGCCCTGCGTCCGATAAATTCAGCATGACCGTCGGCGACAAGCAGATGTTCAAGGTGACTGCGAAGAATATTGGAAGCGCGACTCTTAACTGGTATGTCGATGGTTCCATAGTGCGTGGTGAAGATGGTGCTTATGCGACGGGCGTGCAATATGAATACTCGCCGCGCGCGGCAGGCAGCCATACTGTTGCATGCAAGGCAATGCAGGTAGATGCAGGTAGCGGCAGTGTTATCGAGGTGGCTTCCGTATCATGGACTGTTACTGCGACCGCTCCGGCGACTACGTTCTCGCGCAAATCTCCGGCGTCGCAGACTGTGTCGATGAGCGTTGGCAAGTCGCAGACGTTTGAAGTGGAAGCGTCCGGCTCGACCGAAGGAATCAGCTACAGCTGGAGCGCGTCATCTGGATCCGGCAGCGGTTCTGTTCCAGTTGTCGCCAATGGTCTTTCCTGCACATTTACCCCGCCTGCAGGCGGAACATATGTCGTGCGCTTCACATACGGCAGCGGTAGCCAGGTTGCATGGGTTGTGACGGTCTCTGCACCGACGGTGGAATTTTCGCCGTCGGGGACATCCGTGGTTATTCAGCCCGGCGAAAGACCCACTTTCAACGTAATCGTCAAGAATGCGACATCGGACGTGCTCTACCGCTGGTGGCGCGGCGATGACGAAGGCAGCCTGGCCCCGGCCAGTACCGGTACGGACAGCAACGCCGCCGCGTACCAGTACATTCCTTCGCATTCCGGTACGCAGCTTTTGCGCGCAGTCGCCAGCTCAGCTGACGGCAAGACCGAATACGGCAGCCATACCTGGACTGTCACGACGGACGGGCCGAGGATTGTTTCAGTCACACCGTACACGAATTCCGTAGAGATGGTCAAGGGCGAAAAGCGGAACTTTACCGTGACGCTTGACAAGACCGACTACGAGCAGCTTACATACAATTGGGATGTTGAACTTTCCGAAAACTCCTGGTGGCCGTTTGTGAACGCGGCCGGCGCCACGCGCAGTTACACGTTTGACGGCGACGACAAGGGCATAAAAGTAACTATATACGCGAACGGTGTCAACTGCGGAACGCAGACTTGGTCGCTCGTGCCCAAGGCGAGCGAGGTGACGACGCTTGAGCGCCTGACACCCGTTCAGGCGGATGTGACGATGGTTGCCGGTGGCATGCAGACGTTCAGGGTCATCGGCGAGGAGAGGAATGCCTATTCGAACTACTACTGGTATGTCGATGGCAAGGCCATGTCGGCTGGGTACAAGTACTACCCGTACTTCCCTGGCGTCAGCAACGGCGTCCATACGATCGAATGCAAAATACAGGCCGACGCGGAGGTGAACGGCGGCGAGGAGCTTGGCGAAGTGCAGGCTTCCACATACTGGACAGTGACTGTTGCGGAGCCGGAAGATCCTCCGCTATTCGAGCGTGAAGCGCCCTTGACGCCCGGCGTGTACACAAACTATTACGAAGATGTCGTCTTCAACGTCAAGGCCAACGGCGACACAAGCGGCGTGGACTACCACTGGGTCGTTTCCTCGGAGCAAGACCTCAATGCGGCGTTCAGGTCGTCCAGCGGACTTACCGCCACGTTGCGTCCGGCGAGAGAGGGCATCTACTACGTCTCTTTCGTCTATGGCGCGAACAGGTCGATACAGTGGACCGTCACCGTCGGAACCGGCGCCATCAACTCGCCAACACTGGCGCGGGTGGACCCTGTGGATGAAGACGCGTTCCCGTGCGTCTTCAGGGGTGAAACCAAAACATTCACGGTCGCGGATTCGGGCAAGTTTCCCGTGGACACCCAAATATACTGGGGCTGGAACCTTGGCAGCGATGTTGACCACAACGACTCGTTGCGGAAGACGGCTCCGATAACCGATGAGGACAGCCACAACTTCGAATTCGCCACAGGCGGGTATACGGAGATGGGCGTGCATACCGTGTATTGCTACGCCAAGAAATACGGAGCCGATCTTGACAAGAGGTACTGCGAATTGTCCTGGTACTTTAGAGTGCAGGAAATGCCCGTGCTGACCCGCATTGGCGCGGATACGGAAGTCAAGGTCAATGTCGGCGAGCCGTGCTCCCTCGGCGTCAGGGCGGATTATTGCAAGAGCAAGCACGTGGCGGTGCGCTGGTATGTCAACGGCCAGCTCCTTTCCGAACAGACCGGCGAGCCTGTTCCAGAGCAGACCGGGGCTTATTCCAGCAGGACGTTCACGCCGCCTATCAAGGGCAACTATGCTGTAGAGTGCAAGGCCGAGACGCGCAATACAGACGGCAGCTGGCGTACGCTTTCGACGGTGGCCTGGACAGTTCGCGCCATCTACGGCGAAAAGGCGTACATCCCCGTGCCGCTGCCGACGTCGGCGGACTACATCGGCGAGATGTTCATGCACCGCGTCAGCCTGAAGCCTGGCGCGTTCTCCAAGCCGATAACGCGCGAGCATGGTGAGGCGATCTACTCGGAGTTCAATGTCGTCGGCTCGCTTCCCGCGGGCGTGACGCTTTCCAATGCAGGCGTACTGTCGGGAACAATGAACGACGACTTGAGCGGCGAAGAAGTCGTGCTGGATCTTGTCTTCAGCAGCCAGCCGCCGGTAGTCAACACATACACCAACCGCGTGACGCTCACGCTCGTCAAGCGCGTCGAGGAAAACCGCATGCCGTACTTCAGCTTTGCAGACCCGGCAGACGCGGCGATCGACTGCTATATCGGCGTTCCCCAGACTTTCAACGTCTATGCCTACGACGAGGAGGAGGAAAATGTTACATACAAATGGTTTCTGGACGGCGAGCTTACTCCATTCGAGACCGGCACATATACGTTCAACGATTCCAACGCCGGGCATGTGGGCATGACGCGCAGCATCTGCTGCTGTGCTACAGACCGCAATCCCGGATATGTGTTCATGAAGGAGTGGACCGTCACAATGCGCCAGCCGGAGTTCGCGATCGCCACAACGACGCTCTCGGGCGGCACGGTGGGCGATCCTTCGGGTGCAATTCTGCTTGACTACATCAAGCCGAGCAACACTACGGTAGTCGCGCTTGATGTGGTAGACGGCAAGCTGCCGCCAGGCTGGACGCCGCTCTCGTTTGGCACAAGCGACAGCTTCATCGCGGGCAAGTTCCGCAAGGCCGGCTCGTACACGTTCACGCTGCGCGCGACATGCTCGAACGGCGAGACGGCGGAGCAGACCTACACCGTCAACGTCGGCGGCACGGACGATGCGCCAAAGACCTGGAAGGTCGAATACTCCGGCGGCGGAACAATCAAGCCGACGAAGTCGGTGCTTCTCGGAAAAGGCGAAGAGACTTATTACTCGATTACGCAGACCTTGCAGCAAGGCGTGGCTGAAGGCGACACGATCGAAGTCTATTCCACCAATCCCGACATGACGGAGGAACTGTCCGCATTCAAGTACCTGAAGGGCGTCAATGTGATTCTTAAGGGCAACCTCGTTCTCGACGCAGGCAAGAAGGTTCCGGACGTCTCGATGTTCACGCTCGACGGCGGGTCGCTTCGGTTCAAGCTCGCCGGTCAGGCAGATGGCTATTACGGCGACAAGGTCGTTATCGCAACGATCGGCAAAGGCAAGAGCGTCGGCGACTACACGATCTACAACAATAGCCTGCCTTACTACACCGGCGAGCTTGCCGTCGATGACGACGGCAACATGTACACTCGCACGGTCTGCGTCAAGTACAACGACAGCGACGATCGCCTGAACCTTGCGGACGACATAACCCGACGCGATGTGACATTCAGCGGCACCACGTTCTCCAAGCGCGTCACCGTAGCATCGGAAGGCGTGTTGCCAGGCTCGGTTGTGTTCGCAGGCAGCAACATCCTTGCGGAGGACTTCACTCTGCCGGCGCTTGACGACGTGAAGACGGTGGTCAAGTCCGGAGCGACGATTGAATTTGGCAATGGCGCCAGCCTGGGCGACTCCAGGACCGGCGGCATTGAGCTGGAGGCCGGCGCGACGCTGCGGTTCAACCCGAACGGCTCGGGGCCGCTGATGTACGGCGTTCGCATGAAGCTGCCAAAGACCGGCAAGGTCAACCTTGCGCTGACGGGCGCGATGGAGGTCGGCAATTCGTTCAACATCTCTTCGCGGTATGTAGGCGACAACGATCCCTCGAACGTGTTCGCGATCGTTCCGCAGGGCGGCGACGTTGCGAATTACCGCCTCTACCGTGGCGGGGAGAACTCGCTGATGCTCGCAGCGGAGGCGGCGCCGGACCCCGGCGCACTCGACTGGACCGGCGACGTGGACAACCTCACGCCGTCGCCCGTCGCCGCCGGAGGAGAGCTCAACCACACGTTCGGCGTCAAGGGTCCTCAGACGTACAATGCGCGCACCGGAAAGTGGGAGGACGATTACCGGAACTTCGCGTACTCCTTCGTCGGCGCGTCATACGCGGCGATCCGCGACGAGGCAAGATCTTTCAACGGCAATGACGGCGAGCGCGAGCTGTTGCAGGGTGCCTATCGCCATGGCGCTTCGTCTTCCGCAACGGATGTCGAGATAGGCTTCCCGTTCCCGTGCGGCGAGTCGTTCGTTTCTACCGTCAGGGTGAGACCGGGCAGCCTTGTGGTCGGCGGCGCGACGCTCTGGCTGTTGGACAAGGGCTTCCTCGGCGATGTGCAGAATACTTTTGCCCACATCTACGTCACTCGCACGAGCGATTCGTTCACCGTCCGCTACGGACAGTTCGCGTCGGTCACGCTCACGCCGAACGGCAAGTTCCGCGTGGCGTTCGGGCCGGATGCCGACTTGCAGTCTCTCAACGATCCGCAGATTCCGCTGTGCTACATGACGGTCAGCGGCAAGGAGGTTGATTTCTCGTCCGCTGAGCCCTACGCAGGCTCCAGCGACGTCGTGCTTACGCCGACATGTCCGCCGGGCATCACGCTTTCCTCCGCCGGCACGCTCTCGGGGCGTCCGCTAGTCGCGGGCGACTACCAGCTTACGGTGAAGGTGACAGCGCAGGA
>JAZSLQ010000047.1:0-31035 GCA_045535455.1 Kiritimatiellia bacterium | reverse complement strand
ATCGTACGGCCGCCGCCACCGCCGCCTCCGCCCTGATTGTCGACCGCGTTCAAGTACAAGGCGCAGTTGGCATCGGTAACGTCGGATGTATTGCCGCATCCGGCACCGGTGCCGCCTCAAGCGCCGCATCCGCCGGCAACTGCGCCGCCGCCGCCGCCGGAACCGTAAACGCGGACGGTTCCGGTAATGTCGGAAGACACCCCCTCTCCGCCCCTGCCAGCCGCCTGTGGGCCAGAAGCCGTTTCTCCTTCTGTCACAGCGCCGCCGCCACCGCCTGCCGCTGAATAATAGCCGTAGAACGTCTCCGATCCCGAATATCCCGCACCGCCCTGACGTCCAAACGACGTATCGGCATACTTTATACTGGACACCGAAGCGACACGAGGCGCAACAACAGCGCCGCGTGACGTCTGACCGGGACGGGAACCCGCGCTTGAGCCGCCGTCGTTACCGGCGTTTCCCTTCGTCAATGCGGCATTTGTCGACGAATCGGCGCCATTATCTCCGCCGCCGCCGGCGGCCCATACATATTCTGCGCCGTCAACAGAGATGCAGCTGGCCTTGCCGGAATAAGCCGCTCCATACTTATTGCCGGCGCCGCCCTTAGTGCTGCGGACACCTCCGCCACCGCCTGCGCCAATGTTAACGGTAACAATCGAGTTTTCAGCGAAGTCGACAAGCCCGGTAACGACACCGCCGCCGCCACCTCCTCCGCCGCCATGCGTGTTGCTGTCATGGGTGTCGGCGCCGCCGCCGCCACCGCCGCCGACTACGAGAAACCTGACATTCTCGAGATTCGCGGGAACAGTCCAGGTCACAGCCTTCGCGTGGTTTGTGAAAACAATGGCAGTTTCGTTTCCAAGAGCACCGAGTCCTTTGACTTTATACCCCCAAAAGCCCTCGTCTTCGTCGCCGATATCATCAGGGTTCGCATCAGGAGCTTCGCCTTCGGATATAACGAGATTGATTGCATTGCCTTCGTGCACGACAACACCGTAACATCCGTCGGCGCAGTTTTCCACAGAAGAGTTCACCGTCAGATTGGCGTTGTCGTTCAGCGTTCCGGCCGAAATAAGCCTGTATGTGCCGGCCGACTTGCCTCCCGCATCAACCGTAATCGAGGAGCCGGCATTGACGTTCAGCGTTCCCGCGACCTTGAGCATCGCGGCGCTCGATGTCGTATTTACGCTCCCAAGCGAGAATTCAAGACCGAGCGCGCCGGCCACCCCGCTCGTCTTGCCGGGAGCGTTGAACTGAAGAATGGACTTGGATACTTTCAGATACTGGCGGGATCCCGCCTCGCCGCCAGTGAACCAGCCGAGCAGGTTTTCGCCGTCTCCATCTATTTCAAGTGCCTCGAAACGGGCGTTATCGCAAGACCCCTTCGGAAATTTCAGATATGCCTTGTAGCCCTTTGTGGTGCGCTTCTGCGACATGTCCCTGATGTCGCGCACCCTCAACGTTGAATTGGCCCAGACCTCGATCGCGGCGTTTCCGGTGAAGACGTATGATGCATTTATGTTCTTTTCGCCTAATTTAGATGAATCGTAGGTAGTAAAATAGAGGTCGACATTTGTGTAGTCGCCTACGCCCGACCTGTGTTCTATAACCGTTCTGTCGGCGACTGAATGCCCTTCGCCAGTAAAATACATCTTGAAGTTATACGGCCCGACGCTTGAAGGCGAATAACGGCCGGAACTGACGAATTTGCCTACCTTGGAATAGCCGCAGACCGGGGTGGAATAAGGCAATGCTGCCACAGGCCAGAAGCATAGACAGGTATTATAATTGTTTAAATCGCCTATGGGCGCATGGGTGGAAGTCGTCGTAGATGTAGTATAGATGTAGCTCAGCGTACTGCCATTGTCAGATCCGAGTGAACCGCCTCCGGAATTTCTGCGGAAAAAGATTGAAGTATAGGAGAATGTATCGCCGTCGGTTTCGCGCTCGGCGGCGAGAGCGGGATTGACATCGGGCTCCTCGGCATCCTCTGTCATGGCTTCCTGGAATGCCGTAACCTTGGCTTTGGCGTCTGCTTCGGTCAAACCTGCATCGACGCCGCACTGCACGAGAAAGTTGCGGCATTGCTCCTGGAAGCGATAGTCCGCATCGTTGCCGCTGCTGTACGAAGTATATGAAAACAGATTCGTAATGGTACCGGCAATGCCAGCCGGATTAAGGATTTCATCGGGGCTGTCAAACCACGAATATGCAAAATCCTTTAACGCGGTCTTTTTTGGAACTCCCAGTGCACCGTGTACGACAAGGGCGAACGTTCCGGCGCGGTCCTTGCCGTGGGAGCAGTGGAACACCAACGGCCACTTGGCGCTGTCGGCGATGTTCGTAAATGCGAACCAGACGTTCTTGCGGTTGTTCTTGTTGGCGGTTGTCGTACCGGATTTCCTGGGCACCAAAGTCGTATACGCGCCGAATTGAATGCCGGTTGCCTTGTTCACGTTCAACCGGGGAACGCCCGCTCCGATGTTGGATTCATTAAGATTTAGGTAAGAACCGTTCTTCCACGCCCATTTCCATTTGGAACTGGAGCCTGCATATCCTAACTTTGTCGACGAAGTCAGATCTGCATGATCGCGAAAATCCAGGTCAAGCTTAATGCCGATGGTATTTTTGAGATATGTCAGCTCCTGGCGTATGCCGGACTCGTCAACCGGGTTGCACCATTCAAGCTCGGCAGTACGGTAAATGCGCCCTTGCCTGACTACCTTGCCGCCTGTATACGTGCGGTATCCGCCGATGTCACGCGTATTGGAAGTGTCGGCCCCGCTGCTGTCGGGATCATGATCGTAAAGGAGAATACGCGGCGCCTGGCTCTCATTCATCGTAAAGAAATGACCAGTAGCCGTACCGGTGCCGTCTGTAACGGTCCAGGTATAGTTGCGACCGATTTCCAGATCATAAAACACAGCTGAATTTCCAGTCGCAGAGACCGTGAACTGCGGCTTGTCCCCCGTATCTTTTCTTGTGCGCCATAGTTTAACGATGCACTCGCCGCTTGAATTACTCCATTTCAAGGCAACAGGGAGCGAATTGGCGTGCGACATAAGTCTTTGAGCAACACGCTTTGAATTTTCCTTGCCGTAATCGGTGTATCCGAAGTAAGGGTTCGACCACGCCAGCTTGCCTTGATCATTTAAAGCGAACTTGCCGTCTGGTCCGAGCGAGCCGTCTTCCATAATCTCCTTGAAAGACAGCGACAAGGTCGACACCTGTGAATAATCCGCAGGGGATACGATCACGGGCGCAGCATACCCGCCGAAAGCGAGAACGACCGAAGCCGAAACGCTGGCAAATTCCCTTCTCATCTGGCGGCCTACTGAATGATTACAACGAAACCGCTCTTTGAATCCTGCTGGTAGTAGAGCGTGTTGTCCTCTTCCGACCAGACGAGCCGCGCATTGCGCTTTTCAGTCACATCGACTCCACCCGCCGTCGCAACAAGATTGACCGTTTTACTCGCATATTTCGATGACTGATCCGTCGTGCTCGTAAACGTCGCGATCGGAACTTTCTTTTGACTGGTAAAGTCCGTAACGTCCACCCTGAATGTCGCCGAGGAAGATCCCGATGTAAGTGTCGAACCTGTAAGCGAGGCAAGAGAATGTCCGCCTCTTGGAATGGCGATGTCGTATGTTCCCTTGAGCTGGAGTTCACCAGACGCGACAAATCGAGCTTGATAGTCAGCGCCGTCACGGAATGTCACCGTATTTGCAATCGCTTGATCTGTGTCGACTTTTCCGGAGATGGACCATATCGCGTTGGATATTTCAACGGTATGAGACGATGCAATCGTCGTATCAGCCGCGAAGGCTCCGCTCGAAAGCGTGCCGTTTCTAATGACGAGCCTTGTATTTGAGTAGCCACTGCGGGGTCTGTATGTCCATGTTCCAACCGTATCACCTTCGAAAACTACAGTTGCACCGGACGCGATGGTAAGACGGTTGTCAGATGACACGTTCTCAAAAACAACTGTCGTGCCAAAAGCACCAAGCACATACCCGCTATAATTGAAATCAAGTGTTCCGTCTACAAACTTGATTTCCCCCGCATCATCATCAAACTTGATGGATTCGCCTTCATCCCGCCCAGTGAACGTTCCTCCGTCAAGATCAATCACAGCACCGTTAGCAGTAGACGTGAAGATGGCAGTCGAACGATCATATCCATCCGCCGCACGCGTGCCCGGATATCCGATGCATTCACTTGCGCTGGCCGACCAGTTGGCGATATTCGTCCAGAAATTATCACCGCCCGCACCTGTCCATGTGTAAGTGGTGTTTACGACATCAAGACGCCGTTTCGTCCCGGAAACATCTGGTCCTCCAGAAAACGACTGCTCGCCCCATGTCTCGGTAGTTACGGTGTTAGCGACAGAAACGCGCCAGGTGAGCGAGTCTGACAAGTCCGTGTAGGGAACGACACGCGTGAAAGCGCCCTCCTCGCCGTATGCAAACGTAAACGTCTCGCTGTTGTCCAAGGCGTCGGAATTGAGCGACCACCCGACCGTGACCGTCGTAGTGCCGAGCCCGGGCGTTACCGAGCCTGATATCGTAAACTCCTTCGGATCGTTTGTAAACGTCGCAGATGCCGTAAAGTCCGTTGCGGAGCCGGGAACTTTTACACTATCAAGCGCCGTCGCATCCGACTGTACCTGGTCGACAACGGCATATGCGTCGACCCAGTACGTCGCGTCCGGTTTCAGGTCTGCGATCGTGCCTGTGCCAGTTCCTCCGTTCAGCGCGACGGCGGACGCGATCTTGACCGTGTTCGACGTCTCGTCGCCGTCAAGGGCATAGCGAACGTAGATGTCAGCCGCCTTTGTCGTTGTCACGTCGCAGGCAATCGAATAAGGAACGCTCAGAGTCCGTTCGCCGTTCACCGAAAACGCTCCAAGCGAGAGCTCGTATGGCGGTATTTCATCCGCAGAATAGATGGTGAACGAAACCGATTTTTCTGCCGCGTCGGGCGCGGTGTAGTTTGCAGTCGCGGCGGTCGCGTAAGTGACGACATATTCTCCTGCTTCCGTCGGAAGCGCACCGCCGAAAGTTGTCGCCTCGCCGCCGTCCTTCGTGATTGTAGCCGCGACAGTGCCAAACTGCGTCTCGCCCGCCGTCAGGACGCCCGGCTCGTCGACACCCTGCGTCCACGAACCTTTCGAGATCGCCGGCTCGACTGTCCAGACGTTCGCCGCCTGCGTGATCGAAAAGGTAAGAGTGCCGGAGAACTCGCCAACATCCCATGTATATCCATCGACGAGAGTCAGCACGACATCGTAGTCGCCTACATCGATGCCACCGTTGTTCTGCGTGACCGTGTATCCCGTCCCGTCCGAAACATCCGCCGTCAGCGTCTCACCCGTATAGACCTTGGAGTCGAACGTCGGCACAACTGCAATATTCGAGGCAACCTTATAGCGGAACACGACGATGCCAGAGCCGCCGGCAGCGCCGATATTGTATGGAGAAGAGATCTTGCCTCCGCCACCACCGCCACCGCCTTGATTAGCAACACCTGCCGTAGCCGACCTAGGAGATGCATTTCCATACGCACCATTCCCTGCACCACTTCCACCTTGTCCTTTCGTCTTTATCCCTGAACCTCCACCGCCCGAACCATACACGACATCCGAACCTGTGATATCACAGTTAAGACCGGCACCTCCATCTCCACCTTTACCATTGGTGGTTGAAGTCCCAGAGCCATTGCCTCCGACCTTTGTTGCACCGCCGCCACCACCGCTACAATATGAACTCGATCCGTTCACACCACCTGCCATACCAAACTTCTCGGCAGAGACAAGATTCGAGTCATAACTTCCCTGTGTGGCGGAACCACCTTTATATGATGTGCTACTCTTGGCTCCGCCACCAGCGCCAGACCCACCAGAACCTCCATCAGTAGCTGTTTTCCCCGTACCGCCACCATTCGCCGTAACATACATCACCCCGCCAACAGATATCGACGAGTTGCCACCAGATTTCCCTCTGCTGTTATATGCTCCTCCATCACCGCCAGCGCCAACGGTAACTACAACTTCAGCGTTTTTCGTCAGCGAATAAACAAGCCCCGTGACAACGCCGCCGCCGCCGCCACCCGGCCCCCACGTTCCACCGCCGCCGCCGCCGCCTCCGCCTACGACGAGGAACTGGACATCGGTCAAGTCGGTCGGAACTGTCCACGTCGCGGTTTCGGTGTGGTTGGTGAAAACGACGGCCGTCTCGTCGCCGCTCTCGCCCAAGCCTGAAACCGTGTATCCCCATTCGGGATGACCGGCGAGAGGCTCGGTCACCACTTCGGCGAAAGCCGCAGACGCGCAGAAAAGCGAGCCGAGGAGGATTGTCGAAAACCTTCGGCTGGCATGGTATGAGGGTACCTTACACATAATATGTACCCCCCCCCCCTCAAAATATCGCGTTTTTGCACAGTTATCGTCATTTTGACTCCTCCGTTATATGAAGTTGAACATACAGCGCCTGTCCAAGTTTTCGGTTAACATTATACACTTCAAACCCCCTCCTGTCATCTGCTTATTTCGCATTTTTAAATACGATTTCTGCATTGCCAAATTTCCTGCCCCCACCCCACCCCGCCGGAGGAAACGCGCATAATGCGCGTTTTACCAAGACGGACGGCCTGAAAGTCTACCGCGCGGGGGAAGTGCTGCCGTGGCTCCACGACAGAACGCCATTCGGCGCAATTGCAAGCTTGCGTCCGAAGTCGATTATCGACGTGTTCGCAATGTGCCCGTACGGATAGCCCGCGAACACCGGACACGGCACGCCGTCTGCGAACTCCTTCATTTTCGCACGCGTCCTGTCCGCTGGGGTCTTCGAGTTGAAGTCGCAGAACACGACCGCCGCGGCCTTGTCGAACACGCCCTTCTCCTTCAGTCCGCCAAGCAGCTCGTCCGTGCGCGGGGCGTATCTGTTCGTGTTCTCGATGAACACGACGCGCCCCGTGGAGTCCGGGAGCGTGCCGTTCATCGCAAGACGGTGGAGGCGGTCAAGCAGGCCGCCCATGGCAAGCCCCTCGACGGGCTTCTCGCCCGCCTTGACGACCCGCAGCTTCACGTCGCCCGGACGGCCCGCCATCATGTCGCGCATACGCTTGACGGCCGCTTCGTTCGAGTAGCCGAGCGTCGTCAGCACAGGCCCGGTGTACGGATGGCCGACGCCCTTTGCAAGCATCGTGTTCACGAGAACCGTGAGGTCGCTGAAACCGACGACGCGCATGTCCTTTCTTGCGCGAAGCTTCTCCCAGTCCAGCAGCGGCACGACGTCCATCGCCCCCTGTCCGCCGTAGGCGAACACAACGATGTCGACTTCAGGGTCGAGCCACGCCTGCTGGAGCAGCGCGGCGCGTCGTTCCGGAGCAGCGACCTCCGGCTCGGGGACGTTTGGCATCACCTTCATCCGGTATCCGGCGCGGGCAAGGCGGTTCGTCACCTTCGCGAAGTCCCTCAGCGGAACGCGGCTCGATATCGCGGCGATCCCAAGAGTCCTGGCGTCGCCGAAAACGCCATCAAGGTCGGGTTTCCCTCCGCCGAACGCGGAGCCGCACGCAAGCGCAGCAGCCACGACCGCGGCAATGTTCGCCAGTTTGATGTTCATGCCGATATTCTACCATATCAGGAGCCCAGATGACAATCGCCCAGGGCGTTTACGTCTTCAGCGCGAACCTGCGGGCGGGCTCGAGTGCGTCGCCCGGATAGAACGCCATCGTCACGGCGTCGTCTGAGACATCCATGCGGTAGTGTCCCGCGCCATTGCTGTAGAAGTACTCCGCGAGCCCCGGTGCGAAGAACCCGATCTCGGCGCGGCGGTCTTCCGCATTTCCCCCGGTCTTGCGTTCCGCTTCGGCGAGATAGTCCGCCGGCCTGTTGTGGATCGGGCTATCCGTCGCAAGCTCCGGTCTGCACCACACGGAGTTCACGGTGAACTCCGAAAAGCCCCCGAAGCGGTTCTCGTGGCGGTAGAAATTCGTCGTGTGGGTGTGGCCGGACAGCACGACCGCATGCCTCCGCGACAGCGTCTCGTACAGCCGCGGACGCATCGCCTCGCAGGCCTTCGAGCCGCCGAGCCGCCAGCGCGAGGCGGTCTTGGCGAAGGTCGTGAACGGACCGTGCGTGACGAGAAAGACATGGCGCGCGCCCGGATCAGACTCGATGGTGTCGCAGATCGCCTCAAGGTCCTTCGTCTCGAAGTCGCAGAACACCCAGAGATCGGCGCCGAGCCGAAACGAGAAAACTGGATACGCGACGCTGCCGGGCCGCGACCCGGAAAGCTTTTCCACCTCGTTGGACATGAACGGCCCGGCGAAGTCGAGATACGCCTTCCGCGCGTCCTTGCCGCGGAAGTCATGGTTTCCCATCACGGTAAGGAACGGGATTCCCTCCGGATACGGGGCGCGCAGCATCCGTATGCAGTCGTCAAGCATCCGTCTGTGCGTCGGAGCATCGTCGCAGTCGCCCTGTATTATGTCGCCGAGCTGCAGGATGAAAGACGTATCCGCGCCACGCGCCAGTTCCGCGCTTGCCGCAAGCATGCGCGGGCATCGCTCACGCCACATCTCTCCGTTGCGCACGAACTCTGCATGCTGCACCTTCGCCCACCTGTTGGATTCGTCGTAGTGCGAATGGTAGACGCTCTCCGGCTCGGCATCGTAGTGCGTGTCGCCGAGGATCGCCACGGAATAGCGCGACGCACCGAATGACGGACGCAGCGCCCTGCATCCGGACAGCCACGGCATCCCGGCCGAAGCTCCGGCCGCCGCCGCAAACAGAAAATCCCTTCTCGTCATATCGATCCTCCTGTTGTCCCTGCCGAAAAAATCACTTCCCGCCCTTCGCCGCGTAGAGCGACGGAGACACGCCGAAGCGTCCCTTGAAGGCGTGCCAGAAATGCTCCTGCCGCGCAAAGCCGCACCGCTTCGCGACCTCGCCGACCGAAACCGCCGCGTCGTCCTTCAGTATGCGCGCCGCCTCCTCGAGCTTGACGCGCAGTATCTCCTGGTGCACCGACGTGCCGAGCGCCTTCTTGAACGCCTTGTCGATCGGCGTATGTGAAAGCCCGAGATGGGCGTATACGTCGCCTGCGGCCAGGTTGTCGGAGTAATGGCGGTGTATGTACACGAGCGCGTCGGACAGCCACGGCGGATCGAGCGGATACACCTCGGTGGACTTCCGCTCGACGACGCGCAGCGGCGCGACCTTCTCGAACCGCGCGGACGCGTCGCCGGAAAGAATGTCGTCCAGCAGCGCCGCCGCGCAGTGTCCGACCTCGAACGCATCCGGGTCGATGCTCGAAAGCGGCACCGGCGAGAACGCGCAGACAAGCGTGTCGTTGTCGCATCCAAGAATCGCGATGTCGTCAGGGACGGCCCTGCCAGCCGCCGCAGCGGCCGCCGCGAAGTGGTAGGCGCGCAGGTCATGCGAGCAGAACACGGCCGTCGATTTCGGAAGCTTCGCCGCGAAAGTCCTGAGGCTCCGCATGTCCGGCGTGTCGGAAAGATCCTCGCGCCGCAGAAGCCGTCCGTTGAAGAAGTCGACCGCGGCCTTCGGCGACTCGTATCGCAGGCACTCGTATCCGTCGGACGCGAGACGGGCGGCGAAGGCCTCGCATCGCGCATCGGAAAACGGAACGCCGTCGTAGCCGCAGTACGCGAAGCTTGAGAAGCGGTGGTCGATGAAGTATTCCGCCGCCATGCGCCCGACAGCCTCGTGGTCGCTGTCGACTCCAGCCACGGAGCCGTGTGGCATCGCGCAGTAGACGTCCACGATCGGGCGGTTCGTCCGCCGCAGCCTTGCGAGCATCTCGGGGCTCACGATTCGTGCGATGAACGCGTCGTAGCCCTTGAGCCCCACGGGACGGTCGCTGTCGAGCAGGCCGAGGGTCCAGTCGCCGCGCTCAAGCGCATACGCGGCCACGCCCTCGCAGAGAGCGCGGCCATAGCTTCGATTCCGATCGGCGACCACTGCGATTCTCATAGGACACGTCTCCTCGGCCTTGTGGTCGGACTGGCGGGGATCGGACCCGCGACCCCAACATTAAAAGTGTCATGCTCTACCAACTGAGCTACAGTCCGAGGTCTGAAGTGCCGGGTATTATATCAAATCGTCCGCTTTAAGACAATCGCGGTCCGAGCTGGAAGATAAAGTTTTATCTGCTGGACGAGCTCGCCGCGGTCGAGGACGAGGGACGGGGAATAAGTCATCCCCGGCATGATGCGGCCCTGGCCTTCGAACCTCGGCTCGTCGGTGTCGAAGACGTGCTTCCAGTCGGACGCCGGCGGCACTATCACGCCGTAGTCCTCGAACGACTTCACCGGATTGAAGTTGAAGACGAAAAGCATGTCGCCGCGCACGAACGCAAGCACCTTGTCGGGCTCGTTTGCAACGAGCTTCGTTGGGATCGCGCTCGCGCCGCCGCCGAAGAGCGCACGCGACTTCTTCAGCTCCGAAAGCATCGTCTCGTCGAAGTCGGCGAGCCCCTTGAAGCGCAGTTTCGGATCGTCCCTCAGCGACCAAAGGCGCCTGGCGTGGTGGTAGCTCCAGCCGTTCTCTGCGCGCGGGAAGTCGATCCACTCGGGGTGGCCGAATTCGTTGCCCATGAAGTTGAGGTACGCGCCGCCGTTGAGCGCAGCTGTTGCGAGACGCGCCATCTTGTGGAGCGCGACCGCGCGGTCGGTCTCGATGCCGTGCTGGTCCTTGGCCATGCCAAAGTAGACAGCGGCGTCGGCAAGCTGGAAGAAAAACGTCTTGCCGCCGACATGCGCCTGGTCGTGCGACTCGACGTAGGAGACGACCTTCTCCTCAGCGCGCTTGTTCGTGAGTTCCCAGAAGATGCCATCCATCGGCCAGTTGTCGTCGCTCACCTTCTCGGCAAGACGGAACCAGAAATCTGGCTCGCCCATCGCCATACGGTAGTCGAAGCCAATACCGAAGTCCTTAGCAGGTGCGGCGACACCTGGCATTCCCGAGACGTCCTCGGCGATCGTGATCGCGCCTGGGTGTGACTCGTGGATGACGCGGTTCGCCATCTGGAGATACGCCCATGCGTCGTCGTCGACCGAACCGTTGAAATACATGCCGTAGTTCGTGAACGCATCGCCCAGGCCGTGGTTCCAGAAAAGCATCGAGGTAACGCCATCAAAACGATAGCCGTCGAAACGGTACTCGTCGAGCCAGAATCGGCAGTTCGAAAGGAGGAAGTGGAGGACGTCGGTCTTGCCATAGTCGAAGCAGCGGCTGTCCCAGGCGCGGTGCCAGCCCTTCACGCCGGAATGGAAATACTGGTAGTCTGTTCCGTCAAAGAGCGAAAGACCGTCGCGCTCGTTCTTCACAGCGTGCGAATGGACAAGGTCCATGATGACGCGGAGACCCATGCCGTGCGCGGTGTCGACGAGCGACTTGAGGTCGTCGGGCGTGCCGAAGCGAGAGGACGCGGCGAAGAAGGAGCTGACGTGGTAGCCGAAGGAGCCGTAGTACGGATGCTCCATGATCGCCATGAGCTGGACGACGTTGTAGCCGGCCTTCTTGACGCGCGGGAGCACATTGTCGCGGAACTCCGCGTAGGTGTGGACTCTTTCTTCCTCGCCGCCCATGCCGACGTGCGCCTCGTAGATGAACGGCGTCTTGAGCTTGGTCTCGGGAGACGGGTTGAGCCACGTGTACTTCGACTCGTAGACCTGGGCGCAGAAGAGGTTTGTCTCGGGATCCTGCACGACGTAGCGCGCATACGCGGGGATTCGCTCGCCATGCCCCCCTTCCCAACGCATTTCGAGGCGGTAGTTGTCGCCCTTCTTGATAAGCCCTGCGGCTACCTTGCACTGCCAGACATCGGTGTTCGGCAACCTGAAGCACTCGAAGCGAGGGTCTATCTTCCACTTGGAGAAGTCGCCCACGAGCCACATGCTCGTCGCGTTCGGCGCCCATTCGCGGAACACCCACCCGCGCTTCGTGCGATGAAGCCCGTAATATTCGTGCGCAGAGGCCCAGTCGGCAAGAGAGCATTTGCCCGCCGTAAGTTCGCCCGCGCGGTCGAACGCATGCTGCGAGCGCCCGCGTATCGCCGCCTCGAACGGCTTCAGGTATGGATCGTCGAGAAGTCTTGCCATATCGTCCTTCCTTTCTGTGTCCGCCTGATGAACATTATATCAAAAGGAACTCTTTAAGTCACTTGACTTCCTGCGAGGTTTTTTAGGATAATACGCGCCGATGACAGTCTGGATAGAGAACCCCTTCGACAACCTTCCCGCAGAGGGCTTTCGTCCGCAGCGGTATTGGCTCATGGCCGAGGCGTTTGCGAAGGCTGGGCACGACGTGACCTTGTGGACAAGCGACTTCTCCCACGCGAAGAAAGCGCCGCGCACTCTTTCAAAGATCGAAGCGCCCTTCCGCCTCAAGCTCGTCAAGACGCCGCCCTATTCAGGCAACGTGTCGTTTAAGAGAATCGCGAGCCACCGCACATACGCCGCGAACTGGCTTGCAGACGCCCGCGCCGAGGCGAAGGAATCTGGAAAGCCCGACATCATAGTCCTCTCAATGCCTCCGCTCTCGACGGCAGACGCCGCGCTTGCGATGAAAAAGGAATTCGGCGCGAAGATCGTTGTCGACGTAATGGACGCGTGGCCAGAAACCTTTGAGCGCATCTTCACCGCGCCACTAAAGTTCCTTTCCGCGATAGCGCTGCTTCCCCTTCGCCGCGCCGCCAAGCGCGCGTATCGAGGTGCAGACCTCGTGACAGGCGTATGCGACGCCTACGGCGACATCGCGCGCGCGAGCGGTGCGCGAGAGTACGTGCGCTTCTACCACGGCATAGACACGAGCAAAGCGAGCGGCGCAAACGCGCAACGGCGGCCGCTCTCGTTTGTCTATGCGGGGAACTTCGGCCGCGGCTACGATCTCTCGGCGGCGATAAAGGCAGTTCTCGAAAGCGAGGACGCGACGCTCGACATCGCTGGAGCAGGAGAGCGCGAAGCCGAGTGGAAAGCGCTCGCGGCAAATTCGCCGCGCATCCGCTTCCACGGCTATCTTTCCGGCGACGAACTCGACAAGCTTCTCGACAGCGCGTCAATTGGCATCATACCGCTTTCCGACGACACGTTCGTAGGTCTTCCATACAAGCTCGGCGACTATGCAGTACATAATCTCCTGATGGTGACGTCTCTGCGCGGCGAATGCGCCGCGATTCTCGAGAAGTACAACGCAGGCGCTGTCTATGACGCGAAGGACCCAAGCTCGTTCATTGCCGCAGCGAAGAAAGTTCAAGCGTCAACGCCCGACTTCATCTCGCTTCTATCCGAGCTCGACGCAGAGAAAATCTACGCCGACTACGTAGATCGCATCTGCGCCACTTGACTCGCAACTTCTATGCGTAGCGGAAGAGGTGCTTTTCGAGGAGCGGCGCAAGGCGCGTCTCGAGCCAGGGGACGACCTTCCACCAGTCTCGGAGCTCGAGGTATTCGCCGACAGGTCCCGGCTGGCCGGGCTTGACGCCGTACTCGCATTTTAGCATTATGTTGCGCGCAGTCGCCTCGCTCGAGACAAACTCCATGACCTGCACCTTGTAGCCAAGAATGCGCAGAATCATTGCGCGGAACGCGTCCGTCAGAATGTCGCACATCCGCTCGCGCAGTATGCCCTGGCGAAGAAGCCCAGCAAACGGCTTCGACGACTGTGGGCCTATCGTCTTCTGAAGCTCATGCTGACAGCATGGCGCGGAAAGGATGTAGCGCGCATGCATCTCTACGCCCTTCGCTATCGATTCGTCAGTCGCCGTGTCGCAGGCATGAAGCGAGACTACGAGATCGACACTCTCGGCATTGTACGCGCCGATGTCGGACTCAATAAACAAGACGCGATCCGCGACATCAAGCTTCTCCGCCATCTTCCGCGCCGACTCTATGACATCGGCACGCCTGTCAACGCCAACAACCTTCGCCTCGGTGTAGCCGAGCACATGAACGAGGTAAAAGTAGAGCGCGACCGTGAGATACGCCTTGCCACACCCAAAGTCCACGGCCGTAAAGACGGTGCTTGGCTCTTTCGCGCACGGGGCGACCACCTCGCCAACGACCTTGAGAAACTCGTTTACCTGGTCGTACTTGCCGCGCATCGACGCGCGTATGCGGCCATCGCCGTCGGCAAGACCAGCGGCCTTTAGATACGCGGCGGAATCAAATTGCGCGAGCGGCAGGTTTTTCACCCTGTCGTGAGGCCTCACCGTCGCCTCGCGCTCGACGCCGGCAGAGCGCGAGACGAGGACATGGCCCTTCTTCGTGACACGGATATGGAGATCTCCAGTCGCAGTGATGAGATGAAGCTCCCTCGCGCCCTTCTGCGCGATGATTTCCTCGACGCCTTCCGCCGCGCCGTTCGCATCGAAGTTCTTCACCTGAACGTCGCGCCCCTCGGACATCTCGGCCTGGTACTTGCGCTCGCCGCCGATCTCGACTGGCCTTAGCGAAATTCTGAACCGGCCGCCGCCCCTGCGCACCGACTGGACGAGCTTTATAAATCCCTCGCCGAGCGTGCGGGAGCGGATCTCCTCCTTGAGAGAATCTTCGAGTTCGTACTTTTCCATGAATCAGGACGCCGAGGCAGCCGTCTTCTTAAGCAACAGGACGTTCACAAAGTTGAGCGAATAAACGATGACAAGAAGCGCTACTACGGCAACATATCCGTGACCGCCCTCGCCGTAGCCACCGAACGCCTTGGAGACGGCCATCGCCGCCTGGTTGCCCGCCAGTCCCGCGAAACCCCAGGCCGAGAGGACGGCACCATGGATCTTCGAGATGTTCGTCATGCCGAAGTGGTCTGCGAGAATCGCCGGAATCACCGAAAAGCCCGCGCCGTAGCACGCGTTGATGACGAGTAGCGCAAGGCCGATCAAAATCGGCAGGAAGCTCGCGAGCATTATGCCCGCCGAAATCGCAAGGATGATGAGAAGGATGTTGATGCGCTTCGCAAGGCGGTCGGACCACCATGCGAAGAGGAACCTGCCGCCGCCGTTCATGAGGCCCGAGAGCGCGACGATCCACGTGATGAGCTTCACGTTGTCGCCGTAGACGTCGGGCGAGCTCATCATCTGCTTCGCGAGCGGAATGAGGCAGAGACCCGCGGAAATGTTGAGGAACATGAAAAGCCACGCCTGCCAGAAGAAGCGGTCGCCTCGATACAGGAAAGGGACGCCCAGAAGTCTGGCGTAACTGAACTCAAGCGCGGGAATGCCATGCCCGAAGCTCTGCACCTGAATCTTCGGCTTTTTGAGGAGGAAGCACGCGGTGACCATCGGGAACGCATAGAAAATCGCATAGGCGTGGAAAACATTGGTGATGCCGTAGTCGACGAAACCCTTGAGTTGGAACACGGCGACCGACGATCCAGGCGTGCCCCAGTGAATGCCGCTGAAGAGGATCGTCGACAAGGTGGAGCCGAGGCCAAACGAGATAATAGGCAAGGCCGCCGCAATCGCCTTGTGCTCGGGGAACCAGAGCATCATCGTCTTCACGGGTGAAATGTAGATGACGCCCGTGCCGAGCCCGATGAGGAAGCCGTAGCCGAGGTAAATCATCGCGAGCGACTTCATGTGGATTCCGACTTCGGTCACGATAAGCCCAGAGAGGAAGAGCGTCGTACCAATGATCGTCGAAAGCCGTATGTTCTTCTCGACGATCTTCCCGAAGAACGCTGCGCCCATACCGAGGAAGAAGATGCCCAAGGAGAAAGCGAACTGGACATTTTTCTGCGTCTCGCCTATGTATTGGGCGATCTCAGTAGAAAAGTTTGTGAATGCATAGATCTGACCAACCGACACAGCCAAAAGGAAGGCCGGCAAAACTGCTCTGATAAAACGTTTCATGGCGCGTATGATACCAAATGTTGTGGCTCGACGCAACCGCAAACTACAATAAATTGCGATTTAGCAACAAAGGCCGCCAACGCTCATCAATGAAAGCACGCCGCTATCCGCGCAAAATCGCATGATTTAAGGCCAGTTCCGCTCGGTAGGCACACACCGCGCTCGAAAAGCGCCTCAGCAACCTCGCCGCCAAAGACACGACACTTGGCAAAGACGGGTTGAAGATGAAGCGGCTTCCAGACGGGACGCGCCTCGATGTTTGCCGCCTCAAAGCGGCGCAAAAGCTTGTCGCGCTCGCGGCGCGAAGAGAGAACAGCAACCGTCAGCCAGTGATTCGCGCCATGCGCCGGAGAAAGCAAGTCGCCATTGAAGTTCTTTGCGTACCAGCTGAAGTTCGACTTGCGCTTATTGAGTATTGTAGGGAGCCGGTCAAGCTGGGCGAGACCGACAGAAGCGAGGATGTTGCTAAGCCGATAGTTGTAGCCGACTTCGCGGTGCTCGTACCAGACGCACTTCTCGCGCGACTGCTGCGCACGTTTTCGTGCACGATCGGCGAGGCCGCGATCGTCTGTCACAATCGCGCCACCGCCAGAGGTGGTGACGATCTTGTTGCCGTTGAAGGAGTAGATGCCAGCGAGACCGGCTGAGCCGGCGGGTCGGCCGTCGCGCGTTGCGCCGACGGCTTCGGCGGCGTCGGTTACGAAGACAGCGTCGAACTTGCGGCAGAGCTTTTCGATTGCACCATAGTCGCAGCAGTTGCCATAGAGATCAACGCCGATGACAAGGATCCGCTTCTGGTAGGGGCGTCTCTCCGAGGCGCCCGCACACGATTTCAACGCCTCCTCAAGGAGAGCAACATCAATATTCCCTGTCGCGTCAGAATCTACAAAGACAAGTTTCGCGCCGCGATGGAACGCGGGCCCCACCGTCGCAATGAACGTCAGCGTCGGCGCGACAACCGTCCATGTCTCGTCAACGCCAAGTTCCGCCATCAAAAGGTCGATCGCCGCAGTTCCGCTCGATACCGCGACGGCGTACTTGCGCCCAGCGAGCTTTGCAAGTCGGCGCTCAAACTCGTCCACCTGCGGGCCGCACGGCGCGACATACCCAGAATCAAACGCGCCCCTGACAGCCGTGCGCTCCGCCGCGCCAACGAACGGCGGCGAAAGGAAGATTCTCTTATTCGTATTCGACATGCGTGCCTCCCGTCTCCGCCTTCTTGTAAGTCTTCGACTTTATGTCGTAGTACACGACCGACAGCCGCGGCGTTTCCGCCGCGCCGTCCGCTACAAAGTAGCGCATCCACTCGATTGCCACAGTGCCATTGCGTTCGCCGCGCCCAATCTCAAACGCAACCCCATTGGGACGCCACCCTCTCGGCAGATAGCCGCGGCACTCAAGGTGATACGTAATCTTTATGACGTCGTTTGTCCCGACCTTCTTCGCGTCGAGACGCTCCGTAAGCAGCATCCCCTCTGAGATTATTCCACTGAAATCGTCGGGCTGCCCTGCCGAGGGAAGCGGCTTGATGTCAACATCTATCGGCGCCGCGTCAACACTGAAGCTGTTGGAAAACGAGAACGACATGTTGCCAGCCCTCTGGCGCCCGGAGACCATGCCCGAGACCTTGAACGAAAGCTTGCCCTTAAACGGCACATCGTAGCGTACCGGTATCGAAAGGCGCTTTACCACATTTGACGGATTCGACGACACGCCGTCCGTCAGGTTCTCTGTCCTTCCCGTGACGGTAAGCCCGAACATCTCGCTCGGGGCAATCTGTATCTGCCCTATCGAGGCGGACTTTGGCGATTCGAGCGCGAGGATGAATGCAAATGGTTCGCCCACCTGGAGTTCTGCCGGCTCCGTGCGGACCGACGCCTTTATCTCGATCGGCTTCTGCTGCTCTCCACCGATAGAGAAACTCATCGTCTGCATCTGCTGCATGTGCTGCTGCATCTGGCGACGCGACTCCTCCATCATGCGCTCCATCTCATCGAAGATTCCCTGTCCATTCGCGGCCGGAACAAGAAGAAGGACAACCGCGATGCACGCGAGCGCACGGATGGCGCGTCCGAGAAGCCAGAAGAGAAACGAAACGCCGAGGGCAAAGCCGAGAAGAATCCCGACGCGGCCCTTCCAGCCATATCGAAGGACAGGCCTACCTACGACGCGCCACACCGGAAGCTCCGCCGCCGCGTTGTCGAACTTGAGCGCACGCGCGGCAAGTATGCCGCTCTCAATCTCGGGAGTTTGCCCGACAGACCACTCGAGCCAAGAATATATCTTTAGCGCACGACGCCACTGCCCTTCGCGTATCGCGCACGTCGCCTCGTTCATGCGCCCCGCAGGAAACGAAAATTCCGCAAACTTGTCAGCCGTTGGCTCCGCGCATGCCTTGCGCCACGCAAAAAGTTCGTCGTCGCCAAGCGCGACACCCGGCTCCATCGCGAGCCCAGGCGGCTCCGGCATCTTGTCGGAGTCAACGGAAAGCTCCTTCACGACGACCTGCTCGCCCTTCTTCGCGTGAACGGGAATCTCGTTCGCCGAAACCTTGCGCACCGCACCGTCGGGGTCCTCATACTCGAACTCGAGCGCTGGAAACCAGAGAACGCCCTCGCGCATAGGTCTCACGCGGTACGTTAGCGTCCTGGCGACGGCGACTTCGCGCGAACTGAAGAACCCGCCAATGCGCTTAGTATCCGTCTCTGTCTTAGCACTAAGATCGTCGACCTTCCAATCTTGCTTCGAAACGTGCTTGGAAAGCGCGGGCGGATGGAGCGCCGTGAAGTCTGCATCGCCAACGAAGTCAATTGTGAGAACGAGCGGATCGCCGACCTTCGCGTTGTTCACGTCGAAGTAGGCGCGTGTCGTGAGTTCTCCGCCGGTGACGCCGACGAGTCGAATCGCCGCTATAAGAAGGAGTGGACTCATCTCGCTTTCACCTTGTAACGGATGGGCAGGTCTTCCCTTGAGAACTTCTTGATGAACTCACGGTCGAGGCCTGAGATCGCTGGAACGGACTTCACGACGGTCATGGCCGCCGCATCCGAGGTCCTGTCCCCGCAGCTTTCCATAAGGCGGCAGTTCACAAGCCTCCCCTGCTGGTTGACGCGCACAAGGATGACGACCGTCCCCTCTGCTCCGACACGCGGCAAGACCTCGCGCCAGCGCGCGTCTAACGCCTGCATGATCCGCGATACGCAAAACTGTTCCACGCTCTTTGGGATCTGCGTCGTCTTGCCTGGCGTGTAGCCCTGCGAAAGCAACTTCGCGATCTCCTCTGGAGTGCGCGTCTGCCTCTCGGTCTTTCCGTTCCCGCTCGGCTTGTCGGGAACCTTTATCTTGACGGGCTTTGCGCTATTGCGCATCTTCTCCATGCGTTCCTTGAGAAGCTCTTCCTTCGTCTTCTCTGGCTTCTTCGGCTCTTCCTTCTTTGGCGGTTCGGGTTTGTCCTTCACCGACTCGCGCATGCGCTTCATGCGCTCCTCGAGCGTTTCCTTTGGCTTCTCGGGCTTCTTCGGCTTTTCCTTCTCCTTCACGACGGCGTCGACCTTCGTGTCGACTTTTGGCGGCGGAGTGGGGGATGTCACGACTTTCGGCGGGGGCTCTGGCGGCTTCGGCGGCGGATCGTCGAGCGGCGGCGGCTCGTCTTCATTGCCGTCAAGATTCTCGTTGACGACGACCGTCAGGTCGATTGGAATCACCGTCTCCTTCTGCTTGAAATGGAGACGAGCAAAGAGAAAAAAGCCAAGGAAGCAGACGATATGGATGACGAGAGCGAGCACGACATTCGCCGTGCTCATCACGTCAGGCCGTTTCTCGTCTATCCAAACTTCCATTTTACCTTCTAACTCCAAACAAAATCTTGCTCTCCGCTCTCCAACTCCAACTCTGAACTCCAACTCCTATTTCTCCACAGTCACAAGCGCCATCCTGTGAATCTTGCACTTGTAAACCACCTTGACGACCTTCATCACGTCGCCGTAGGAGTTGCGCTCGTCGCCACGGACGAGGACAGGCACCTCGGGGTCCTCGGCCGCCATCGCCATGAGATCGCGCTCGAGTTCCTCGAGCGTAAGCGGCTTGTCGTTGAGGAAGATCACGTTGTCCTTGTCAACGGTGACCGTGTTCGCCTTCTTGTTCTTCGTCGGCAGCTCGTCGGTCTTCGCCTGCGGGAGCATTATCGAAATGCCCTGCTCGAGCGCGGGGAGCGTAACGATGAATGTAACAAGGAGAAGGAAGGTCAGGTCGATCAACGAGTTCATGTCGATCGACGCCTTCGGCTTCTCGCCGCGCAGCCGTCTGCGTCTCCTAAGCATCTCAGGCGCCCCTTCCCTGGAACTCGCAGGCAATGCGTCCCATAAGCTCGTCGGCGAAGCCCTCCATCTCGGACCTTATCTGCGTGATCGTCGCGTTCATGCGCGTGTAGGCCATGACGCCGGGAATCGCGATAAGAAGACCGACAACCGTCGTGACAAGAGCGGCTGAGATTGACGGCGCAATCGTCGCGAGGTTGGCGCTTCCCGCAGTGCCCATTTCGGCGAACGCGTCAAGCACGCCCCAGACGGTACCGAGAAGCCCGAGCATTGGCGAGAGCGAAACAACGGACGCGATTACGCCCATGCCGTGGTCGAGCCGGATTTCCTCTTCGTCGAGCGCATGTTCGCACGTACCGCGCACGAGCTCGATTTCGCGCGCAGTAAGCGCGGCCGAGCCGTTGCCGTCCGTCTGGCGGCCGACTAGAAGAGAACGGACATCTGGCGTGAGAAGCTTCAGCAGCCGTTCGCATGTCTCCTTGTATATCCCGACGACGCCCGTCCCAATCGAAGGACGGCGCTCGAGATAGTATTCAAGGGCGTCGTGCCCGCTCGTGAAATCTCGCACGAACCGGCGCGTCGCCATTCGCACGTAGCTTAGCTCCTTCCACTTGCCGAGAACGACGGCAAGCATTACGACGGAGCCGAGGAGCTGGACTGCGACTATCCCCTGGCCCATCAAGTTGGAACCGAGGAATCCATCGACTAACGAGTTTGCGAGTATCATGTCTATGTCTCTTTTCTTGTCTGTTTGAGTTTGTAGTCTGAAATCACCTGTCCCTCGGGCGGGAGGTCGGCACGCGACTTGCCGCACGCGGAAAGAACCTTGTCCGTCGTCTGGAAATGGGCCTTGACGTGGTTCATCAGCCAGACGGGGCCTTCCTTGCGAACCATCTCCTCGGCGAGTGCGCGAACGCGCGGATCGGACGAGCCAGCTGGAACGTTTTCGCGATCCTCGGCAGGCGGGCCAAAAATCTCCTCGCCCATCTTCATGATGTCGCGAAGGAAAATCTCTCGAGCGATTACCGAGGCGGCGGCGACCGCAATGTCGCTCTCGGCCTTGTGGCGCTGCTCAACCTTGATCGCCTTGCCGCGCGACTTTAGGGCGCGGAGAATCGTGGATTCTGTCGGCGCAAACTGGTCAACGACAACGCGCGGGCACGACTGGCGCTTCTCGAGCAATTCCTCGATTGCCGTGCCGTGGGCCCAGGCAAGCATGCGGTTGATGTTCTTGATCTTTGAATAGAGCCGGTTGTACGCGGCGGGGCCGAGCTTCACGACGGCGTAGCCCGTCGGACCGAGAAGCGCACGAAGTTTCGCGCCAGTAGTGAGGACCGACTTGTCGGACATCTGCTTGCAGTCCTTGACGCCCATCTCCTGCATCTTCTCGGAGAGCGCCTCGTCCGTGTAGGCGCAGCAGACGACGAGCGGCCCGAAGTAGTCGCCCTTTCCAGACTCGTCGCTCCCGGCGTGAGGCGCAATGAGATCGGGATTCAAGATCGTCTCGTAGCCAAGCGTAGCAGCGCCGAGGACACGCGGCTCAAGAACGAAGAGAACGAAGTCCTCGGCCTTCGAGCCCTGCACGCAGAGCTTGCGCTTGCCGTGCTTTTCCTTCTCGTAGAGCGTCGCATTGAAATGGTCGCCTTCGATCGACCAGAGGGAATAGGGAACTTCGCGCTTGCGGTAGTTGCCGTTCAGCATCACGCCCAGCAAAAGTTCCTGCTGGTCGTTCGTAAGCTCGTAGGTAAAGCTCGTCTTCTTTGTGCCCTCTGCGTTCATTGGGGAATATTATAGCAAATCTGAATCCTATGCAAATGCCGCTTCGATCGCGACGGAAAATTCCGCAAGATCGGGGAAGCACCCCGCTACGTACTTGTCGAGCGAAGTCGGCTGTGCATTCACGATAAATATCTTCCCGCCCTTCTGAAGCGTGAGCCGGGGGATTCCCGCCGCAGGAAACACGGTGAGAGAAGTGCCGAGAACGAGCATCACGTCCGCCCTCATCGCGAGCTCCTGCGACTTCATGAACGCCATCTCCGGCAGTTGCTCGCCAAAGAACGTGATGTCCGGCTTGTAGGCACCACCGCACTTGCAGCGCGGCACATACGGCGCGCCAAGCTTCTCGGAACCGCCGTTCGCATTGACCATCGCCATGATTTCGTCGAAGCTCTTCTCGTCTCCGCAGAGACGGCAATGATGAACTATCGGCGAGCCATGCACTTCGTAGACGTTCGACGAGCCCGCCTTCTGGTGAAGCATGTCGATGTTCTGCGTGATGATTCCATCAAGGTGCCCAGCGTCCTCAAGCCGTTTCAGCGCACGATGGACTGGCCCTGGCTCGAACGCGCCAAGGCCATAGACAAGCTCGCTGCACCCGCGATAGTAGACTGCAGGATCGCGGTCGAACCAGTCTATGTCGAAAATCCTCTCCGCGTCTGGATTCTTGTAGAGCCCCTTAGGACCGCGAAAGTCTGGTATCCCGCAAAGCGTGCTAACGCCGGCACCTGTCATCGCCGCAACACACTTAGCGCCGCGCACCGCCCTTATCATGTCGTCAAGCATTCTCTTCTCCTTTAAGTGGTCCTATTGCCCGACAGTCACCTTGAAAAACTTGAACTGGCTCGTGCCAATGTCGTCGATATTGACCGGCTCCCACTGATCCGCCGTGCCGAGAGTCTCGCGTCCCCACACGGTATAGGTGCGGGCGGCACCAAGATCGGGACTCCAGGTCAAGCTCGGCACTCCGCCGGAAACGTCAATCGAAACGGTGAACTCCGCACTTCCCTCGACAGACGGATCAAACCCTGCAAGCCAGCTCGTCCACAGCGAACGACCGTTTGCGCCGACAAGCCCGGCAAATGCGCCAAAGGTCTCCGCCGTCTCTGCGTAAAGCGTCGCATTTGTGTTCGCGAGCCATTCGAGCGCAGCCGTGCCGTCGTCGACCTCAGAGGGCGTGTCCGCCACCGCGACAGTCGAGCGCGTGTACGCCTTCAAGCATGCGATGCAATCTTCCGTCGCCAAGTCGGTCCAATTTGTCTTGCCACGACTGCTGACACTACCCCAATAGGTATTTCCCAAAGAGGTCGTCACTCTTGAGTACGGCGTCCCGTCTTCAAAATCGCATGAACAACTTATAATATAACCTAGGCTTGTTGTATTCTGCTTATAGACTACGACAAAGTTTGTGTGATCGGCGAGTTTGACTGGACTGGGAAGATGCACGGTTGAGAATCCGGCCGTAGCCAACGTGCCAGAAACCGTGCAGGCGAGCACACCGCCTGAGAGGGGGTTGGGTCTCCAGGTCGAAGTCGTGCGTATGACATTCGTGTACACCGACACTTCGTAAGGGCAGTCTTCCGTAGATGAATAGACACCGACCGCTGCAAGCTCCTCATTCCAAGCGGATGTGAACGCCGCCGCCACGAAACCATTGGTGATGACGTCTACATAGCCCAGCTTGTCGTATCCATATACTGCGTCATAGTTCTCGTCATCCGTCGCCGGAATGAACACCGAGCCGTCCCACATGGCGAAAGTTGTGTCGTAATAGGAAACCCAGTAATAACCCTTGTCGCCTTTGCCCGTTCCCCAGCTGTTTTTGATCAGGTAGGCTCCATCGCCCGCTGGCATATATTTAAAGTTGCTCGCCGGATAGTTGTCGTCCCAGCCGACCACGGTTATGGCATGGCCATCACCACTGTCCACATTGCAATAGTAGTTACTCGTGGATTCATACGAAAAATTCCAAAGGATTGCTGTCGAAACAGCGCCATAATCCATAATTGCCTTCTTAAGAGTATCATTGTCGGTGACATCGTTTCTGGCAGGCACCCATACGATGTTCTGGATCCGAAGCGCAGGAATCAACGGCCTGGAATCGGTCCAGTTGCTCTTTGTGCCGACATAGACGTCGTTCGTTTCGGCTACGGCTCCGCCCCAGCGCAGGAGATAGGCGGCGGCCATATCGTTATTGCCGCCATCGTAGAACTCCGTCTCAAAGCCGTGGAGATTAACCATGTTCTTCTCGGATAGATCCCATTCGCCGCGCCCCGCCTTCAGGAGCTGGGTCTCGATAACAGCGCAAGCAGCGAACGTCCAGCACGAGCCGACATTGCCCTGATTCTTGACGCTAGAGACCCAGCCATGCTCGCACGAATCCCATCGCGAAGGAAGCGCAGTTCTGGAAGAAGCACGCAGAAGCCGCGCCCCTTGCGCGGAAGCAACGCGCCTCACGGCAACGCCCCTCGGTGGTGGACGATAGCCCATCGCGCGGGGGGAATCGTCGGCAGACGCGACTATCGACAGCGCGCAAAGCAACGCCGCCATCATCGTCGCGATAGTTTGTCCGTTTCTCATCAGCCGCTATTATACCAAATTTCAGCTGCGAAAAGCCCTATTCGCCGCGCACAAGCGGAATTGGCGCAAGCAGCTTCTTGGAGACAAGCGCAAGCGCCCCGTCAAGCCGCGCGCCCTTTGCGAAGAGGACGCGGCTTTCGCCGGGAAGAAGGCCCTTGAGTGAACCCGCGGCAGATTTGCCGCCGATGGCAAGGGTGATGTCGTGGTACGGCGGGGCAACACCCTTGTTTACGACGGTGACCGAGACGCCGTCGGCACTGGTCTCCACATTGGTTGCGACAAGTTCCGGTCCGCACTCGCGAGCAGCCTCCTTTAAACACTCAGGCGTGGCGAAAGGTCCGCGCGGCGAATCGTTTGCAATCACAAAAGTCATGTGGTATTTTGCCGCCGCCTGCGCCCATGTCGTGCCATAGAGTCCGTCGGGGTTCAGGATCTCGCGCTGGTCGCGGCGGCTGTAGTTGCTGATCTCGCCGCCGTGAGTGCCGCGTTTCCAGTGGTCTTCACCAAACAACCTCCAGTTGCGCTCGTTCCAACCGCCCTTTCCGTCGACTACGTCATGCTTCTTGCACATGAAGCTGTCGTCGAAGAGCCCGAAGGCAAGCCCCTCCGCGGCAAACGCCGTCGCCGGCGAATGCTCCCCGTCCTGACCCGCCGCGTCGATGGAAACCATCCACGGAGTCTCGACGAACGACTTCGAGAGATGGCGGAAGAACCTGCGCTGGAAATCCATCGAGGGGAAGTTGCGCCCAAGCTCGGTCTTCGTGCCGCTCGTGTGGTATTCGGCCCAATGGCCAAATCCTGCCTGCACGAAGGCGAGGCGCGGATCGGCGTCGTAGCGGGCGGCAAACGCGGAATAGAACGAGAGCGTGAAATCCTCAAGCGCAGGGCACGACCAGTCGGGGTAGTAGGTCGGGCCGTCTCCGCCGGGATTGGCGGCAAACGTCTCCTTGTAGCCGGGGGAGTTCTTTATGAACGCGGGGATCGCCGTCGCGCCTTTCGTGCCGCCAAGCTTCTCGCCGGGGTACGCGTAGCGAAAGCGGATGATCGCCTGGTGTCCGCGCGAGGCGATGTCGTCCAGGAGAGAGTCGAACTTGCTCCAGTCGCAAACGAGCGCGCCGGTTGAATTCGTGCCCGAGACCACGTCGCACGGCAAGGCGTATGAATACTCGAGCGATATGGCGGCCGAGAGTTCAGGGTGCCTGCGCGCCTGATGCGGCCAAAGGACTATGCCCTTTAACGCCGCCTCCGTGGGGAGAATCACGGCGGCCACAAGGGCAAGAACTAAATGCGATTTTGCCATGACAACATTATGCCACGTATCACGCTTGCGTCTCAGCCAAGGGTCAGCTCAAGCCCGTCGTATGCGGCAGCGAGAGGTTCCGGAAGTTCCGCATTGATCTTCTCCGCTGGCCAGTCGCGGTACTTGATTCCAAGGTGGGTGAGATACGCCCTCTGTCCTGCCGGCGGCTTGTAGCGGCCGGTCTTTTTCAGCATGTTGACGGTGCGAGCGACAAGCTGTACGCCCGAATGGACAAACATGCGGAAGTCCTCGTCGAGATCACCGTTCGTCGCCTCCATGATAATCGCCGTGAGCGGCGCGGGTTCGTGCACATACGGCGCCGACGATTCGCGGTAGTACTTGTAGTTGTCAGGGTAGATGTGCGGGTCTATGCCGATCATCCTCGCCGCATCGCCCGGGATCCCGGCGGTGTCGGTGGCGTAGAGAAGCCGCGCAGAGCCCTTCTCGACGAGATAGAGCGACGTGCGCTCAAGTACGCCGTCGGTCACGCGCGAAGTGCTGTGGTTCGCTGGAACGCCAGTGATCCTGAGCCCGCACTCCTCGACCGCCTTGCCGAACGGCAGCGCGATGACCTCGGGCGCAGGCAGCGAAAGCATCTCAGCCGCCTTTTCAACTCCGCGCTTCGCGGCCGCCGCCCACGTCTCGTTGACATACATGCGCTTCACGCCAGACTTAACGGCCGCCCTCGGGCTGTAGTGGTCGCCGTGGGAGTGAGTCTGGAAAAGAACCTCGGGATGGCAGTCCTTTGGAAGCTTGTCGAAAGAGCACGGCGTGAAGTCGATAAGAACCTTGCCGTCTAGAAGCACACTCGACTGGCGACGCGCGTTCGGATTTTCCTCGGCCCACTTCGGATCCCATCCGGAGGCGCCCGTGCCAAGGAAGAGAACGCGGATTCCCCCTTCTGACACCGTTGGCGCATCCTCCGCTGAAACCGACCTCTCCGCAAGCGCCGCAAACACGGCAGATGCCCCCAGGAAACCCCTGCGAGTGATTACGCTTCCCTTCATGACACCCCTTTCAGCGCGTTAGCGCGAAAATGCGCTTGAGCCCCTTCCTCGCGAGTGCGCGGAGGGCGTCAAGCGATTCTTCGGTAAATGGCTTGTGCTCGGCCGTTCCCTGAAGCTCGACATAGCGGCCGTCGTCGGTCATCACGACGTTTAGGTCGACCTCGGCGGTCGAGTCGTGTGCATAGTCGAGGTCGAGCGTCGGTTTTCCATCGCACACGCCGACCGACACCGCAGCGATGCGGTGGACTATGGGATTCTCAGTAATGACGCCAGCCGCGAGAAGTTTGCGCACGGCGTCTTCGAGCGCGACCATGCCGCCCGTGATCGACGCGCACCTCGTGCCGCCGTCGGCCTGCAAAACGTCGCAGTCTATCGTTATCTGGCGCTCGCCGAGTTTCGACATGTCTACTGCGGCGCGGAGAGAACGCCCGATGAGACGCTGTATCTCGGTGGAGCGGGCGTCTTGCTTCAGTTTCTTGATGTCGCGATCCTTGCGACCGCCACCAGTAGATGATGGAAGCATCGAATACTCGGCCGTGACCCAACCCTTGCCTGTGCCCTTGAGAAACGGCGGAACCTTTTCCTCGACGCTCGCGGTGCAGAGCACCCACGTGTCGCCCCACTTGATGAGGACACTCCCCGCGGCATGCTTCGTGAAATTCCTGATGAGCTTGATTGGCCTAAGCTGATCTCTCTTCTTGGACATCTTTAAGATTTCTTTCTTTTTGAGCCGTGTAGTATCTTGACTAATTTCTCAGCTTACTCCCATACGCTTAAGGATGTCGGCGAGCTGGGCCGTCACCACCTTCATCGAGAGCTCGTTATCGAAAAACGCACGCGCCTCGCGGAAATACATCTCCTTGTTCGTCCAGTCGGCGCGATACTCCTCTACGGCCTTGACGAGCGCGGCGGGATCGCCTGCAGGGATGAACTTTATCGCCTTGCATTCCTTCGCGCTCGGCGGATAGCCAGTGCAGAACTCGTTGATCGTAGGCCTTGCGCACGCCATGCACTCGTAGACCTTGTTGCCGATGACGCGCGCCGCCTTCGCAGTCGTGCCGAACACGCCGAGAACTATGTCGTGGGCGCAAATCACCTCGGGCACCTTGACATACGGAACCTTCTCGAGGAACCTGACGTTCTTGAGGCCCTTCGCCTTCGCCTCGGTGGATGCCTTGTACGCGCCCCAGCCGAGGAAATCCCACTGTATCGGCAGGTCCTGCGTCATGCGAGCCGCCTCGACAATGAACTCGGTTCCGTGAAGCGGAAGATACGCGCCGTGGTAGAGAACCTTGAAAGTTGAGAGTTGAGAGTTGAGAGTTGAGAGTTGCGCGTCGCTTTCAACTTTACACTTTTCACTTTCAACTTTACACTCCCCCTCCACCGGCTTGAAGACCTCCTCGTCCGTACCCGTGAAAAGCGGCGTCATCTTCTCGCGCGGCACGCCGAGATATTCCGCGGCAAAATCAACATGGCAGGAAGTGTCCCACGTGATGAAGTCGGGCATCGCCATGATCTTCTTCTCCCACGCGAGAAGCCGCTTTGCACGGCGCTCTTCCGCCTTCCACTTCTTCTGCTCGAGGACTTTCTTGTCCCATGCGGAAATCATCGGATCGAAGAGAACCTTGATGCCGCGCCTGTGCGCCCACCTGCATGCCGCCGCTATGTCGCGCTGGCGGCAGACGGGAACGAGCACGAGGTCTGGCCTCGTCCGACGGTCAAGCCCGCGGAAAAACGCCTCGACGTCGCCAAAGCGACAGCACCACTTCACGTCGAAGTAGTCGACCTCCCAGCCAAGCGCGCGGAATGCCGCGGCGTTTACGCGCGTTTTGGAATAGCCGTGGTCGAACCGACCCCAGAAAAGGACTCGCTTACCCATTGTCTTTGTTATGAATTAGCCAAGACTGGTAAATTGCGAGAAGCGCGAAGATGGCGATCATCATTTCGCCGCCCTCTTCAAGCGCGGTACACAGCGATTGCGCGGCAGTCACCGCGCCCTCGGACTTATCGAGCCCGTGAGCGTGGTCGAGCCACGAGGGAAGACGGTCCGCAATCTGCACGAGGACACCGGAACCGCCGAAGCAGCCGAACGACCACGCAACAGGATTAAGCGAGAACACCCCCTTTACGAATGGCACCGCGAAATAGAGCATTCCCGCCGCAAACACGCCGAAGAACGCCGCGAAGTAGAGGACGACGAACGCCTTTGCGCCAAACGGCACTGCGCCGTTAGTGAGGAATCGCGCCTTGAACGGAGTTCCTGAGAGCGGCTGGCCATTCGGCTTGAACAGGACGCCGGGTATGATCTTCCCGTCCTCGCCTACATAGTCAGGGCAGAGCGCGTGGAGCGCCATATTGTGGAGATCCATTTCCTTTACGATCGCCATCAGCGCAACGAGCGAGACGGCGAGGCAGAGGATCGCGCGGCGACGCTTCGAGCCGGTAAACGGACACTTCCACCACACGAGAGGGACGATTGCCGCGAAGAACGGCAATGTCGCGAGCTCGAACGGGGAGTAGCCGTCCTGGTCGAAGCAATGGACGAGCGCCGCTGGCTCCATGACGGCCCAAGCGACGAGAAGAGCCGCGACTCCGACGAACCAGAGTGCGGGTCCCGAAAGCCAGCTCTTGAGGAACTTCATGCCGATCAGTGGAGATTGTAGGTCTTCTCGACCTCTTCCCACGTGCGCGTGGTGAAGAACTTGGAAATCGCCGTGTCGTACTCTGCGGTGTGCGTGAACGCCTTCTTCATGAGCTTAAAGCGCGTGTCGAGGCCAAGCGAACCGCCGTGCGACTCAAGTTCCTGGACGATGTTCGGATAGTCGAGCGGATCAGTCACGGACGCGACGCGCAGGTAGTTCTTCGCCGACGCGCGGACCATGCAGGGGCCGCCGATGTCGATGTTCGTCCTCGCCATCTCGGGAGTGACGCCCGCCTTGGCGACGGTCTGCTGGAAAGGATAGAGGTTGACGACGACCATGTCGATCGGGAGCGCGGAGAGGCGCTTAAGGTCCGCCTGGTGGGCGTCGTTGTAAGTCTCGGAGAGAAGGCCGAGGTAGATTTTGAAGTCGAGCGTCTTAACGAGACCGCCCTGCATCTCCGGCTGGCCGGTGTAGTCGGAAACGGCAACGAGCGTATCGCCCGCCTTGTCGCCGAGGATTTCCTTGACCTTGGTGTAGGTGCCGCCGGTTGAGTAGATCTTAACGCCTGGGCATGCCTTGACGAGTGCGGGGACGAACTGCTCAAGCCCCGTCTTGTCGCTCACGCTCATGAGGACGTTCTTTACCTGCACCCTGCCGTCGATTTCTGTTACGATGTTTAAAGACATATTACCTCCTTGAAATTTTCAAGTATTATACCAAAAAAACGACCGCTCGCGGTGTTCCGCAAGCAGGTTAAAGTTCTGACGCAGAAAACATATAAAAAAGCGCGGCATCCAGAAGCTCTTGAAGAGGTGCACGATGCGCTCGTGGTAGCGCGAGGGCTGTTCGAGCACAACGGCGGCCTTCTTCGTCCAGCGTCTCGCCGGAAGCGCCACCGCGGGATGCCCCGGCCTTGTGAGCACGACCTTCGGTATCGCGTGGAAGAACAGCTTGAGCCACGACCTGAGCGAGAGGCCCTCGACCTCCATCTTCATCAGGTCGTCGTCGATCAGGAACAGGCAGCAGGCGCGCCCGAGCTCGGTGAGGACGCCCCTCGGGCCTCCGCTCGTGAAGAGCGCCTTCGCGAGCGTCGGCGCGTCGCGGACGGCGACGAGCTTCATCGGCGGATAGTCCTGCGCGCCCCTCGCGTCGAACGTCTCGCGGCAGAAGTCGCGGAAGGCGTCGGTGAGGCCGTATTCGACTACGGAGAGCCGCTTCGCGTCGGAACGGCACGGCCTATGCAGGTAGAAAACGGTCAATGTCCTTATCATAAATGATTCAGTGGCGCTTTTGCATTGCCTGCTACCGCTTTTTCTTCGCCGACTCTGCGGCACCGGGTAGAGAACGCGTATGCGGCGGTCCTCCTCCTCGTCGTCGAGAAAGAACGCCCAGTGCGCAAGCCGACTGACAAGGTGATAGCACCTATTCTACTCAACAACCCTATTCTTTCTCATATAAAATCATACCAAAAACTCAACTACTATATCAATTTTAAGTCGGAGGCCAAGCGGTCTTAGGAAGACAAATTTGTATTCA